>JBEILV010000001.1:0-45685 GCA_040379105.1 Flavobacterium sp.
ATATCATTTTTCGTAAAAATACCAATCATCAGTTAATTTGGCAACAAAATCATAGAATAGTTCAATACGTGATTCATCTTCGTTTGGTTGGTCAACGGCATAAATTCGATAATTGCCATTTAAGACGAGCAATCTAAATAATTTTCATCAAAATCAACAAAATGAAAATCATTGAAAAAGTGATGTTATGCGCTTTTGATGTGTAGATAGAAAACCTTTTGGTAATCAACATTTCTTCATTTTCGAATGTGAAGTAGGCTAGAACACCTTTGATCATCCCATTTTTCATATCCTACAATCTACGGCACCTCATAATGTTAGCAGATCGTTTTTTCATTGTCATGTTGGTTTTAACAATACTTAAAAAACTTTATAAATTGACCATTTCAATTAAATGCAAAGTGTTTTTACAAAATTTAATTCTAATTTTACGAAGTGTTTATATATTTGATTAAAATTAAATTTTAAAAATAAAATTATCCATGAACTACGAAAACATCCTATCCGAAATTCAAGATTCGATTTGCACCATCACGATCAATCGTCCTTCGAAACTCAATGCGCTCAATAAAGCTACGATTCAAGAATTGCATCAGGCCTTCGACGAAGCGAACAAAAACCCAGAAATTAGAGCGATTATTCTCACAGGAAGTGGCGAAAAAGCCTTTGTGGCGGGTGCTGATATTTCAGAATTTGCTCATTTTTCTGCTGAAGAAGGAATGCTTTTGGCAGCGAAAGGACAGCATGATTTGTTTGATTTCATCGAAAATTTATCCACTCCAGTGATTGCAGCCGTGAACGGGTTTGCTTTGGGTGGTGGTTTGGAATTGGCCATGTCGGCACATTTTAGAATCGCTTCCGAAAACGCAAAATTAGGTTTGCCAGAAGTGACATTAGGTGTTATTCCTGGTTATGGCGGCACACAACGATTGCCACAATTGGTCGGAAAAGGACGTGCTTTCGAAATGATCATGACCGCTCAAATGATTGATGCCGCAACGGCTTTGCAATACGGATTGGTCAATCACGTAGTTTCGGTGGAAGAGTTGATGCCTTTTGTGCATAAAATAGCAGCTAAAATTACCAAAAATGCTCCTGTTGCTTTAGCGAAAGCCATCGAAGCCGTGAATGCTGGCTTTAAAGACGGCAAAAATGGCTACGAAACTGAAATCGAAAATTTCGGTGCTTGTTTTGCTACGCAAGATTTTAAAGAAGGCACGCAAGCATTTTTAGAAAAAAGAAAAGCTGATTTTAAAGGGCAATAATCGATTTTTGAAAAATGAAACACCATGGTTTTTAAATTTTTTAAATCTATTTTTTCTAAAACGTTATCACAAGACAAGCACACAATGAACAAATTTCTAATTGTCGGCCTAGGAAATATTGGTGCCGAATATGTACAAACCCGTCACAACATCGGGTTTAAAGTAGTCGATTTTTTTGCCAAATCAGAAGGCATCGAATTTCAAACTGCCAAGTTGGGAGCTTTGGGAAGCGGCACAATCAAAGGAAAAAAAGTACTGCTTTTGAAACCCAACACGTATATGAATTTGAGTGGAAAAGCGGTAAAATATTGGATGGACGCCGAAAAAATTCCGCTTGAAAATGTGCTGATTATCACTGATGATTTGAATTTGTCTTTCGGCACGATTCGCATCAAACCCAAAGGAAGCGACGGCGGGCACAACGGCTTGAAAAGTTTGCAACAAACGCTCAACACTTCAGAATATCTTCGGTTTAGATTCGGAATCAGCGATGAATTTAAAAAAGGCCAACAAGTCAATTATGTGTTGGGCGAATGGGACGAAAACGAGAAAAAGGCATTACCCGGACGATTGGAGGTTGCCTCAGAAGCGATCAAATCTTTCGTTTTGGCAGGTTTGGCAAACACGATGAATGCTTTCAACGGAAAATAAAAAACCTATCTTTGTTTGCATTATTCTACTTTTTAAGTTGGAAGCAGTTTTTCAAAACATTTAAAATCAAAACAATGCGTTTATTTTCAGTTTTCTTTTCACTCATGTTCATGACCGCATGTTCTACTTCAAATCAGATGAAATTTTCAAAAACAGATGCTTCTGAATGTCCCGACGGAGGAGTTTGTAAGTTTGAAATTTTCAAAAACAAATCGCTTGCAGTCAAAGAAGATGGCATCGGTCAGTTGTATTACGATTTGGTTGAAAATAAAAACACTTCCGTTTATGTTTACACCTATTTCGTTGCAGGTCCAGAAAATACGGAAGATGGAAATTTGACCGAAAAAATAATTTTTGAATTGGATAATAACCAGAGTGAAAATTTATCCTTAGAAAACGAGTCACTTCAAAAAGTGAACATGCTTTTTTCTCGGGCTTGTTTTTGCAGGGGTCAAATGGGCACTTTTAGAGTTGAAAAGGGTTTTTTGAAAATAACTGAAAATTCAATTTCTGCCGAAGCAAAAACCTCTAAAGTACCACAAACACTGACAAATTTCACTTTGCGTTAAAATTCATACACCACTCCAATTCCCAAAACTTGCTTGAGCTGTAATCTTGGTCCAACCGTAACTTGTTCGCCATCAATTTCTTTCTTGGCTTTGGTATCGTCATCATAAATCATTTGAAGTGTGATGTTTGCCTTCACAAAATCATTGACTTGCATATCCAATTGCGATTGCCAATCGATGTCAATATTACCTACTCGATTGATATAGTCGGCAAATAAAATCAAGCGACTTTCGTAAACAATGTTTTTATAAACTTCTTTTTTCCAATAATTATTGATCAAAACCCCCATTTCGGTTCGGTTTCTTCTTCCTTCTGAAAGAATATTCCCAAATTCATCAAAAGTAGCTCCCCGCACCCCAAACGCCCCTTGATTGGCCAATCTTTGATTTAAAACCAAGGTTGTTTTGAGTGTCAATGGCGACATATAAATATTGAAATCTTTCTCTTTTAAATTCAATTCTGTTCCAATTCCTAAGAAAATATAGGCAGGCGCAAACGGAAGCGATATTGCAATGTCTTTATTTGGATAAGCATATCCTTCCACAAATTGCGATGTGAAATTAAAACGCCCGGAATAATACCAATTGGAAGTTTCGCTTTTTTTATAACCAAAGTTTGAATTCAACACAAACTGGTCGTCTGTTTTTCTAAGTTCACGCCCTTCTTGTTTATTGATACCATATCTTGTGAGCAATTCGTTGTTCCACAAGACCTTCCCTCTCGTAAATTTCATCTGAAATGTTCCTCTCAAAAGCCCTGAAATTGAGCTGTTTCCCCCAGCATTCCAATTCGAAAATGCAATTTGTGTTAAATCAAAATTGACGACGTTTTTATGAACCCAATAAGTTGTGTCTTTTTCCTTTTCAGTACGAATAATGGGTTGTGCTATACAATTTGACAAAAAGAAAAAGAAAAACAACAATGTTGAAAGTGATTTTGGATACATTTTTAGGCTTTTTTTTGAAGTTGCAAAAATGTCGATTTTTATAAAGAATCAAAGACTTTTATCAAATTATTTACATCGAGTCCACAAAACTTATATTGTTCAAGAACGGCGCCTTGCTCGATAAAAGTATCAGGAATTCCTAAAATTTTCAACTCATTTTTATAGTGATGCTTTGCTATGAAAGACGCAATAGAACTTCCAAATCCACCTTGAATTGCACCTTCTTCCACAGTGATGATTTGAGCGTATTTCAGACAAATTGAATGCAAAAGAACCTCATCTAGTGGTTTAATAAACATAAAATCATAATGTGAATATTTCTCTACACTTTGCACCTTTTGAAGTGTCTCAATGACATGATTTCCAATAAATCCGGTGGATAAAACCGCTATTAGACTTCCTTCTTTCAAACATTTGCCCTTCCCTATTTCTACTTTTTCAAATGGTTGTTCCCAATCTGTTTCCAAAGCACGTCCACGCGGATATCGAATGGAAAATGGATTTTCGGTATTGAACTGCGCTGTAAACATTAGATTTCTTAAATCCTGTGCTGTTCTCGGCGCACTGATGATGATATTTGGAATACAATTTAAAAAAGCAATATCATACACTCCTTGATGCGTTGCGCCATCTTCGCCCACCAAACCTGCTCTGTCAATGCAAAAAACCACAGGCAAATGTTGCAACGCTACGTCGTGTATGATTTGATCGTAAGCGCGTTGTATGAATGTGGAATAAATGGCACAAAAAACAACCAAACCTTGTGTTGCCATGCCCGCAGAAAGTGTCACGGCATGTTGTTCGGCAATGCCCACATCAAAAGCCCTTTCGGGAAATGCTTCCATCATAAATTTTAAGGACGATCCTGATGGCATAGCGGGTGTAATTCCAATAATTTTGTCGTTTTTTTCTGCCAAAGAAACCAATGTTTTTCCGAAAACATCTTGGAATTTTGGTGGCAAATGCGCTTCGTTTTTCGGAAGAATGTCGCCTGTAACCCGATTGAATTTTCCGGGAGCGTGATATAAAACTTGATGTTCTTCTGCTTGCAATAAGCCTTTGCCTTTTGTTGTAATGACATGCAAAAATTTTGGGCCAGAAACGGATTTCAAATCATTGAAAACATCGACTAAAGCATTCATATCATGCCCGTCAACAGGACCGAAATAATTAAAATTCAATGATTTAATCATGTTGTTGGCAGGATGGTTTTTTCCTTCTTTTACCGCAGTGAGATAGTTTTTCAGTGCACCAACACTTGGATCAATCCCGATGGCGTTGTCGTTCAAAACAATCAAAACATTGGCATCAGCCACACCCGCATGGTTCAATCCTTCAAAAGCCATTCCTGCTGCAATTGAAGCATCGCCGATCACTGCAATATGTTGTTTTTTTAAATCGCCTTGCAATTTGGATGCAATTGCCATCCCTAAAACCGCAGAAATGGACGTAGAAGAATGTCCGACACCAAACGTATCAAAAATGCTTTCATCTCTTTTTGGAAAACCAGAAATGCCGTTCCATTGCCGGTTGGTGTGAAATTGATTTCTTCTTCCTGTCAAAATTTTGTGCCCGTAAGCTTGATGACCCACATCCCAAACCAACAAATCATGCGGCGTATCGAAAACATAGTGCAAAGCCAATGTAAGTTCGACAACACCTAAACTCGCACCCAAATGCCCCTCTTTTGTAGCAACAATATCAAGGATAAAACTCCTCAACTCGACAGCAACCTCAGGCAAGGATGCTTGAGATAATTTTCTCAAATCATCTGGATGATCAATCGAAGATAGGAATTTGTAGTCTGAAATTTTCATGAAGCACAAAATTACGATTTAGTTTGAATTTCGATTCTTTTTAGCTTTTTAATAGCATTCTTTCCAAAGTTTTTTCGACTTTTGGCTTCTAACTATCAATTTCCAACCTTTAACTTTCAATTTATGATCGACGTTTTTTCAGATGCTTATTTTATGAAAAAGGCACTCATCGAAGCACAAACGGCTTTCGATTTGGGAGAAGTTCCTGTAGGTGCTGTAGTGGTGGTGCAAAACAAAGTGATTGCAAGAGCACATAATTTAACAGAACGATTGAACGATGTGACGGCACATGCTGAAATGCAGGCCATTACGGCGGCGGCTAATTTTTTGGGCGGAAAATATTTGAAAGGCTGCACACTTTATGTCACTTTAGAACCTTGCCAAATGTGTGCAGGAGCTTTGTATTGGAGTCAAATAGACCGTATTGTTTTTGGAGCTTCAGACGAAAAACGAGGTTTTCAAACGTTAGGCACCACGATTCATCCAAAAACAAAAGTGGAAGGGGGCATTTTGGCTCACGAAGCGATGCTTTTGATGCAAAACTTCTTTAAAAACAAACGCTAATCTGCGCCCAAATCAATGGTTTGCTCCCAATCCCAATTGGCTCGAATATCGATGGCGTTTTTAAAATAGAATACTTCCTCGGTTTGTCGTTTTTCTAAATAACTGCCCGTGTCCCATTGTTTATTTTTGTTTTCATCATAAATAATTCTGATGGTAAAAATGGCTGGAACTAAATGGTTGAAATAAACAAAATCTTCTTGTTTTTCAAGATATTGCGTTGCCAAAACTTTCCCTTTGTCGTCTGTCAAATCTAAAATGATTGGATAAGATTTTGCGTTTTTCAGTTCCAATCTCAAATTACCATAATCCGTATAAGCTCGGGTTGCAAATCGAAAAATCAAACTGTCGTTTACATTTCCATAGAAATCTTTAACGGCATCGGGCAAAAGTGAAAGCGTGTATTTTTCATTTTCTTCCTTATCAAAATGCAACGTAAATTCTTGCTTCCATGGGTTGTAAGATTCTTTAAATACGATTTTTGTAGAATCTCTTTTAATGAGGCTCATTTTAGACAAGTCGAATGACTGAATCGGAATTGTGCTCACAAAAGTGAGGTCGTCTCTAAAATCGAGACCGCCTGTTTTTTTGGCTTTGATGCTGAGCGAATCTAACTTTTGGTCTTTGTTTTGCACCGTAAAAGTTTTATCGAAGTCGTTTTTTCTAATCCGAATTTGCAATGAATCTTTTTTGATTTTTGGCATCCAAAATTGAACAGAATCTTTTTCGGAAACATCTGTAATTTCAATCGGAATGTTGTTTTCAAAATCATTGATCGTTATTTCAATGTTTGACTTATCGCCAACCAATGGCACAAAATATCTACCGCCCGATGCTTGAGAAGGCTTACTGGCTTTGAATTGCGCAATTTCTTGAAACAGCTCTAATTCGTAGATTGCTTCATCGGGAATGGTGATTTTTTCGGAGTAAAATCCAATTTTTTCAGATTTTGGATCAAATTTATTGTTTCCGTTATTATCTTTCATCGCCACCAAATAATAATCGCCCGCTTTTAAATTTTCAAGTTTGAATGTTATTAAACTATCTAAAGTGTTGGTTACATAGCGTGGTTTTTCTTTATAAACTGTCGAATCTGTAAATTTTTCATTGGCCTCATACAGCATTACTGAAACAAAATTATCTGTTTTTTTATTGAATGCATCTTTGATTGTTCCCTGCAAATAAAGCGAATCGATGAATGATCCTGTTGAAAAAATGTACTTAAATTGACCATACGCATTCCCTTCGTTGTTGTCTTGAATGCTTTGCCCAAAATTGAAACTATACGTTGTGTTTTCTAGCAAAGTGTCTTTAATTTTAATGGTAATTTGCTTTGTTGCGCTTGTTGGCATGATCAGCGGTGCTTCGTTCATGGGTGGCGAAACAATCAATTGTTTTCCGACATCTTTTAGCTTTATAAATTCGTCAAAAACCAATTTAATTTCTTTTTGATTGAAATTGGTGCTGCCATTTTTCGGGAAACTCATTTTTAATTGTGGAGGAATCGTGTCTTTTTTCCCACCTTCAATGCTGCCTCTTTTGGCGCAAGAAAAAAACAAAACGATTAGAATGAAGAGAAAAACATTTTTCATATAAACTACAAGATTGACTCATTTTGACCGATACAAAGTAACAATTATAAAACATTGAAATGAAATTCACTTTCAAAAACTTTAAATGCTGCTAAATATTTTAAATGTACATTCAAATTTCAGCTCCCTACATAAAAAAACAGCTGCAAATAACTGCAACTGTTTTTTAATTATAAAGATTCGTTTAAAATCTATTGAATTTCTGAAATCCGCATTGTGTTCACCATTCCTTTGTCTGTGATCGGCATCGCAGCCAAATTAATCAGCATATCGCCGGTGTCCACAAAACCATTTTCTTTTGCCAAACGGTTTACATCGTCCACAGTATCGTCGGTACTTACAAATTTATCATAGTAGAACGATTTTACACCCCAAAGCAAATTGAGTTGTGTTAAAATTCTTTGGTTAGAAGTATAAACCAAAATATGTGCTTGCGGACGCCAAGCCGAAATTTGAAATGCTGTATAACCACTATTTGTTAAAGTAGAAATAGCTTTCGCTTTAATTTCATTCGCCATGTTGGCAGCATGATAACAAATAGATTTAGTGATGAAACGTTTTGTTCTGATGTGAGGTGGATTTTTTGGCACTTGAATCAGCGGAGAATCTTCCACAGCTTCGATAATTTGCGTCATTTTTTGAATCACTTGAATAGGATAATTTCCTACAGAAGTTTCGCCCGACAACATCACTGCATCTGCACCGTCCATGACCGAGTTGGCAACGTCGTTCACTTCTGCTCTTGTGGGAGTCAAACTTGTAATCATGGTTTCCATCATTTGCGTTGCGATGATCACAGGAATACGCGCTGTTTTGGCACGGTTCACTAATTTTTTCTGGATCAAAGGCACTTCTTGTGCTGGAATTTCGACACCCAAATCGCCTCTTGCTACCATCAAACCATCGCAATAAGCAACAATTTTATCAATATTTTCTACCGCTTCTGGTTTTTCAATCTTAGCAACGATAGGAATTTTATGATCTGAATGTTTCATTATCAAATCTTGCAACAAAATCAAATCGTCCGAATTTCTTACAAACGACAATGCAATCCAATCTACTTGATTTTCAATGGCAAAAATGGCATCTTTAATATCTTTTTTAGTCAATGCTGGCAAAGAAACCTTTGTATTGGGTAAGTTGACACCTTTTTTCGATTTCAATGGACCGCCTTGCACTACTCTTGCCACCACTTCGTTTTCACGGTCGGTGCTGACGGCTTCAAAAATTAATTTCCCGTCGTCAAGCAAAATACGTTCGCCTGGATTTACATCTTTCGGAAATTGCTTGTAGTTCATATACACTTTTTGCGCTGTTCCCGGAATGTCTTCGGCGGTTGTAAACGTGATTAAATCGCCAACATTTACAACAACATCTTCTTTCATGACGCCCACACGAAGTTTTGGCCCTTGTAAATCAGCAAGAATTGAAGTTGTAAAATTATGCTCTTTGTTGAGCTCTCTAATGATGTCGATGCGTTCTTTCACATCGGTGTAGTCCGCATGCGAAAAATTGATTCTAAACACATCAACGCCGGCAATAATCATGTCTCTAATGACTTCTTTCGAACTGCAGGCAGGCCCGAGAGTGGCAACAATTTTGGTTTTTTTGTTTGTTGGTTTCATACTTTATATAGTAAGCTGTTTTTTGATTTTTGAATTGTTTCTGGTAATAAATAAGTTGAGGCAACTTGCGGAATGGAAGCTATTTTTTGCAATAAAAATTCTATTTCACTTTGCTCACAAACCGTGTCAATTTTAAGAATATAATCTACTTTTTTGAATTCTGGAAGAAAATAAAGCGTCGTTGCTATTGATTCTGAACCGAATAAACCATCTGTTTGGAAAAAGTTATCGTTTGAAATAGCTTTGTTTTCAACTAATTTCCAATATCTTTCAAGTTTTTTATCAAAGAATTCGAAATGAGTAAAGCCGTAAGAAGCATTTTTATGATCCACCTTAATATCTTCTCTTACAATCTTAAAAAAAGTCTTTAATGATTGATTTAAAAAATAAGCCATTCTAAAATTAATTAAAGAAGAATGGATAGCAAGCCATGTAAACTCGTCTTCATCCGTGTCTTCAAAAGTTAACTTGTATGCACTCATTTTCTAAAATTAATTGTAAATATAGCATTTATCACTTTTAAATGAAGAGTTTAGGAGTCGATTAACTTATTTTTATAAACGAAAAAGATTGAGTGCGTGATTTTATTTTTTAATTTCTATTTTGTCCTGCAATGCGAAAAAGGCTCTTTTTGCAGCCATTTCTTCCGCTTTCTTTTTTGAAGTCGCTCTTGCTTTCGCTATAATTTTGTCATCAATGAATAATTTCACACTAAAATAATGCTCTTTATCATTGCCATTGTCCAACACAAAATCAAAGTGAAAAGTACTTTTTTGCTTTTGGCACCATTCTATCAACAAACTTTTATAACTGATTACTTTTCCCTCTAATCGTTCTATATCAACATAAGGAACTACTATTTTTTGTAAAATAAATTGTTCGCAATAAGCAAAACCTCGGTCTAAATAAATGGCGCCAATAAAAGCTTCAAACATATTGCCATAAATATTGTCGCCCAGACTTTGCACAGGATTTTTAGACTCTAAAAACTGTATTAATTTAAAATCTTTTCCCAATTCATTCAAATGATCTCGGCTCACTATTTTGGATCGCATTTTTGTTAAATAGCCTTCATTGCCAGCGGGCACTTTGTTAAAAAGATGACTCGCAATCACGGCACTCAACATGGCATCGCCCAAAAACTCAAGTCTTTCATAACTCATGGGTTTGCCGTCTGCATCCAATTTGTTTACAGAACGATGCGTAAATGCTTTTCTATAATGCTGCAATTCAACGGGTTCAAATCCCATCATTTGTTTTAAAGCAATAAAAAAGCCCTCATCTTCTTTTGGAATCTGAGAGCTTTTTGAGAATATATTTTTTAAGAAACCCATAAAAAATTAAGACACGAATTTTTTAAACAAAACACAAGCGTTGTGACCGCCAAATCCGAATGTATTGCTCATTGCAACATTGATTTCTCTCTTTTGTGGTTTGTTCAAGGTCAAGTTTAATTCAGGATTGATGTTTTCATCCACTGTTGTATGATTGATTGTAGGTGGTACAATTCCATGCTGAATAGCCAAAATGGATGCAATGGCTTCAATGGCACCCGCAGCTCCCAACAAATGTCCTGTCATGGATTTAGTCGAGTTGATGTTGATATTCTTAGCATGCACACCAAAAACATGGCTGATGGCTTTCAACTCGGCAACATCGCCCAAAGGTGTAGAAGTGCCATGCGTATTGATATGATCCACTTGATCTGGTGTCATTCCAGCATCGCGAAGGGTGTTTTCCATCACTGCAATCACGCCGATTCCTTCTGGATGTGGTGCTGTTAAATGATAAGCATCTGAAGACATGCCACCGCCGCCAATTTCGCAATAAATTTTAGCTCCTCTTGCAATGGCGTGCTCATATTCCTCTAAAACTAAAGCGCCAGCACCTTCGCCCAACACAAATCCATCTCGATTGGCATCAAAAGGTCTTGATGCCGTTTCTGGACTGTCGTTTCTTGTAGAAAGCGCATGCATCGAATTGAAACCACCCATTCCTGCAATAGTGACCGCAGCCTCAGAGCCACCCGTAATAATGACGTCGCACATGCCTAATCTAATATAATTGAATGCGTCAATCATGGCATTGGCTGATGAAGCACAAGCAGAAACGGTTGTATAGTTAGGCCCCATGTAGCCATTTCTCATCGAAATATGAGCAGGAGCAATGTCTGCAATCATTTTTGGAATGAAAAATGGATTGAATTTCGGAGTCCCATCGCCTTTGGCATAATACATTACTTCTTCCTGAAAAGTTTCTAAACCGCCAATTCCAGCACCCCAAATAACACCAATTCTGTTTCTATTTGAGTTTTCGTGTGTAATTCCTGCATCTTTGATGGCTTCATCGCTTGCAGCAATGGCATATTGAGCAAACTTATCTAAACGTCTGGATTCTTTTCGATCCATGTAGTCTTCGATGTTGAAATTTTTTACTTCACAGGCAAACTTTGTTTTGTGCTTTTCTGTGTTGTAATAAGTAATCGGAGCTGCACCACTTTTTCCTTGCAATAAAGCATCCCAATATTCTTGAATGTTATTTCCAATCGGGGTCAAAGCCCCTAAGCCCGTTACAACAACTCGTTTTAATTCCATATATGTGTAGTTTTTAAACTTCTTAAATAAAAAACCCTTTAGATCTAAAGCAAAACAACTAAAGAGCTAAGGGATATAAAGTTTATGGTAAAAAGATTTTGAGAATCTCTAATTTGCATTTACTAAAAACAAAAACTCCCGCAGGCTTGAATAAACCATACGGGAATGTTTGTTATTATTTCTTAGCTTCTTCGATGTAAGAAATAGCTTGTCCAACAGTAGCAATGTTTTCTGCTTGGTCGTCTGGAATTTGGATGTCAAATTCTTTCTCGAATTCCATAATAAGCTCTACAGTGTCTAATGAATCAGCTCCTAAATCGTTAGTGAAACTAGCTTCTGATACCACTTCGTTTTCGTAAACGCCTAATTTGTCCACTATAATCGCTTTTACTCTTGATGCAATGTCTGACATAATCTTTGATTTTAGTAATTTAATTGTTGGCAAAAATAAAAAACTTTATTTTAAAACAACATTTTAGTTTATAAATGTGATACGAAAGTAGTCATTTATTTTGATAATTAAATGACAATAAGGCTTTAGAGTCAATAAATATTTGTTTTTTTGTGTGTTTTAAATAAAAATACATGCGTAAAATTATCATTTTTGCTTCTGGTGGTGGTTCCAATGCCGAACAAATTGTGATTCAATCGCTTAAAAACAAGCGGTTTTCAGTCGAAGCGATTTTTTCAAATCAACCAAAAGCGGGAGTGCTTGAAAAAGCAGAAAAATATCAAATTCCGACGGTCGTTTTTTCGAAATCAAGCTTTGAGTCGGAAGCTTTTTTGAAACAAATTGAAAGTTTTCAACCTGATTTAATTGTTCTGGCTGGTTTTTTATGGAAAATTCCATCGTATTTAGTTCGTGCTTTCGACAATAAGATCATCAATATTCATCCTGCTTTGTTGCCAAAATATGGTGGCAAAGGAATGTATGGAATGCACGTACACAAAGCAGTTTTTGAAAATAAAGAACCCGAAAGTGGCATCACGATTCATTTTGTTAATGAACATTACGACGAAGGCGATTTTATTTTTCAAGAAAAAGTTGCGATTACCGATTGCGAAACGCCCGAAGCCATTGCAACGAAGGTTTTACAACTTGAGCATCAATTTTTTCCGTTAGTGATAGAAAAAATGTTGCTTAAAACATAACTAACTGAATTTCAATATTTTTTTTCATTATTAAAAATATGACGATACTGAGCGAAACGATATTGCCTGGCGAAAGCAAAACCATTGATATGGAAATTGCTCGATTGCATAATATGACAAAGCTAAAAATTCCAATCATCATTCATCGGTCAAAAAAACCCGGCCCCACAGTTTTGTTTTGTGCGGGAATGCACGGCGATGAAATCAACGGAATTGAAATTGTAAGACAAATCATTGTGCAAAAAATCAACCGCCCTGCCATCGGCACCATTATTTGCATTCCTGTGGTCAATATCTTTGGTTTTGTGAATCAAAAAAGAGAATTCCCCGACGGTCGCGATTTAAATCGGGTATTTCCAGGAAGCAAAACTGGTTCGTTAGCCAGCAGATTTGCGCATTATATGCTCACCGAAATTGTGCCTCACATTGATTATGTGGTTGATTTTCATGCTGGTGGCGCAAGCAGATTCAACGCACCGCATATCAGAATCGTTGAGAAGGATGCAGAATTAAAAAGTTTGGCGTCGGTTTTTCACGCACCGTTTGTTTTGTATTCCAAAAATATTATGGGCTCTTTTAGAAGTGCTTGCCAAAAAAAAGGTGTGAAAATTTTGTTGTTTGAAGGCGGAAAATCGTTGGATTTGAATGCAAATATTACGCAAGTGGGTGTGGATGGCGCCAAGAGATTTCTAAAAAATTTAAACATGCTTGCCACCCGACAAGCGATAAAAAATGAAGAAAACCCGATTGTTTTTATCGAAAATTCCACTTGGATTCGGGCCAAGTCTTCTGGCATGTTTATTGGGTTTGCCGAAGTGGGTAGTTTTGTTGAAAAAGGGCAAAAAATTGCCACGATTTCGGATCCTTACGGAAAATTAGAACACCTCATCAAAGCACCCACAGCGGGCTATTTGATCAACGTGAATCATGCGCCGATTGTGTTTCAGGGCGATGCCATTTTTCATATATCCACACAACTTTCCGCAGAATAAAAATAATCAAATGAACCAAAAAAACACGCTTCGTCAGCAATACAAATCGATGCGGACCCAATTATCATCCGATGAAATTTCAGATAAAAGTCTGGACATTGCCAATCAATTGTTGCAACTTGACATTTGGAATAAAACGTATTATCATTTATTTTTTGACATCGAACGACTGAAAGAAGTGCAAACTGAACCCGTTTTTCAGATTCTAATGGGCAAAGACAAAGAAATTGTTATTTCCAAAAGCAATTTTGAAACATCGACGATGGAACATTTTCTGCTGACTGATACCACTAAGCTCAAGGTCAATGATTGGGGCATTCCCGAACCCGAAACAGGTTTGCAAGTGCCAGTTGTAATGATTGACGTTGTTTTTGTCCCCGTTTTAGCTTACGACCGCATCGGCAATAGAATTGGTTATGGCAAAGGTTTTTACGATCGGTTTTTATCCAACTGTCGTCCAGATGTTTTAAAAATTGGCTTTTCGTTTTTCGAACCAACAGATGAACTTATTCAGAGTTCAGCCCAAGATGTAAAATTAGATTGCTGTGTAACTCCCCATTTAACCTACCAATTTTAATTTTTTTCATCTTATAAAAGCAGTTTACATTCGCATTTTTTAATTGTGAATTGCACCATCACAAACTTAATAAATCACATTTAGAACCTGAATCGTCGATGATCATCTTTTTGTTTCAACTGAATTTTTAAATTGTTAAAAACAAATTTTACACAATGGTCTCAACACAAAATAGAAAATGAGGCACAATTATTTAGATTTTAAAACATTTTATAACATTTGTTCGCTAATTTGTTACATTTCTTTACTTATTTTTGCGTCGATTTAAACAATTGTTTCAACAACAATCAATTATCTTTAGGCAATTGTTTTTAAAAACATTTTAATTATAAAATTCATGAAACCAGATTTATTTCAAGCTCCCGATTATTATCTATTGGATGAATTATTGACTGAAGAACATAAATTAGTGCGCGATGCCGCCCGCGAATGGGTAAAAAGAGATGTTTCGCCGATTATTGAAGATTATGCTCAAAAAGCTGAATTTCCTACGCAAATCATTAAAGGATTAGCCGATATTGGTGCTTTTGGCCCTTATATTCCACAAGAATATGGCGGAGCAGGATTGGACCAAATTTCTTATGGTTTGATCATGCAAGAAATCGAGCGTGGCGATTCTGGTGTGCGTTCAACGGCGTCTGTGCAATCTTCTTTGGTGATGTATCCGATTTTTAAATATGGCAACGAAGCTCAAAGACAAAAATATTTACCCAAATTGGCTTCTGGCGAATTCATGGGTTGTTTCGGATTAACAGAGCCCGATCATGGTTCCAATCCTGGCGGGATGACCACCAACTACAAAGACATGGGCGATCATTATTTGCTCAATGGTGCTAAAATGTGGATTTCGAACGCTCCGTTTGCTGATATTGCGGTGGTTTGGGCAAAAAACGAAGAAGGTCGTATTCATGGTTTGATTGTGGAGCGTGGCATGGAAGGTTTCACCACTCCAGAAACGCACAACAAATGGTCATTGCGTGCTTCGGCTACTGGCGAATTGATTTTTGACAATGTAAAAGTGCCCAAAGAAAATTTATTGCCTAACAAATCTGGTTTAGGAGCGCCACTAGGTTGTTTGGATTCAGCACGTTATGGCATTGCTTGGGGAGCGATTGGTGCGGCAATGGATTGCTACGACACTGCGTTGCGCTATGCAAAAGAGCGTGTTCAGTTTGACAAACCAATTGGTGCCACGCAATTGCAACAAAAGAAATTAGCGGAAATGATCACTGAAATCACAAAAGCACAATTATTGACTTGGCGCTTGGGCGTTTTGCGCAACGAAAACAAAGCCACAACAGCGCAAATTTCGATGGCAAAAAGAAACAATGTGGATATGGCTATCCATATCGCAAGAGAAGCCCGTCAGATTTTAGGTGGCATGGGCATCACAGGCGAATATTCAATCATGCGCCACATGATGAATTTAGAAAGCGTGATTACTTACGAAGGAACACATGACATTCACTTATTAATTACAGGTGCTGACATTACAGGAATGCAGGCTTTTAAATAAGATTTGGGCTCCCGATAGCTGTCGGGACTGCGGGTCGGGCTATTCGCTATATCCCCGATGAAAAATCGGGGGATGTCGCTTCTATCCCTAACGCAAAAACATCGATCGCAATAAAATTCTACAAAATTTATAAAAACCAAAAACCGTTTGAAATTTTTCGTTTCAAACGGTTTTTTTTATGCTTTTAACAAAGATTCAATATCCAAATTGTCTGGCAATCGGCCTACGTTTTGGAGTTTGATAGTGGCTAGTTTTTGTGCAGTATGCATGCTTTCTTCAAATGATTTGTTTTGCAATTGTGCAAACAAAAAGCCTGTCCAAAAGGCATCTCCTGCTCCCGTTGTATCTTTGATTTCTGCAATATAATTGGCAGGTTGAAAAAACAATCCTTCATTTAAGTTTGACAAGACCACTCCATTTTTTCCTTTGGTCAAACAAATGGTTTCAGCACCTAAGCCGTGAAAATAATCGAAAATAAAATCTTCCGTTTTGGTTGCTGCAAACAAACGATAGCAATCGTCTTCGCTTAATTTTACGAGCGGGTTGAATTTCAAATAAGATTTTAAAACCTCTTTCGCTTCTTCTCGGTCGGGCCAAATTCTTTCCGAAAAATTAATATCAATGCTTAGTTTCAAACCTAATTCTTTGGCTTGTTCCGCACGATGCAATATGGTTTGGCGTGCTGGATTTTTGCTCAAAGCAAAACAAGTCGTGTGAAATATTTTAGATTCCAAAAGTAAATCATCAGGGATTTGCGTTTCGTTAATCAAACAATCTGCTTCTCGGTAAGGAATAAAATCGGGCGTATTGGTAGATTTTGACACCAAAATAATGGATGTTGGTGCCGAATCACTTCTTTGAATGTATTGAATATTGACCTCGTTGGATTGTAATTTTCTGAAAATATAATCGCCTAAACCATCTTTTCCGCAGGTGGCCACCAACACAGATTTCAAGCCCAACCGAGCTGCATTCACAGCCACATTGGTGGGCGAACCACCCAAAAATCGGTGATAATCTCGGGTTCTATTGATGGAAGTATTCATTTCGTGACCTATAAAATCGATCAAGACCTCGCCGACACAAAGAATATCTATTGTTTTCAATTTAGATTAATAATTTAAAATTAGTATGTATTGTTTGTTCAAGTAAAACAGCCGCCGCCGCACTCCAAGCACAAAAAGGAACACCATTGGTGGTGCCAATTTCTGTGTTGAAATTTTCATAAAACGAAAAATCCATTTTTGCATTGGCTTGATTGATTTTTTCTAAAATAAAAATGGCTTTTTCAGTTTCTGAATGTTGCATGAAAGCCAAGCCCAAAAATCCGTTGACCATCGGCCAACTACCGCCGTTGTGAAACTCGAAAGGGAAATTTCTGAATTCATATTTGCAATTTTCTTTTAACAAATTCCAATGTTCGTCTTTTTCAAAAATAGGAGGCCAAAACGCAGGAATTAAACCTAGTTGGGTGTTTTTTGCCAATTCAAAAGCGTAATGGAGAATTTGAAGTTGCATTTCTTTTGTGCCGAAATTGAGCATCAAAACCAAAGCATTTGCGAAAGCATCAAAATTGGTTTTATAGCCCGCAGGCGAAAATGAACAAGGCAAAAATCCTTTAAATTCTAGATTTTTGTAAGCTCTCTCGTGAAATTTTTCCCCATTGGCATCTGGTAAGAAGTTACATTCTATTTGTTGCGTGATTTGATTCAGTTTAAGCGAAATTTCATCACTTTTTTTGAAGAAATTGTAGCTTTTCAAAGCCCAAATTCGCAATAATTGATCATACAAAACATAACCATCGGTAATGTATTCGTCTGCCCAATTTCCTGACAAAGGCACATAAACCAAATGTTTGTTGTTAAATTCCCAAGCCTCTAATAATAGCAAGGCTTTTTCGATGTGCGATTCGTATTTTTCTACAAAAGAAGAATCGTTTTGATGAAAAGCATATTGACAAACCCCAATCACAAACCAAGTAACCGCATCCACTCTGCCCGCCAAACCGCCATAACTTACTTCCGTTTTTTCATCTGTAACCAAAACATTAGACGGAATTGTACCAATGTTGTGCTGGTTTGCAGCTAAAGTTTCGATGGTTTTCTTAAAAGTTTCAATGAGCGTTTGATCATTCGAAGCCAAAGCCGCCAAACCACAAATCACGCCATCTCTCGCCCAAACTCTTTTGTAGTTGGAAGTGTTTTCGGCACTTGCCACGAATCCGTGAGGCGAAGCCACGTTGTGCAATAATTCAATGCTTTTGTTGTAAAAAATAGTTTTCATCCTTTCAAGTGAGCGCTGTTGCTTTTTTGTTTTTGATTAATAGCGTGCAACCTGTTGCCAAAACGAGCAGTATTCCAGCAAAAGTGATCGCATTTCTGGGGTCATTGTTCAAAAAATATTTTAAGATAAATCCAAACGACAAGTTTTGAATGATCATTGGAATCACAATCATCATGTTGATAATGCCCATGTACACGCCGTAACGTTCTTTTGGAATCGAGGCCACCACCATCAAATAGGGAATCCCCATCATGCTTGCCCAACCGATGCCAAAACCAGTGATGGCAAAAAACAGTAGGTTTTTGTTTTCTATGTGTGGAAATGCCAAAAACCCAATGGCTGCCAATAGCAAACAAATGGCGTGCACGCTTTTAGCTGAATATTTTTTGGCGAATCCGACCAAAGCAAAAGCAATCAGGAAGGTGACAATGTTATACCAACCATTGACCAAACCTGTCCAACTCACAGCTTGCTCATAAGCTTCTGGATTGGATTTTGGTGTGGCATTCCAAACAGAAAGCGCAATACTTTTGGAAGAATTTTGCCAATAACAAAACAAGGCGTACCACTGAAACAAATAAACTAAAGCCAATTGCCACATAACTTTTGGCATGTCTTTGATGGCTGAAATAATCTCGATGATTGGCTCAAGAACTCCTCTTTTTTTACTTTTCATAAAAGCCAATTCTTCTTCGGTGGGTGGAATTTCGGAGGTCGTTTTCATACTCCATAAAATAGAACCAATCGAGCAAATTGCTCCTAAAAAGAACGAAGCATAGACCCAAGAAGGCAAAGAACCTGTTTTTCCAACGATAATGATTGGAAAAATAAAGAGTGAAAGATTGGCTAATGTTTGCCCGAAACCCGTAAAAAAACTTTGCATTTGAAAACCCAAAGGTTGTTGTTCGTCAATTAGTTTGTCTGCCACAAATGCTCTGTAAGGTTCCATTGCCATATTGTTTCCGGCATCTAAAATCCACAACAAACCGGCCGCCATCCACAAAGAACTACTGAACGGAAATGCTAATAAAGCCAAACTACACAAAATAGCACCTAATAGAAAATAGGGTTTGCGTCGTCCAAATTTTGGATGCCAAGTTTTATCGCTTAAAGCTCCCACAATCGGTTGTACCAACAATCCCGTGATGGGTCCCGCAAGATTGAGCAAGGGAATTTCATCGGGACTTGCGCCTAAAAAATCATAAATCGGGTTGACTGCACTTTGTTGCAAACCAAAACTATATTGAATGCCAAAAAAGCCCACATTCATGTTTAAGATTTGCCAGAAGTTGAGTTTTATTTTATTCAAGGTTTTCTTTTTTAATGGTTTCTAATAAAAGGGAAAGAAACTGAGGAAAGTTTTCGCCGTTTACAATGATGCTTTCGCCATAGATGACCACAGGAATTTCAAGCTTCGACACATCGATGGAAGCTTTTCGCAAGGCACTCAACATACGTTTCAGTGCGTTTTGGTCTTGATCAATGTCGTAAAATTTATATTCGATGTTGTTTTCGGTCAAGAATTTTTTCGTGTCGATGCAATAATGACATGTTTCACTTCCATAAACAATGGCTTTGTGTGTTTTCTTTTTTTCTGATGTTGTTTCAGATTGAGAAAAAGCACTTTGCGAAAACAGAAAAACAAATGCGATTTTTAAAATAGATTTTACGAACATAGTATAGATTTTAAAGAGATTCCTACCCATCAATAGTGACGAGTAGGAATCAAAACTAACTTTTTTTATTGAATTTAGAATCTGTAAGCAAGCGTTAATGAAGTAGTTCTTCCATTGATTGAACGCGCTCTTACAATATTGTCTGTGTTTTCAGTGATGCTTCCTTCTTCTACTTCAGTAATACCGATGGTGTTGAATAAATTGTTTACGTTCAACATCGCAGAAAGTCCTTCTGTCAATTCGAATGACACAAATGGATTCACATATAAATAGCCTGGCATGATTAATTCGTTGTTGTCTTGCGCAAAAGATTTAGTTGTTCCAATTAACGAAAAACCAACATTGTGTTGTTTTTTGGCACCCAAACTATAAGATCCGATCGCATTATAGATGAAATCAGCTTGTCTTCTTGGAGTGTTTCCAACCAAAGCAGGACTGAAAAAATCTTCGGTGATTTCGGCTTTTGTCCAAGTAACACTTCCGCTTACATTCAATCTGTCTTTTGAATAAGCAGCTTCTAATTCCAAACCATACGCTTCATATTCACGTTGAATTTCTCTTGGCGAACCACCTGCAAAATCCCAGTTTTGCTCAGAAGTGTTAGCTAAAAATGCCGTTGCAAAAAGACTTACATTATTTTTTCTGTGTTTGAATCCTAATTCAGCTTGCGTTACTTCGTCAGCACTCAAACCTGGCAATGCATCGCCGGAAGGCAAGACAGCCGCACCAAACAATAATCTATCCGCATTCGCTCTGCCGCCTTTGCTATATCTTGCAAAAACTGATTGGTTTTCGTTTAGCAAATAGTTCAAACCTGCTGAATAAGAAACATAGTTAAAATCGTAGTTGATTGGCAATCTGTTGGCATTGTCAATTACCGCTACTTCTTCTTCGTTGGGTTGAATCACGCCGTCACTGTTCACGTCAATGTTGTTGGCTGTGATGGCACCTGCATAAGAACCTCTGGCAGTTCCCGAATCGAAACGCACACTTACGTCCACATTCATTTTTTCGTTGATTTCATATTGACCTGCTACATAAGGCGCCGCAATATCGTAAACCGCATCGTAGTTTCTTGTACAACAATTGCCCCAAAATGGCTGACCGTATGCATACAAACCATTCGTAGAATTTGCGCCTGCATTGATCAAAGCTGCATTTTCGCCTTTAACTTCGAGTAGGTAAGAATTCCAAAGCCATGTCATTCCGATGTTTTGTAACGCTCTGTAATAACCAAAAGTCATGTTTAAATCGCCTAAAGATTTTGACAATTTCATGTCGTTGGTGAAATTATTAAAATTGTTGATTTCTGTATCAAAAGTGTGAATTCTCATCACAAGCGCATCGCTGGCTACGTTTTGACCTGCATTCGCACCGTTTGCAAAAGTTAAATTTGGCACATCAAAAGCTGTGGCAAGACTTGCAGCAGTGGCTACTTCCGCTGGGAATGGCGATATAAATCGACCACGGTGGTAGTTTTGACGCATACGGCTTTCAAACTTCCAATTATTTCCTAAATCAAAAGATAATTCAGCACCCACCGAAGTAGCAATTGGATTCATTCCGTCGGCAATGTTGCTTCTTCTGCGGCTTCCATCAGCACCCATCGTTAGATTGTCTAAAAACAAAGCACTGTGAGGAGTGTCTTTTAAAATATCGAAGTTTGGTAATGAACTCCATGTTGGATTGGCATTCGTACCTGAAACTTGAACTGGCATTGGCAAGTAGCCAATTGCTTTGTCATTAAGATGTTTGAAATACAAACGAACATATCCTTTTTTAAATTCTTTGGTCAAATTGGCTTTGATTTGTCCACCCAAATTAGCGGTGTAACCCGCATTTCTTGGGCCTTCGCCTTGACGGAAAAATCCACCCACGTGAAAACGAAGCGTTTCCGTGATCGGTGAACCATATTCGAAATCAGTTCTTAAATTATCAAAATCAACCCCGAAAGATTGCATCACACTTCCACCTTCAGTGGTTCCTGTTTTACTAATAAAGTTGATGATTCCCGCAGGAGAATTGCTCGTCATGGTTGAGGCAGAACCCCCACGAATGGCTTCAATGCGTGCAATGGTTTGGTCGTTTCTTAAGAAAATATCGGCATTTCCAAAAGCGACGTCGCCAAATTGCATCACAGGCATTCCATCTTCGTGCAATTGTAAGAATTTACCACCACCTGAAGCCACTGGAATACCACGAACCGTGATGTTGGCATTTCCTTCTCCACCCGTTGATTCGGATTTAATCCCCGGAATTGAGCGGAAAATTTCGGCGGTAGCGCGAGGAGCAGTTTGGTCTATTTGCGTGGTTGAAACGGAACTTACCGACACACTCGATTGCAATTTTGAACGCGGATTCACAACTCCCGTAACGACAACATCGTCCAATTGTGTGGCGTCTTCTTGCATGACAATGTTTAACTTGCTAGACCCTTTTATACTGAGTGTTTTCTTTTGAGTTTTGTAGCCCAAGAAGGAAAAAACCAATGTATAATTGCCTTCTTCTAAATTGTCAAGGCTATAGTTGCCATCAAAATCGGAGGCAGTTCCTTTAGACGAATTTTCAATGCTCACATTCACACCAGGCAACTGCCCACCGCTTTCATCTTGAATGGTTCCAGAAACACTGTTTTGGGCAAAAGAAAAATACGAAACAAGGAAAAACCCAAAGGCAAGGATTTTTGTAAAGCGTAATTTTGTTTTCATTTGTTAGTTGATTAATTAGTAAATTTTTAAAATATTTTTTTCGAAATTAATTTTAATACACACAAAAAAATTGAGATAATGTACCGAAATCGTTTTCGAAAATACCGAAATCGTTTTCGATTTTATTTCGTAAAATTTCATCATATTTGTAAATCCAGAAGAGGCTTTGAGGCATTGTATTATATGTATAGAAAAAAAGCTAAATTTAATACAAATCTGATTTTAATAATGATGAGCCGCAACGAACCCATTTTGAATTTGAAATCTATAGAAAGAAAATAGTGCATAAAATGAAGGACAAGCAAATTACGTTAAAAAACATTGCAGAAGAATTGAATATTTCTGTGACAACGGTTTCGAAAGCATTAAAAAATTATGCTGACGTGAGTCCGAAAACAAAAGCGGCAGTGTTGAATTTGGCTCAAAAACTAAATTATACTCCCAACGAATTTGCGGTCAATTTGCGAACGCAAGCCTCTAAAACCATTGGTTTGATTATCCCAGAAGTGGTGCATCATTTTTTTTCGAATGTGATCAATGGCATTATTGACGAAGCCGAAAAAAACAATTATTTGGTCATTATTTTGCAATCGAACGAATCGAAAGAAATGGAAAAAAAGCAAGTGCGCTTGTTGCTCAACAAACGTGTGGACGGCATCATCATGTCGCTTTCCAACGAATCTAACGACGAAGCACATATTTTAGAAATCATAGAACGGGATATTCCGTTGGTTATTTTTGACAAAATTTCGAAAGCCATTCCATGTTCAAAGGTCATCATCGACGATCGATTGGCAGCACAAACAGCGGTGCAACATTTGATTGAGATGGGTTGTCAAAACATTGCCCACATTCGAGGCCCATTGAATCCGCAGAATGCCATCGATCGGTTTTTGGGCTACAAACAAGCACTCGAAAAACACGATCTTGTGTATCAATCAAAAATGGTTCGCGCTTGCACAAGGGTTTCGTTTGAAGAAGGATTTGCCTTTGCCAAAGAAATCATGACACAAAACCCCGAAACGGACGGTTTTTTCGTGATTACAGATTTGGTGGCGGTGGGCGTACTTTCGTATTTGAATCAGGCAGGCATCAAAGTGCCAGAGCAAGTGAAAGTGATTGGTTTTAGCAATTGGTTCATGTCGAAAGTGATTTCGCCGTCGCTGAGTACGATTGACCAACCGAGTTATGAAATGGGTACAGCTTCTTTTGAAGTGTTGCTCGAAGCCATTCAAAAGAAAAACCAAAACGAAGTGTTTGTGCCCCGAATCAAAACACTTCCAACGCAATTGATTGTTAGAGAATCTACTCGAAATTAATTTTTGCTTTTTTGCCGAAATTGCTTTCAGGATTAAACAAACATTAATTTGAAACAAAACTTTTCACAGTTTTAAACTCGTTTTTTTACTTTTACAAAAAATTATAAAAATGACTATTGCTGCAATACAATCTTCGCTTCAAGACACAAGAAATCAACTTTTAAACCATTCTTTATACCAATCCATCAAAACTATTGACGATTTGAGAAGTTTTATGGAAATTCACGTGTATGCCGTTTGGGATTTTATGTCGCTACTCAAAGCCTTGCAAACCAAATTGACTTGCACTACTACTCCTTGGATGCCAGTCGGAAATCCGAATACACGCTATTTGATCAATGAAATTGTGGTAGCAGAAGAAACTGATTTGGCATTTGACGGCAGTCGTTTGAGCCATTTTGAAATGTATTTGAAAGCCATGGAAGCAAGCGGCGCAAATACTTCACACATTTTGCAATTTTTAGAACACGTCAAAAACACCAAAAATATTTTTGTTGCCATCAAACAATCTGATTTGCACCCAAATGTGAAAGCCTTTTTAGATTTTACTTTTAGAGTCGTTGAAGAAGGTGCGCCACATCAAATTGCGGCTGCATTCACTTTTGGTAGAGAAGATTTGATTCCGTCGATGTTTACAGAGATTTTGAAACAATTTCAGGCACAATTTCCCACCACCGATTTATCGCAATTGATTTATTATTTCGAAAGACACATCGAACTCGACGGCGACGACCACGGCCCCATGGCGATGCAAATGATCCAAGAATTGTGTGGCAACGACAATAAAAAATGGCAAGAAGTAGTGGAAATTTCAAAAATGGCACTCCAAAAAAGAGCCGATTTATGGGACGCCATCGAAAGCACCATTTTAGAATCAGAACCCGCTTAAAAATGCAAAAACGTTTCTTACAAATATTAGTAATTTCATGTTGCATTTTCTTTTGGAATTGTAATCCTTCTGACGATGCAACTGAAATTATCGAAGAAACAATCCCTACAAACTACCGCTATTTAGCCTTAGGCGACAGCTATACGATTGGGCAAAGTGTGTGCGAAACTTGTCGATTTCCAGCACAATTGATTGACAGTTTGCGGCTCAAGGCCAATGAAAACGATACTTTTGAATTAGAAATCATTGCACAAACGGGTTGGAACACCACGCAATTGATCAACGCCATTGCAGCAAACAATCCTGCGTCGAATTTTGATTTGGTCACTTTGTTGATTGGTGTCAACAATCAGTTTCAAAACAAGCCTTTTAGTTTGTACGAAACGGAATTTCCAATTTTACTTCAAACTGCCATCACTTTAGCAAAAGGAAATCCACAAAACGTTATTGTGGTTTCTATTCCCGATTATGCCTTCACGCCTTTCGGACAAGGTTGGGGCATTCCTGCCAATACGTCCACTCAGTTGGACAACTACAATGCTTTTGCCCAAGAATATACTGAAAGTTTAGGTATCACTTTTGTGAATATTACCGATATTACCCGCAACGGACTTCAAAATCCATCGTTGGTTGCTTCCGATAATTTGCATCCTTCCACCCTCGCCTATTCATTATTTGTTTCTAGAATTTTGCCTTTTGCGAGTTCAAAATTGGGACTTCAATAATTAAAAACTCGTTCATATCCATCTTTACTACAGCCGTTCGCTGTCATTCAGATTCAGATCCAACTTCCCATTTTTTTTTGGGCCAAATCGCTTGGGCATTGCATCAAGCCCTATTCCTGCTTTTCGTTGCAATCTTTTGGGCAGAAAAAGCCCAAAAGGATTTCCACTTCAATCAGGGGCAAATCATAAACGTATGGCATAGAGAAAACGCATCTTCTAAAATCAACCACGGTTTTAACCCATTGCTAGGCAGAAAATTTGGTTGTCTTTAAAAAATCAATCCAAACAACACAGACGAGTTTTCCTGCAGCGCTTCAGTACAGACAAGCCATGCTTACTCCATGGTCTCTTCTTATTTACTCCTTACTGCCTCTATAATAAATCTATAGTGAGTCTATGATAAGTCTATGAAAAATGCACTTTTAATAGAATTATTATACAATTATTACACATTCTTATTACATTTACCCTACTTGAAATAACAAGCAAATACGAAGTATGAATGAAGTGTGAATGAAGCATCACAATTTCATTTGAAATGCCTTCATGAAGAGAAGTAAATAAAACAGCGAAATCATGGCAAAAATCAACAGCAACAAGCAATTCAGTGGGATGATTGGGAATTTGGTATTCCGAACCCTCAACAGCGAACAAATTGTGCAAAGTGCTCCCGACAAAGTCAAACAAAGCATTCGAACTAAAATGAGTGGCTCGGAGTTTAGGCAGTGCAGCAAATGGGGACGCTCTTTGCGGACTATGCTGCATGATTTTCTGACCCGTCAAACAGATAGCTACATGCATCGACGATTGACCACCGCCTTGTATCATACCATTTTAGACAACACACAATTGCCTAAAGGCGAACGAACGCCTTTGAATTGCGACATGAAAGCCATGATGGGTTTTGAATTTAACACCCACTCCCCGCTTTCACATCATTTGCAAATGCCTTTTGAAATATCTTTACAAGAAGACGGTCGCGTTTTGGTATCGATTCCGAGTTTTAAACCTGGGGAAATAGTGCATTTTCCGAAGCATTTTTATGATGTCGATCTGATGGTTTACATTTTTGCCATCACGCAAATTGAGCCATTCAAAATGGAACATGCCAGCCATTTTGTGATGACTGTGCCTAAAAACAACGACATGACCGAGCCACAAACGTTCCAAACAGAAACCCCGATGCCCGCTGGCGCATGGGTTTTGGCAGTGGCAAAGCTTCAATTCTTTACGCACAATGCTTTTGTAGGTAAAAAATATGAAAACAACGCACAAATGAGCCCGACGCAAATTGTGTTTTCTGGGAGGGGGTGATAAAATTGTGTGATTACACATAAATTACTAAAAAAACGTATTTATAAATGTATTTATTGAGTAAAGAATTCATTTGTAGAAAGTTTAATTTTGTATTCAAAATTTTGAAATCATCACAAGTTTTGTAAAAAAGTATATATAAGGCAAATGATCAATAAATAAGTAATTAAAAGCGTTATTTTTGAACGCCCACATTTTATCATTTATCTTTACAAATAAAATAATCAAGAATAATAAACCAATAATGACCGACAATTTAGAATTAGAAAAAACTCTTTGGCAAGCAGCTGACAAACTTCGCAACAATATGGATGCTGCCGAATACAAACACGTTGTATTGGGTTTGATATTCTTAAAATATATTTCTGATGCTTTTGACGAACTCTATGAAGAACTAAAAGCAACAGAAAATGAAACAGGTGCAGACCCTGAGGACAAAGACGAATACACAGCGGAAAGAGTTTTCTATGTTCCGCCTTCTGCACGTTGGAAATGGTTACAAGGAAGAGCAAAACTACCGACCATTGGCAAAGACATTGACGATGCAATGGATGCTATTGAAAAAGACAATCCAACTCTAAAAGGCGTTTTACCCAAAGACTATGCAAGACCAGCGTTGGACAAACAACGTTTGGGAGAATTGATAGACTTAATTGGTTCTATCACTTTGAGCAAAGGAAAAGACGGAAAAGGAAAAGATATTTTAGGCTGGGTATTTGAATATTTCTTAGGACAGTTTGCCGATGCCGAAGGCAAAAGAGGCGGACAGTTTTACACACCGCAAAGCATTGTGAAAATATTAGTAGATATGTTGGCGCCCGAACCTGAAAAACGAGTGTATGACGGTGCTTGCGGTAGTGGTGGAATGTTTGTACAAAGTGAACGCTTTATTGAGATGCACGAACATCGAAGAGGTAAAATATCTATTTTTGGACAAGAGAGTAATCCAACTACCTACAAATTAGCCAAAATGAATTTGGCAATTAGAGGTATTGATGCCAACATTGCTTTGGGCGACACTTTAATGAATGATGCCTTTCCAGATCTAAAAGTTGATTATGTTATTGCCAATCCACCATTTAACGTTAGCGATTACAACATTAACAAAGCCGAAACACATAAATGGAAATATGGCGTTCCGCCAACAGGAAACGCCAACTATGCTTGGTTGCAATTGTTCATCAGCAAATTGGCACCGTATGGAACGGCAGGAGTTGTGTTGGCAAACGGAAGTATGAGTTCTGAAATTGCTACAGAGGGACAAATCAGAAAAGAATTGATTGAAAACGATTTAGTGGACTGTATGGTTTCTTTGCCTTCGCAATTATTTTACAACACACAAATACCAGCTTGTTTGTGGTTCTTGTCTCGCAACAAAGAAGGCAATACCAAACTAAGAAACCGCAACAACGAAATTCTTTTTATTGATGCCCGAGAATTAGGCACCATGATAAGCCGTAAGCAAAAAGAATTAAGCGAAAAAGACATTGCCAAAATTTCGGACACTTACCACAATTGGAGAAGCAAAGCCAATTTTGAAGCTAACTACAAAGACATCGCTGGATTTTGTAAAACTGCCAACATACAAGATGTACGCAAAAACAACTACATACTAACACCAGGCAGATACATTGATTTTAAGGAAGTAGCCGAAGATGGAGTAGCTTTTGACGAAAAAATGCAAACACTTTCTGCTACACTTTCTGCACAAATGCAAAAAGCCAATGAGTTGGACGAAGCTATTAAATTGAACCTTGCTAAAATTGGATATACGATATGAGTTTATTTGAAGAAAACAGATGGTTACAACGCTTTCAGAATTATCAAAGAGCATTAACGCATTTAGACCAAGCCATAAAATCTACCGAAGATAAAGAAATAGATGAATATTCTGATTTGGAAATTCAAGGTACTATCAAGTGCTTTGAAATGACGTTTGATTTATCTTGGAAAGTATTGCAAGATTATTTTGATGAGCAAGGATATGATATAGGAAAAGGGCCAAAAGCAAACATTCAGCAAGCATTCAAAGACAATCTCATTAAAGATGGCGACGAATGGGCTATGATGCTAGATAGCCGTAACGCTTCTGCCCACGCTTATGATGGTGATATGGCAATCGAAATTTTAAAAAAAATAAGAAATAGTTATTATTTGCTATTTGACGATTTAGACAAAGTTTTAACCCGAATTAAAAATAATGGATAAAAGATTTGGTTTAAAAACAAATTGCATTGCAGACATTATAAATGTGCTGAAACTACAACCACAAGTGGAAGAAGCCCTTATTTTTGGTTCTCGTGCTATGGGAACGTATAAAAATGGCTCTGATATTGACATAGCTCTCAAAGGCGAAAAAATAACTTTTGATATCATTGCTACTATTCGTTTACGATTAGACAAATTGCCCTATCTCTATATGTATGATATTATTGATTACAAAAAAATAAGCAACCCTGCTGTCACGGCTCATATTGATGAATTAGGAATCACTTTTTATAAAAAAGAAGAAAAGCCGAAGGAATGGAAAACATACACGTTAAGTAATTTGATAAATGTAAAACACGGTTTTGCATTTAAGGGTGAATATTTTTCAGAAGAGCCTACAAATGACATATTGCTTTCACCGGGTAATTTCAAAATTGGAGGAGGTTTTAAGTCTGATAAATTCAAATATTATAACGGTGAGTTTCCAAAAGATTACATTCTGAAAGAAGGTGACATACTTATAACAATGACCGATTTGAGTAAAGCGGGAGACACGTTAGGGTATTCGGCAAAAATTCCACCGCACAATGGAATTAATTATTTACACAACCAAAGATTAGGTTTAGTTCAATTCAAGAATGATGAGATTGACCCTGATTTTTTATATTGGATTTTAAGAACAAAGCCATACCAATATTATATTGTTGGCTCTGCAACAGGTTCTACAGTTAAACATACTTCACCGACGAGAATTTGTAGTTATGAATTTGAAGCACCGATTGACAAAGAAAAACAACAAGAAATAGCCCAAATTCTTACTTCGCTTGACGACAAAATAGAACTCAACTTACAAATGAACCAAACCCTTGAAGCCATGGCACAAGCCTTGTTTAGAGAATGGTTTGTAAACTTCAACTTTCCAAACTTTGATGGAGTTTTAGAAAATGGATTGCCGAAGGGTTGGAGAAAATGTCAAGTAAAAGATATTTGTGAAGCAAATTCTTCAACTCTAAATTCAAAAGATACAATTAGTGAGGTACATTATATTGAAATATCAGAAGTTGATAGAGGTATGATAAATAATATTAGTGTCTATAAAAGAGGCGAAGAACCAAGTAGAGCAAAAAGAAAATTGAAGCACGGAGATACTGTACTTTCAACAGTTCGCCCAAATAGAGGCTCATATTTCTTGTCTCTTTTTCCAAGTGAAAACCTAATTGCTTCCACAGGATTTGCGGTATTTTCACCTACCAAAGTTCCATTTTCATTTTTATATATTTTCTTAACTAATGATGACCAATTAGAGTTTTACGGTAAAATGGCAGACGGTGCGGCATATCCTGCAATTAATCAATCGGTAATAATGAATATGGAAATCATTTTACCAACAGCAGAATTACTTGAAAGGTATCAAGATGTTTCAAGTAATTTAATGATAAGAATTTATGAGAATTTAGAAGCAAATAAAATTTTAACCCAAACCCGAGATACTTTATTACCAAAGTTGATGAGTGGGAAAATAGAAATAAGAAATTAACCGATGAGAATAATAGTTTTACAAGGAATGCCCAACACAGGAAAAACAAGAACATTAAATCTTGTTTATGATATGCTTGTGCCAAATGGTGGTGGTGTTTCCACCAATCGTCAGCCTTTGGGTGGCGACCCAAGAGATTTTTCTGATATTGTAATTAGAGGAACTCAACGAATTGCTTTTTATTCAATGGGCGATTATTCTACCTATTTAGCAAATGCTATTTATGATTACGACCGTCAAGGATGCGATGTATTGGTATCACCAACAACGCCAAAGTACGAGCCAATAATGCGTTAAACCAATTCAACGTTGCCAGAATAAACAAAACCATTGCTCCCAATTCAACTGCTCAATTAACAACGAATACAGCAGATGCACAAACGATATACAATTTGATTTAAAAACGAAAATAACTTACATTTAGTGTAAATTAAAAATAAAAACAATACTTTTGCAGTGGATATAAAATTTGGACATAAGAAATTAGGAAAATTAGCCAACGACCCAAGAAAGTGTAAGCAGGAAATGGGCGAAAGAAGAGCCACGCTCTTTTTAAAAAGGCTGACTGATTTGCGTGATGCTGAAACACTCGAAGATGTAAGACACCTGCCCAGACGGTATCACGAGCTAAAGGAAACACGCAAAGGACAATGGGCTTGCGACTTAGACCATCCTTATCGCCTTATTTTTATCCCGCAAGAAAACCCTATACCAACCAATGAAAACGGACAATATATTTGGTTTGAAATTGTTGGTGTAGAAGTTATTAAAATAGTAGATTACCATTAAAAAACAGCAATTATGGCAACTGTAAACGAATTTTATACAGATATAGCATTCCATCCAGGCGAAACCCTGACAGAGAAATTGGAGGAGCTGAAAATGGGACCCAAAGAATTTGCTATCCGTACCGGTAAACCTGAGAAGACGATTATTGCCATTCTTAAAGGCGATAGTTCCATCACACCTGAAATGGCGGTTCTCTTTGAAAGTGTATTAAAAATCCCAGCTGACTTTTGGTTAAAAAAACAATACCGATTTAACGAATACAAAGCAAGAGAAAAAAGAGCAATGGCTATTGAAGAAGCCAAAGGTTGGGCAAAGTGTTTCCCAGTTACCGATATGGTAAAGTGCGGATGGCTGAATGCAAGAACTAAAGCAGAAGAAAAAGTAGCAGAATTATTTCATTTTTTTGGCGTGAGCTCACCCGATGCTTGGAAAGATTATTTTTTTAACCAACAATTGAAAGTAGCATTCCGTATCTCTTTGGTGCACACCAAAGAGCCTTATGCTGTTTCTGCATGGATAAGACAAGGCGAAATACAAGCCAGTCAGTTACATTGTGGAGAATATTCAGAAACGAAGTTTAAAAAAGCCTTAAAAGAAATTAAAAGCATAATGGCTACACAGCCCGATGATTTTTTTGAACAACTGCAACAACTGTGTTTAGCTAGTGGAGTTAAGGTAGTTTATACGCCTTGTATTAAAAAAGCACCTTTGAGCGGAGCAACCCGTTGGATAGATGATAACCCATTGATACAACTAACAGGCAGATACAAACAAAATGACCGCTTTTGGTTTACTTTCTTTCACGAAGCAGGTCATATACTATTACATGGAAAAAAGGATATTTTCTTAGAAGATATTGAATATTCGGAAGCGGATTTACAAAAAGAGGCTGAGGCAAACGACTTTGCTGTGGAATGGACATTTTCAACGGAACAAGAAGAAGAAGTATTAAATGCTATTCCATTAACAATTGAAAGGATTCAGGGATTTGCAAAAAAATTCAATACACATCCGGCAATGATAATAGGTCGATTCCATAAAAAAGAGTTATTGCACTATGCGGAAGGCAGAAACTTTTTTGTGAAACTTGAATTTTAAGATAATTAAGATGAGAAACAGCATCACCGAAAACGAAATAGAGGTAATTGCCCTTTCCTATCTTCAAAATCTAGGTTATTCCTATATTTTGGGCACTACCCTTTCGCCTGATGGCGAACACCCCGAAAGACAGTACAACGAAGTTGTACTGCAAAACCGTTTGCGTGATGCTATTGATAAACTCAACCCAACCATTACACAAGATGCCAAAGAAGATGCTCTCAAAAAAGTATTGCGTACTGAAAGTCCCAATGCTTTAATCAACAACGAAACTTTTCACAAATACCTTACCGAAGGTGTTGATGTAGAAGTACGCACGGCTGATGGCATACGAGGAGAAAAAGTGTATATCGTTGATTTTGCCAATGCAGAAAACAATGAGTTTTTAGCAATCAATCAATTTACCATTATTGAAGGCAGTCAGAACAAACGACCAGACATTATTTTGTTCGTCAATGGTTTGCCTTTGGTGGTTATAGAATTGAAAAATGCAGTAGATGAAAACGCAACGATAAAATCGGCTTACAATCAATTACAAACCTACAAACAAGCCATCCCTTCGCTTTTCACTTACAACGAATTACTCATTGTAAGCGATGGTTGGGATGCTTTGTGTGGCACTGTTACCAGCGATTTTGGTAGGTTTATGAGTTGGAAAACCAAAGACGGAGAAACCACAGCCGACCATTTGCAACCACAAATGGAAGTGATGTTTTACGGAATGTTGCACAAAAAAACGCTTTTAGACTTAATTCGTCAGTTTGTAGTTTTTGAAAAAAGCGATACCAAAACGCTTAAAAAAGTAGCCGCTTACCACCAATATTACGCAGTAAACAAAGCCGTAAAAAGCACTGTAATTGCCAGCAGCAGCAATGGAGACAGACGAGGTGGTGTAATTTGGCACACACAAGGAAGTGGCAAAAGTTTGAGTATGGTTTTTTATTCAGGCAAGCTCATTATTGAGCCACGAATGGAAAATCCAACTTTGGTAATCCTAACAGACAGAAACGATTTAGACGAGCAATTGCACGAAACATTTACCAATTGCCAGCAGCTTTTAAGACAAGAACCACAAAAAGCCGAAGACCGAAAAGATTTAAGAAAATTATTGAAAGTTGCTTCGGGTGGTATTGTGTTTACCACTATTCAGAAGTTTATGCCAATGCAAACCGACATTGTGCAAACTGAAAATCCGAACATTGTTAACGAACCAAGTGTTGAATATATTGGCGCAGACATTCAAGCATTAAGTGAAAGAAAAAATATTGTGGTTGTAGCAGATGAAGCACACAGAAGCCAGTACGATTTTATAGATGGCTTTGCCAAACATTTACGTGATGCTTTGCCCAATGCAACATTTATAGGTTTTACAGGCACACCAATAGAAAGCACCGACCGAAACACACAAGCCGTTTTTGGTACCTATGTGGACATTTACGATATACAACAAGCCGTAAATGATAAAGCCACCGTTCCAATTTTCTATGAAAGCCGTTTAGCAAAAGTGCATTTTGCAGAAGATGAAAAAGTACATTTAGATGAGCAGTTTGAAGAACTGACGGAAGGCGAAGAGTTGAGCAATCGCCAACAAATGAGAGCCAAATGGACACGTTTAGAGGCCATTGTAGGCAATCCAAACCGTATCGCAAAAATTGCGGAAGATTTGGTGTATCATTTTGAACAACGCAACGCAGTATTAGACGGCAAAGCTATGATTGTATGTATGAGCCGAAGAATTTGTGTGGACTTGTACGATGCAATTATTAAAATACGTCCGTTGTGGCATTCAGACGATGACGACAAAGGAACAATCAAAGTAATAATGACAGGCAGTAGTAGTGATACTTTAAATATGCAATCGCATATCCGCAACAAACCAAAACGCAAAGCCATTGGTGACCGTTTGAAAAATCCGAATGACAGTTTGAAATTGGTTATTGTTCGGGATATGTGGCTCACAGGTTTTGACGCACCTTGTTTGCATACCTTGTATGTGGACAAACCAATGCGAGGACATAATTTGATGCAAGCCATTGCCCGAGTAAACCGAGTATTTACCGAAGGAAAAGAAGGCGGTTTAGTAGTTGACTATTTGGGCATTGCACAAGAATTAAAATCGGCATTGGCAGAATACACCGCAAGCGGTGGCGAAGGAAAACCTACACTCGACCAAGAATTGGCAGTTGCCAAAATGTTGGAATTACACGAAGCAATAGACTATCAATTAAGGCATTTTGATTGGAAGAAATTCTTCACACTTCTACCCGAAGAAAAACTAAAATTCATTCCAGTAATTGTAGATTATATTTTCAGTCAGGAAAACGGAGAACAAAGTTTTACAGAGAATACTAAAAACTTATTGAAAGCATTTGCTATTTCTGTTCCACACGACAAAGCAATGGCAATTCGTGATGATGTGGCTTTATTTCAATCCATTAAAGCAAGACTTCAAAAAATATCTGACCGTAACGAAGATGGAAAAACAGATGAGGAAATGGAAACAGCAATCAAGCAAATCATTTCAGAAGCCATTACAGCCGACAATGTAATTGATATTTTTGATGCAGCAGGTTTGAAAAAACCAAACATTGAAATATTAGACGAACGTTTTTTACAAGAACTAAAAGACTTGCCACAGAAGAATTTAGCCGTTGAGTTATTGAAAAAACTACTCAAAGACGAAATAAAGAAACGAACAAAAATCAATTTGGTAGAAAGCAAAAAGTTTTCCGAAATGTTGGAAGATGCTATAAAACGCTATCACAACGGAATGATTGACACCGTAGAGTTTTTGGAAAAAGTATTAATTCCATTTGCAGAACAACTAAAAGAAGCAGACAAACGAGGGGAAAATCTTGGTTTAGACTTCAGAGAATACGCCTTTTACACAGCGTTAGAAGTAAACAACACAGCTGTTGCAGTGCTTGGTGACGAAATATTAAAACACATTGCACAAGAACTTTTAAAAACAGTTCGTAACAGTACTACAATAGATTGGACAATTAAAGAAAGTGTACAATCAGCATTAAGACGAAACATAAGACGAATTTTACGTTTACACGGTTATCCGCCAGACCTTCAAGAAAAAGCGGTGGACACAGTAATTACACAAGCAAAAATGTTAGCAGAGGACTTTATAAACAACAATCCAGGCGAGAATTAAAATGCTTTTTTAACAATATATTTTTATTTTTTTTCAAAAAGTAAAATTTAATTTAATGTTAGTAAAGATGATGAGATGATAACCATAATTTTATGAAGCTTTAAATCTTTTTTTTTCATGACAATAGGACTTTTAATGAAGATCATGGATTTAAAAAGCCAAGAAAATTGTTTAAACGACAAGAAAAATCTGTATAAAATTTTTACATCTTATAAAAATCTTGAATTTAAAACCTGAACTAAACAACCCCCACCCAACCCATTTCATTCAAAAAAACACTCATGCAAAACGACAAAAACCTAACCCTCGAATATTCATACACATCATTGCCCAGCCTATTTTATCAATTTGCAAAGCCCGCGCCGTTGCGCAATCCCGAGATTGTGCTGCGCAATGACGCATTTATGGACGCAGTGAACATGCCTTTAAATAACGACGATGCTATTTTGTCTCGTTTTTTTAATCATGAAGCAGAATTCAACTCATTTGCACAAGCGTATGCAGGACATCAGTTCGGTCATTTTGCCAAATTGGGCGATGGCCGTGCGATGATGATGGGCGAATATCTTACTGCATCGAATGAACGATTTGACATCCAACTCAAAGGAAGTGGTCGAACCGCCTATTCGCGCAATGGCGATGGAAAAGCTACTTTAAAAGCGATGTTGAGAGAATATTTAATCAGCGAAACCATGCATTTTTTAAAAATCCCAACGTCGAGAAGTTTGTTCGTTGTAAAATCAGGCAATTGGGTGCAGCGTGAAATGCAACACGAGGGCGCCGTTTTGGCTCGATGGATGAAAAGCCATATTCGGATTGGCACGTTCGAATTTGCAAGGCATTTTGGTTCGACTGCCGATTTGCAAGCTTTGGCAAACTACACTATCCAGCGTTTGTATCCTGAATTGGAAAAAGATAAAAATCCGGTTTTAAGTTTGCTTCATAAAGTAATGGAACTACAAATCCATTTGGTTACCGATTGGATGCGCGTTGGGTTCATTCACGGCGTGATGAATACCGACAACAGTGCAATCAGCGCGGAAACTTTTGATTATGGTCCTTGCGCTTTTATGAATGTTTATGACCCGGAAACTGTTTTTAGCTCGATCGACTCCCAAGGTCGTTACGCATTTGGAAACCAACCCAAAATCATCAAATGGAACATCGCAAGGTTTGCCGAAGCGCTATTGCCGATTTTACATCAAGAGGATGAAATTTCGTTGCAAATTGCCCAAGCTGCCATCGATGATTTTGATGCGCTTTGGTATCAAAACTATTACGAAACCATGGGGAATAAAATTGGGATTTCTGTAGAAAATTCTCAACTAGTCGCTCTTGTGGATGAATTGCTTAAACTGATGGAAAAACATCAAATGGACTACACGAACACGTTTTTACAATTGTCGGAACTAATTAATTCTGTAGATGTTTTGCAATTGAACATCGATTTTCAGCAATGGATTGAAAAATGGAAATATGCCATCAACAACACCAATGGCACAGTGGATGCAGAAGCCAAAATGAAAGCGAGCAACCCCGTTTTTATCCCTAGAAACCATCTTGTAGAACAAGCGCTGGAAGATGCAATTCATGGCGATATGAAATTATATCATCAACTTTTGGATGTTGCATCAAATCCTTACGAACATCGGCCAGATTTAGAAATATTTATGACACCTTCCGATTCAAATTTTGAAAGACAATATCAAACGTTTTGTGGCACCTAATGTCGAAAAACAAGGGTTCACAAAATACATTTCAATCGAAGTTAAATTGCGTTTTATGCAAGTATTGACATGAAAGAAGAACGATAAGCTTTACTCATAAAAATAGTACTTGAATTTGAAATTAAAAGTATAGTTTGGCATTTGATCAAGTTTCTCTAGATACGCTGTTCTCCGCTCAGCAGGATTAAGATGACCCGCAACCGAAATTCTTGGAGCTATTTTAAAGAAGCTAGGGTTTTCTGAAAATACATTTCCAACAAACGACTTCAATGGACCAGTTTCGAGTACCAAAGGAATTTGAATGGGAATATATTTTGTCATGATCGTGTTTTTTCCTTTAAAGGAGGAAATATAGTTTGGATTTTCAAAAATCAAATTCCCGTTTTCATCTGCTTTTCCAATAAATGTGACGGCAAAAAGAATGCCCTCGCTTGAAATTAATGGATTGTTTTTGAGTTTTAAATCCACTTTTCCATTTTTAATTTGTTTGTTTGTTATGACAAAATATTCACTTTCTAGTATCGGATTTTGTATCAAAGAATCGTTTACTTGATGAAAATCGACCCGAACAATAACGTTTGGAAGTTTTTTAGTACCATTTACTTGCATCCAAATTTCATCGTAAACCAACGGAATTGTGATTTCTTCGAGGAAAACATCTAACGGTTTTGGGGATGCTATCTTTGTGATGATTTGCCCGCCATAAACTCCAAAATCATAAAAGGAGTTGATTTTGGGAGCTTCAAATTCTTTTTCTGACTGCTTTTTTTTCTTGTCAGACAAAAGGATCACTTCATCCAAGGCAAAATCTTTGGGCTTTAAGTATAATCTATCAGCAATTTCGTTCGTATTTATTGTTCTCGAAATATAAGAAACATGAGAAATTTCAAAACTGTCAATGTTTTCAAAATCATAAATCACAATTCCGTTTTTATCGCCATAAAATCCTTTTCCATTCAATAAATTTATGCTGAAATATTCAATAGGGAGTCTCGAAACTTCATCTAAAACTTGAAAATTGACCTCTTGAGCATTTAGAAATTGAAAAGCTGATATAAACCAGAAAAATATTATTTTGTATATGTTTTTGAACTAAAATTTCTTTCAAAATAAATCACTATGAGTTTCAGTGTCCAAAAGTAGCAATGTTAATTCTTTATCGTTTTGTTTCCAAATTAAAAGCCAGTCGGGTTTTATATGACACTCCCAACAATCTTTATAATTCCCACTTAACTTATGTGGTTTATAATTTACAGGCAATTGTCCGCTTTCTTGCAACATATCAATTACTATTTGTAAAAGCGACAAATCATAATTCCGCTTTTTACAAAGTTTTAAGCTTTTATCAAACTTGTTTGTAGTATAAAGGCTATACATTAGCCCAGCACATTTTTAAATAAGTCTTTACTGTCTTTATGTTTTTTTATTTTACCATTTTTTTCGTCTTCAAGTGCTTTGTCTAAGCCCGAAACTTTTTTAAAAACTCCAAGTGAAATAATGAAATCAATCGTTTTTAATGCAATTGGGTTCTTTGCATCATATTTAAGTGTTATTTCTGCCATGATTAATAAATTAAAACGTAAAATTACAAATTTTGTATCCTTTATTGATTTATAATTTACATAAATCTATACTCTTAATTTTTCAATAAAAAAGGTTGCCATTCATCAAAACAGCAACCTTTTTTAACCTTGAGGATTTGATTTATTTCAATGTTGTAATTCCCATATTATACAAAGTGAATGCTTGAATATCAGCATTTTCTTGAATGGTTTTCGAAATTGGTTTTCCCGCTCCATGTCCGGCGTTGACTTCAATTCTGATCAAAACGGGGTTTGTACCTGTTTGTTTAGCTTGCAACTCGGCTGCAAATTTAAAACTGTGTGCTGGCACCACTCTATCGTCGTGATCGCCTGTTGTGATGAGCGTTGCTGGATATTGAACTCCCGATTTCACATTGTGCACCGGCGAATAACCTTTCAAATATTGAAACATTTCCACGCTGTCTTCTGCCGTGCCATAATCGTAAGCCCAACCTGCGCCTGCTGTAAATGTATGATAGCGCAACATATCTAAAACTCCCACGGCTGGCAATGCCACTTTCATTAAATCTGGGCGTTGCGTCATGGTGGCGCCTACTAATAAACCACCGTTCGAGCCGCCTCGGATGGCCAAGAAATCTGAAGATGTGTATTTTTCTTTGATCAAATATTCAGCTGCTGCAATAAAATCATCAAACACATTTTGTTTGTTCATCTGTGTGCCTGCATCGTGCCATTTTTTTCCATATTCGCCTCCTCCACGCAAGTTCGGCACTGCATAAACCCCACCATTTTCCAACCAAACCGCATTTACCACACTAAAACTCGGAGTCAAACTCACGTTAAATCCTCCATATCCATAAAGCATCGTTGGATTTTTCCCGTTTAAAGTCAATCCTTTTTTGTGCGTGATGATCATCGGCACTTTTGTCCCGTCTTTTGAAGTGTAAAACACTTGTTTCGATTCGTATAAATTCGGGTCAAACTGAATTTTAGGCGTTGCATACACCGAAGATTTTCCATTAATTGGCTCAAAACTATACACTGTTCCCGCTGTAATGTAGTTTGTAAATGTGTAGTAAAGCACTTTGTCTTCTTTTTTTCCACCAAAACCATCGGCCGTTCCGATGCCTGGCAATTCAATAGTGCGCATCAATTTTCCATCGTAAGAAAGCTGATTTACAGACGAAACAGCATCTTTCATATAATGCGTAAAAATGTAGCCCCCACCAGTTGCTGGAGTCAGTACATTTTCAGTTTCTGGCACAAAATCTTTCCAGTTTTCTGGCTGAGGTGTCGCCGCATTGACCGTTACAATTTTCTGATTTGGAGCATTTCTATTGGTCACGATATAAAGTTTATCGCCCACATTGTCCAAAACATAATGGTCATTGTCAAAATTATTAACCACCGTAATGAGTTTGTTGTTAGGTTTAGATAAATCTTTCAAATACAACTCATTACCAGAAGTTGAAACAGCCGCCGAAATCACCAAAAAGCGCTCATCTTCCGTCAACGAACCGCTCACGTAGCGTCTTTTTTCATTGGCACCAAAAACCACCACATCTTCCTTTTGAGATTTTCCTAAAGTGTGAAAATAGAGTTTATGTTGGTCTGTTTTTGCCGAAAGCTCGCTTCCTTCAGGTTTGTCGTAGCTAGAATAATAAAAACCTTCGTTGCCTTTCCAAGCAATGCCCGAAAATTTCACATCCACCAAAGTATCTTCAATAATCACTTTCGATTTGGCATCCATAATGATCACTTTGCGCCAATCGCTGCCGCCTTCCGAAATCGAATATGCCACTTTCGAACCATCTTTCGAAAAAGAAACTCCACCCAAAGAGGTTGTGCCATCTTTCGAAAACGTATTTGGATCTAAAAAAACCTCTTCTTTGTCGTTTTCAGAAGCTTTTCTATACAAAACTGATTGATTTTGCAAACCGTCGTTTTTATAAAAATAAATATACTTTCCTTCTTTTGAAGGAGCTGAAATTCTTTCGTAATTCCACATCTTTTCCATCTTTTCCTTGATGGTTTTTTGCAACGGAATCTTGTTCAAATAGCCAAAAGTAACCTCGTTTTGCGTTTTTACCCAAGCTGCCGTTTCCGCCGATTGGTCATCTTCCAACCATCGATAAGGATCAGCCACTTTTTCTTCAAAATAAACGGACACCGTGTCCACTTTTTTGGTTTCAGGATAAGTCACAGTCATTAAATTCGGTTTCACTTCTTCTTTTTTTTCATCTTTACATGCAGAAACAAGCGCAAGGAGCATTAAAACAGGGACAGTTTTTTTCATTTTGAATCTTTTACTATTGGTGTTCAAATTTATGGAAAACTACGAAAACAACTCAACTTAAGTCACTTTTAATTTTTTTTTCAGGAGCTCCATCCAGCTGGTCGCTACAAGTCCTCGCCAGCCACGCCATTTTTCTAAGCAAAAAAAGAGCTTCCGTTGGTCGCTTTTTTTTGCTAAGAAAAATTGGCGCGCCTTGGCTGTGGGCTTTTCGCTGCCATCTGGGCTATTTTTGGGCAGTTTTTCAAACAATCGATATTGATTAAATTGATAGAAAGTCTTTAATCCTTCGCCTTTGTGTTTTGAAGTTTCAATAAATTAATATTCCGCTGCAATCCTTCAAATTTGGTTCTTTTTACCGCCGAGTTTTTAAAAATCGTCGAAAACACTTCTTGTGTCAATTCTTCCCAATCGTTTTTTGTGAAATGCAAAATCGATGGATTTGGCTCAAAAGCAGGTTCGTTGTGTGGTTTCGAAAATTTATTCCACGGACAAACATCCTGACAAACATCGCAACCAAACATCCAATCGTCGAAATTTTGAGTCATTTCCAACGGGAATTGTTCTTTCAACTCAATCGTAAAATAAGAAATACATTGACTTCCGTTGACCACATAAGGCTTCACGATGGCTTGCGTCGGACAAGCATCAATGCAAGCTGTGCAAGATCCACAATGATCGGTAGTCGGAGTGTCATAATCAAGTGGTAAATCAAGAATCAATTCTGCCAAAAAATAAAACGAACCTACTTTTTTGGTAATCAAATTACTGTTTTTTCCCACCCAACCCAAACCACTTTTGGCGGCCCAAGCTTTTTCCAAAACGGGAGCAGAATCTACAAAAACACGACCAGAAACTTCGCCTATTTCTGTTTCTATGGCGTGCATCAACATCCGCAATTTGGATTTGATGACCTGATGATAATCTTCGCCGTAGGCATATTTCGAAATCTTGTACGAATTTTCGTCCTGTGATTCATTCGGAAAATAATTGTACAAAAGCGACACCACACTTTTGGCATCGGGCACAAGCAACGTCGGATCTAATCGTTTGTCAAAATGATTTTCCATGTATTGCATTTTGCCATGCGCATTGGATTTTAACCATTGTTCCAAACGTGGCGCTTCGCTTTCTAAAAAACCCGCTTTAGAAATTCCACAAGACAAAAAACCCAAACGTTTGGCTTCGTCTTTTATAATTTTGGTATGTTTTTCTAGCAGATTCATGCACGATTTCTGAATTCTAAAATAGCTTCGAAAGGTTTTAAAGTAATCAAAGGTTTGATTTGAATGGGAGTTTGTTTTTCAATAATTTCAAATCTTTCTACAACGGTCATGATGGCTAAAATCATTTCATACATCGCAAAATTATTGCCTATGCACATTCTTTGTCCAGCTCCAAAAGGATAATAATTTTTTGAAAATTTGATGCTTCCATCCTGAAAACGCTCGGGAATAAATGCCTCTGGATGTTCCCAAAAATCAGGATGACGATGGATTTCATAAACCGAAAACAACAAATTTGAACCTTTCGGCAACGCCATATTGTTGAACTCGTCATCTTCTTTATTAATCCGATCGATGAAATAAGCCGGTGGATACAAGCGCATGGCTTCTTCAATCACAAGTTTGGTGTAAGTAGCATTTTTTAACCACGACAAAACATCCGAAGACTCCTCATTAATTTGTTTCACTTCGGCTAGAATTTTTGTTTGCGCCTCGGGATTTCTGGCCAAAAGTTCACAGGTAAAAGTCAACGCATTGGAAGTTGTTTCATGGCCTGCGGCAAACAAAATCAGAATTTCGTCCAACAATTGTGCTTCTTCCATGGCTTCGCCATCTTCATATCGAGCATCGAGCAACATGTCGAGCAAATCATTGAATTTTTTTCCGCTTTGCTTTCTTTGCTGTACCAAACGACGAAGAATTGCCCTAGATTCGTCTATCAAATCGATATGGAATTTGATTTTTCCTGATAAGTTGAACCACCATAGCAAATAAGGTTGTCGTAATTCTCTGACCAACATTTGTTGCGTGACCTCGGTGGCGTGTTGCAGTTTTTTGATGTCTTCCTCTACAATGTCTGAACTGAACAAAGATTTTACAACGGTTTGAAATGCCAAATCGTTGAAAATTGGAAAAATATCATTCTGTTCATTGACAACGATATGATCTAATTCTTTTTGGATGATATGATGAATCGTGTCCAACAAAAGCGCTAATTGACTTTTATGAAAAGCTGGCTGAATTAACTTGCGCTGTTTTTGCCATTTTTCGCCCTCTGCGGTCAGCAAACCTTTTCCGATGTATTTTGCTAAATCGACCGTTTGGATGGGAGATTTGGTATAGTTTTTCTGATTTTTTTGCAAGACGTAGCTCAACAAATCAGCATCTCTTGTAAAAATGACTGATTTTCCAAAACCTATTTGAAGTCGAAAAGAATCGCCGTGCAAAAGAAAATTGGCTTTGTGAAACGGTAACGGATTCCGTAGGATTGTTAACGAATGCTTGATAAATTTCGGTAGCGAAACAACAGGAATTTGTTTTGTCGGCATAACAGCAACTTAATTTTGATGTAAAAATAGTGCCTAAACCTTGATTAAAGAGCTTTTAAAAGTAATTTTTAGGATTTTATAATGAATTATTTATCCGAAAATAAAGAGATCGATTAAGAACAAACCGTTGTTTGAAATTAAGACATAGCTTTGGTTCAATTCCGAACTCCCATAGCCCTGATTGAAGTGGAAAGCCCGTAAAGCAAAAAAAGCAAATTTTTGTTGGTTTTTGAGAGTGACCAACGGAAACTCCTCAAAAACCTTACAAAAATGCTTTTTTTGCTGCGGACTTGGAACGAAAAGCAGGAATGAGCTCCTAAAAAAAATTAAAAAAGTCCTCCTTGCACGTTGATTTTTATTTTACCCAAATGTTTGTACGCCTTCTCTGTGACTTCCCTTCCTCGAGGCGTCCTGATGATGAAACCTTCTTGAATCAAAAAAGGCTCGTACACTTCTTCGATGGTTTCGCCACTGTCTGAAACTGCGGTGGCAAGGGTTGACAATCCGACGGGGCCACCTTTGAATTTATCAATGATGGTGGTCAAGATTTTATTATCCATCTCATCTAATCCGTGTGCATCAACATTCAACGCACGAAGGCTGTATTTCGCAATTTCGATGTCAATAGCTCCATTGCCTTTGATTTGCGCAAAATCGCGCACTCTTCGCAATAATGCGTTGGCAATACGGGGAGTGCCTCTGCTTCTACCCGCAATTTCAATCGCAGCTTCCATAGAAATAGGCACTTTCAAAATCGTAGCGCTTCTTTCGATGATGGTTGTGAGTAATTCTTTGGAATAATATTGCAAACGACTTTGGATGCCGAATCTGGCTCTCATTGGCGATGTGAGCAAACCTGAACGGGTTGTAGCCCCAATAAGTGTAAATGGATTCAGATTGATTTGAACAGTCCGCGCGTTGGGGCCAGATTCAATCATGATATCAATCTTGAAATCTTCCATTGCAGAGTATAAATATTCCTCAACAACAGGACTTAAACGATGGATTTCGTCAATAAAAAGGACATCGCGTTCTTCTAAATTAGTAAGTAAGCCCGCCAAATCGCCGGGTTTATCCAAAACGGGGCCAGAAGTAATTTTGATACCAACATTTAATTCTGCGGCTAAAATATTGGCAAGAGTCGTTTTTCCTAAACCGGGAGGGCCATGGAAAAGAGTGTGGTCTAAAGCTTCACCCCTTTGATTGGCAGCTTCGACGAAAACTTTTAAATTTTCAAGCACTTGTTCTTGACCTGTAAAATCACTAAAACTAAGGGGTCTTAACTTTCTTTCAATATCAAAATCCTCAGAATTTTGATTGGGCGAAGTTGGATTTAAATTTTCATTCATATTTCCAAAGATAGAAATCTATTTAATTAAAAAAAGACGAAACCACAAAAAAAGCCTTTCCACAAGGAAAAGGCTTTTATAGGAATTAATAATAACTATGTATTAATGATGCAATTGTTCTTCACCTTCTTTCATAGGAACCGTTTGTGGGATAAAATCGTCATCTGCACCAGGTTTGCTATAATCATAAGGCCAACGATGAACTTCTGGCAATGCACCAGGCCAGTTTCCGTGGATGTGCTCTACTGGAGCTGTCCACTCCAATGTGTTTGAACGCCATGGATTTTGTTCTGCTTTCTTTCCGTAGAAAATACTGTAGAAGAAATTCCACAAAAACAATAATTGGAAAGCACTACCAATGATCGCAAAAGTTGTAATAATTACGTTCACATTTTGTAAATCATCAAACAATGGGAATGCTGTGTTTGTATAATATCTTCTTGGTAATCCAGCCATTCCGATAAAGTGCATTGGGAAAAACACCCCATAGGCCGCAACTGCCGTTACCCAAAAGTGAACATAACCTAAGTTTTTGTTCATCATTCTACCGAACATTCTTGGGAACCAATGATAAACACCAGCAAAGAAGCCATATAAAGCAGAAATACCCATTACTAAGTGGAAGTGAGCCACAACGAAGTAAGTATCGTG
>JBEILV010000002.1:0-43033 GCA_040379105.1 Flavobacterium sp.
CCCTACAAGTATTGTCATCTGGAAAGGATTTTATAAACTCTAAAATATTCTCTCCCTTAAATATTGCTTCCATATCCTATATTTTACTGTAAATATAGTTGTTTTTTATGTGAGTAACTCGAACCTTTTATTTCTGGCTTCAAATATTGGTATGTTTTTATATTTTAGAAAAGAATGGATGGAATATGGTTTTAATCTCGAAGATATTTCGAATTTAATCATCTCTTCTTTGTGCATGTTTTTTTTGGCAGTCTTTTTTGAAAATAGCAACAAAAGAGTACACGTCTATCTCAACCAGTCAAAATCGATGGCTTTAGATGCAAATCAAACTAAAGTTCAGTTTTTAGCTAAAATGAATCGTGAAATCAGAACACCTTTAAATGGAATCATCGGATTTACTGATTTGCTTCAACAAACTAATTTAGATAAAAACCAAAAGTCCTACCTAGACAATGTGATCGAATCGAGCAAAGCACTTCATGGAATCATTAACGATGTGCTCGATTTTTCTCAGCTAGAAGCAGACAAGATACACCTTGAAATCATTCAAGTGGATACTAAAGAATTGCTTAGAAATACAATCGACATGATTATTTTTCAGGCGCACCAAAAGAAATTGGAATTGATTCTGAATGTAGATGAGAATATGCCAGATTCATTTCAAGCTGACCCTGCAAGATTGAAGTAAGTTTTATTGTATCTCTTAAGTAACGCTATAAAATTTACGGAAGTAGGGAAAATTATCATGTCAGTCAAATTTTCGCCTGTCAATGATTACCAAGGTAGATTTACATTTTCTGTAAAAGATACGGGAGTTGGAATTAGCGATAGTTTAAAACCGAAAATTTTTGATGCCTTTTCAAAATCCGACCAGCCTCAAAATTCTAAAGATCAAGGTATTGGTTTGGGTCTAACCATTTCTAGCAAGTTGGTCAATAAAATGGGCGGAGAAATTGAGTTTAAAAGCGATGAAGGAGTAGGGTCTGAGTTTTATTTTGTTTTAGAATCATCTTATAAATATTTTTTAAAGAATGATGTCAAAGAAAAATTATCTATCAAAAAAGTACTTTTGATAGACTCAGATTTGAGTAATAGATTAATTTTAAAAGAAAACTTTCAGCGATGGGGCGTAGAGCTGATTGTAAGTCAAGATTCGAAAGAAGCTTTGATGATGCTTCAAGAAACACTTTCTTTTGATACAGTGATTATTGAAAACGAAATAAGTAATGGCGATGGAATTCAAACCGTTCGAAGTATTCGAGAAAAGTTGAATTTAAATGGAAATCGTTTGCCGATTATTTTATTGAATAGCTCAATTATTGACGATTCGTTGCGTGCAGATTGTGAAAAATTAGAAGTGAAATATATTTTGAATAAGCCTGTGAGTGCTTCAGAGTTTTATCAATATTTAAAAAACATCAAAGAAGAAACTTTTTCACAAAAATTTGTTTCTACAAACGACAAGAAAAACCTGCTCAAATCAATCCCTTTTGAATGCACAATTTTAATTGCCGAAGATGTCAAGATGAGCATGTTGCTAATCAAAACATTACTCAACAAAATGATGCCCAATGCAAAAATTTTAACTGCTTCAAATGGTGTTGAAACGATACAAATAATGCAAGAAAATGAAGTAGATTTGGTGTTGATGGACGTGCAAATGCCAGAAATGAATGGGCTTGAGGCAACAAAAATTATCCGTCAAAACGAGGAAAACAGCGATAGCCACGTTCCAATTATTGCTTTGACCGCAGGCGCAACCATCGAAGAAAAAAATCAATGTTTTAATTATGGAATGGATGAATATCTATCCAAGCCAATTCATTTAGATGAACTTTTTGAGTTGCTTTACAAATATTTCGTTACAGAATAAAAAAATGGGAAATTTAAATTGTTTCCCATTTTTTTATTAATGACAATCCGTTTTCTATCAATTGTTTTACAGATGGTTTTTTGTTTTTCAACGCTGTTAGATAGCTTAAAATTTCATTTTCCAACGATGCTAAATGTTCTAAATCATGGTCTGCAATGATTTCTAAAATTTCTAGACTCAACAACCAATCGGAAGGATGTTTTGAAATGACCTCTGAAAAAATAGATGCTAATTGATCAAAATTATTTTTGTTTTCTCTGCAAGCTCTCACTTGGGCATATAGATTTTCAAGTGCTTTTCTTTCGGGGGTCTGTTTAGATTTAATCGTTTCGCTTGATGGTTTGTGTGTAATTAAGTTGAAACTTTTGATGTCTGCCGGACCTGAAAATGCAGCAATGATTTTTTTGCCCACTGCCATATCAAAAATGCCCCATTCTGGTTTGAACAAAAAGGTATCGCCGTGTTTTACAGTGCAATTTTTGAAACTAATCATGATGATTTCGCCTTTTAAGTTGCGAGAGCCTGTAATGATGTCGCCCTCCACTTCAACTCCACCTTCAAAAGACAATCGAACTGTTTTTCCTTCGTAAATATCATACGCTTTTAAATCGCGTGGGCTCATGTCTTCAATCGCTAAATTGATGCCATTGAGTTTTCCAATCGGACTTCCAAATCCTTCCGCGTGATAATTCGTACCATGACCGACCAATTCTTTCTCTCGATACGACAAAGCTGTTGGACCAGAGGTTTGCACATAAATGGGTTTTCCGTCGTGCTCAATCACATTCGAAAATATACCCGATACTTGCAATCCCGTGCTGAGTTCGATAGTTCCTAAAGCACTAGAGTCAATTAGTTTTTGAACTCCTATTAACCCACCGGTTCTTAACGCCATTTTGTTAGCAAATTCTTCTAAAACTTGACTTAAAAAGGCAAAATCTGGCGTGACGTACAATTGTGGTTGTGGTTTGGTAATATCAAACGTTTGGTCAGCTGCGTCAATGGAATAAGGGATTTTTTTTACTTCATCCGTCATGCACCAAGTGCTTTCGCCGATAGAAGATAGAAGTCCAGCCCCATAGATTTTCGGATTTTCTGGTGTTCCAATCAATCCGTATTCAACCGTCCACCAATGCAGGTTTCGAATGCGTGCCATTTCAGAAAGTTCGCCCATATTGTCTTGTAGGTCGGCCACTTTTTGCTCAATGGCGTCAATTTCTTCCTGTGGTGTGTCTTCGGCTTCTTTTAAAATTGACAAAAGGCGAATGGCTTCATACATTTCATAATCATGTGATGATGAAATCGCTTTGCAGCCAATTTCTCCAAATCGACGCAAATATTCTGCATATTCTGGATTGGCAATAATGGGTGCATGACCGGCGCCTTCATGAATAATATCGGGAGCTGGCGTATATTCTATGTGTTCGAGTTGTCGAATGTCGGAGGCAATAACCAAAACATTGTAAGCCTGAAATTCCATGAATGCATTGGGTGGAATAAAGCCATCCACAGCAACGGCAGCCCAACAAATTTCCTGCAAAATCCTGTTCATGCCATACATGCTTGGAATGTTGTCAACAGAAATGCCCGTTTTTTGAAGTCCCTCCAAATAAGAATCATGCGCTACTCTCGAAAGATAATCAATGTTTTTTCGCATCACATAACGCCAAACAGCTTGGTTAATGGGTGTGTAATCGTCATAGTTTTGGGGTTTTATAAATTGCTTTAAATGCGGCGGAAGCCTGTCTATGAGCGGATTGCTTTCAAAATGCGTGTCCATATTTCAATCGTTATAGTTGAAATGTAAAGATAGGAATTAATCTATTTTGACGATTCATTTTCAATCGTTGGTTTTAAATAAAATACAAAAATCTAATTTTAATGATTTTAGCAATCAATGATTTTATGGCTTGTTTTTACAAGGGAATGCAGTTACGAATGAGGATTTTTCCAGATTTTTGTAATATAATCTTGATTTACAAATTGTTGTATTTTTATTAGACTCTATAGGAATGCACAATTTTATTTATCGTAGGAAGGCAAAAGAAAATTGGTTATTTTATTTTTCTATATAAACAAGAATTTAAAAACGGTTACAAATTCTGTCATCAGTGCAATTTATGGTGCCATCATTGTGGGAACAATTTGATAGATAAACGCTGTGCCACTCGGATTGATGAGTCCAAACCAACCTCGATCGTCCCACACTGTTGCTGCCATTTTTTCACTTAAACATTTTAATCGCATGGCTCTGTAATAGGTTCGTACAATTTCAGAATTGCGCTCGGCTGCATTCTCACTTCGTCCCACGCCAAATTCACCATAGTTTACAGGCACATGCAGCGCATTTGCGTGTTGTGCCACAATACTTAATCCGTTCAAGATTGCGTTGGTTCCTGGCCAAGCAGCATTGCTGCCCGTTTATCCGCAAAATTCCCAAGGGTCGTAAGTATGCACTTGAAATGCTAAATATTGGTCTAAACCATTGCCAGGAAGACTTTCTAAATTCGGATAAACATCGTCTAATTGAAAATGATTTCCCATAGCATTCGTGGAAGCCATCACGACACGATGTTGGTTCAAGCCGCCTGTTGCTCTAATAGCATCATAACCTATTTTGTTAATTTGTCTTGTCAGTGCAAGCGCATTTGCATCTAACGGATGGATGCCGCCGATCCAATCGCCAAAAACTCCCTGTGGCTCGTTTAAAACTTCAAAAATGAGCAAATGTGGGTACGTTTTGAAATGCGTTGCGATTCCTTTCCAAAGGTTGCTAAACGCTTCATTATAAACTTCGCTTCCAACGTATTGATTGTAAAGCCAATATTCGTGATGCGCATTGATGATTACAAACATGTTTTTAGCAATTGCATAATCAATAACAGTTTTGAGTTGAAGAAATCGAGGGTGCGAAAAGTTGATATTTCCTTCGTTATCTGCCAGCGTGTTTCCTGCAAATCCATCCATCCAAGTCACAGGGATCCGAATGTGTTTCATTCCTGCATTTTTACACAAATCAATGATAGGAAAGATGGTCGAAGGGTCTGTGTTTTGTAAACTATATTCGAATGTGTTTCCTAAGTTGAAACCTGTTTTCATCGAATCAATCACTGCCGCTGCCGACACAAATTGATTTTGAACTTCGGTTGGCGAATTGCTAAGATGCTCTTTTGAGCAAGCCGTCGTCAAAATCATCAACGTCAATAAACCCAGCATGATGTTCTTTTTCATACGCTATCTATTTTTAATTTAAGGTCAATCTAGTTTTAACTTAAAATAAGAAATTATAGAAGTTTTTTTCAAAAATACGTCATCAACTTAAAAGATGATCTTTTTTAAACATATTTTATCACAAGAAGCAACTTTTAAGATATGGATGGAAGATGGATTGACAAAGCAAACAGTCGATTTGCTTTTTAATCAAACGTAAAGAGCCGTAAATCGCAAAGAATTTATTGAGAGGTTGACTATTTCTTTTTGCAAAACGAAGGGATGTTATTTTTATTTAAAAATGATTTTAAATGCCGAGCGTGATTTTTTGATCTTTTGCCGAATTATATGTTTTCTTGTTCGCGTTTTTCTTCAAAGTAAGGATGTTGAAATAATTTTAAGAATCAAAGTGGCAACCACCATCTTTTGATTTTACAATTTTTAACTTTGTGCGTGCGAAAACAAATAATTTTCACAATGTTTAATTGTTTATCTAAAAACTTATGGAGTGGAAATCGTATGTGAAAGAATTTAGCAACTATCTGCGCATTGAGCGCGGACTTTCAAACAACACCGTTTTGAATTACTGTTTGGATGTGGAAAAATTAACCATTTATCTGAATGAATTTCAAATAGTTGTTTCGCCGAAATCCATCAGTAAAGAAGCGCTTTTACAGTTTATTTATTATGTTTCTCCAACTATCAACACCCGTTCGCAAGTGCGATTGATTTCTGGTTTGCGAAGTTTTTTCTCTTTTTTGGTTTTTGAAGGCTATCGCGAGGACAATCCCACCGAATTGATAGAAATTCCTAAAGTAGGGAGGAAACTTCCCGATACTCTATCTGTTCAAGAAATAGATGCGTTGATTGCTGCAATAGATTTGTCTAAATCTGAAGGCACGCGCAATAAAGCCATTTTGGAAACACTTTATGGATGCGGAATGCGGGTTTCAGAATTGATAGAATTAAAGCTATCTGATTTGTATTTCGATCAAGGTTTTATCAAAGTGACAGGCAAAGGCGACAAACAACGCTTGGTGCCCGTGGGCGATTATACACAAAAATACATTGAGATTTATGCAAGTCAAACGCGAATACATCTATCTGTTGCGAAAGGTCATGAAGATGTTTTGTTTTTGAACCGACGCGGAAAAAAACTCACGCGCGCCATGATTTTTACGATCATCAAATCATTGGCGGTTGAAATTAATCTTAAAAAAACCATCAGTCCGCACACGTTTAGACATTCTTTTGCCACACATTTACTCGAAAACGGTGCTGATTTGCGGTCGATTCAATTGATGCTCGGTCATGAATCTATCACCACCACAGAAATTTATGTTCATTTAGATCGTTCGCATCTTCGAAAAGTGATCGATCATTTCCATCCTCGAAAAAACATGGATTGATTACAATCGAATCATTTTATAAGATTGTTCCGTTTTTCGAACCACAGCTTCCGTGCGCTCGTCGTGTGTGTCGGTAATAAAAATCTGGCCAAATAGGTTTTCGTTGACCATTTTAATAAGTCTTTCCACTCTAAATTCGTCTAATTTGTCGAAAATATCATCCAAAAGTAAAATAGGTTTATGACCACTCTTTTGGCTTAAAAAGTCGAATTGTGCTAATTTTAAAGCAATTAAGAATGATTTTTGTTGTCCCTGAGAGCCAAATTTCTTGATAGGATAATGGTCAATTTCCAAAAGTAAATCGTCTTTATGAATGCCGACGGAAGTGTATTGCAATATTTTATCTTTTGAAAAGGAAGTGTTTAGCAGTTCGAGAAATGGCTTTTCGTTTAGCTGACTGTCATATTTAAGTTGCACACGCTCTGCATTTTCTGCAATCAATTGATGATAATGATTGAAAATGGGTACGAACTGCGAAATAAAATCTAGTCGAACTTCATGAATTTGATGTCCCAAAGCCGCTAATTGTTCATTATAAATGCCAAGAGTTAGTCCATCAAAAGTTTGATTTAATGCAAAATATTTTAGCAAAGCATTTCTTTGACTGAGCACTTTTTGATAATTAATCAAGTCTTGCAAATAGTGCGCATTCAATTGGGAAATAACGCTGTCCATAAACTTTCTGCGTGTTTCGCTTCCTTCACTAATCAAATCTGCATCTGAAGGCGAAATCATCACAACGCTTAACAAACCTACATGTTCTGAAAGTTTTTCATACGCTTTGTTGTTGCGTTTTAAAACTTTTTTGTGCCCTTTTTTAACGCTGCAAATAATATGTTCCGATCTATTGTCTTTCTCAAATTCGCCCTCTAATAAATAAAATTCCTCTCCATGCTTGATGTTTTGCAAAGCAATAGAGTTAAAATAGCTTTTGCCGAAGGATAAATGATAAATTGCATCCAAAATATTGGTTTTGCCTATGCCGTTTCTTCCAACGAAGCAATGAATCTTCGCATCGAAAATAAAGAAAGCTTCTGAAATGTTTTTGTAATTCAGTAAAGTAAGTTTTTTAAGATGCAATGAAGTTGGTTTTTTTTAAAGGTAAAATCAGATTTGCAAAGTTAAAAAGGCAATGTTATGGATGTCTCATTTTTTTAAAAAAAATAACTAAAAAAAGGACTTTTTTATGTCAATAAAAATTTTAATTTTGCCACTCATTAATTTTTAACAGTAATGGCTACATATAATAAGAGAGGTTACAAAGCACCAAAACCACAAGAGGAAGAAATTGTTGGCGAAGAAGTTCAAGATGTTGATGTTAAAGACAGCACAACCGCTGAGGTTTTTAGTAGTTTAGATCAAGGTGCTTCGAAAGCAGAGGAGTGGGTAGCTCGTAATCAAAAATACATTTTTGGCTTAGTTGGTGCAATTGCGATAGTAACAGTTGCCTATTTGGTTTATGATAGATTTGTGGTTGAACCAAAACAAGACGAAGCTGCCAATGAAATGTTTATGGCGCAAGAAAATTTTCAAAAGGCCTTAGATGCCAAAACCGAAAAAGATAGTTTGTTTAAAGTTGCTTTGAATGGTGCTGATGCAAAATATGGCTTCATTCAAATTATCGACAAATATTCTGGCACAGATGCCGCCAATTTGGCAAATTATTATGCGGGTATTTCTTATTTAAATATCGGCGATAATACAAATGCGATTAAATATTTGGCTGAGTTCAAATCAGACGATATGGTTTTAAGTGTTTTAGCGCAAGGTGCGATTGGCGATGCTTTCGCACAAAAAAACCAAGCTAAAGAAGCATTGGAATATTATGAAAAAGCAGCTGGAATGAGTGACAATGAAATTACTGCTCCCAGATTTTTATTTAAAGCTGGTCAAACGGCTTTACAATTAAACGATAAGGCGAAAGCTTTAACAATTTTCACTAAAATTAAAGAAGAATATTCCAGCACTCCAGAAGCTAGAAACGTGGAAGGTTTAATTGGAATGGCACAATAAAATGGCTACAGAAAATAAAAATTTATCTAATTACGATAAAACACAACTCCCAAACGTTAGTAAACTTTCGTTTGGGATTGTTGTTTCTGAATGGAACGACAACATCACGGAAGGACTTTTTCAAGGTGCAAAGGCAACTTTATTAGATAATGGTGTGTTGCCTAAAAACATTCTCCGGTGGAATGTTCCAGGGAGCTTTGAGCTTATTTATGGTTGTCGTCAAATGATGTTCAATCACCCAGAGTTGTCAGGAATCATTGCTATTGGATCAGTAATTCAAGGCGAAACCAAGCATTTTGATTTCGTTTGTGAAGGCGTAACGCAAGGAATCAAAGATTTGAATTTACTTGGACGAATGCCCGTAATCTTTTGTGTACTTACCGACAATAATATGCAACAGTCTATCGATCGAAGTGGAGGAAAGCACGGAAATAAAGGAGTAGAAGCGGCTGTCGCAGCTATTAAAATGACGCCTTTTATCTAAAAAAGGTTCATTTATCGAAAATAAAATCATCCCAATCTTTTGGGATTTTTTGTTTTTTTTAGGCAAATGCAGCGTCTAAATTTGTATTTTTGAAACATTAATTTTTGATTATGATTAAGACCTCTTTTTTAAAATTACCTTCAAATAAGAAATTTAATTACACTCCCCGACATTATAAAGGGAAAGAGGTGCATAATCCGTTCGATTTTGAATCTAAATTCACGCGCGACAGAGAATCAGTGAGCTACAATGACATTCGTGGGCATTGGTCTGAAGCCAGAAAAGAAAGTCGTCATCGTGGCAATCGAACTGTTAATAAAAGACTTTTAATCATCATAGCTATTTTAGTTTTCATTTTTTTAATGATTATAGATTTTGATTTATCCATTTTTAAGCAGCGATAATGTCAAACGTAATTCAATTACTACCAGATCACGTAGCAAATCAAATTGCCGCGGGCGAAGTGGTGCAACGTCCAGCATCTGTTGTTAAAGAGCTTATTGAAAATGCGGTCGATGCCAAAGCTTCTGATATTAAACTTATTATCAACGAAGCGGGAAAAACCTTGATTCAAGTGATCGACAATGGCGTGGGAATGAACAGCACAGACGCACGCTTGTGTTTCGAGCGGCACGCTACTTCAAAAATTCGTCAAGCGGAAGATTTGTTTGCCATTCATACGAAAGGTTTCCGTGGCGAAGCTTTGGCTTCTATTGCCGCCATTGCTCATGTTGTTTTGAAAACGAAGCAAGAGCAAGAGGAATTGGGAGTTGAAATTGTGATGGAAGGAAGCAAGGTAGTTTCGCAAGAGCCTGCGGTTTTGCCAAAAGGCACTTCTTTTGCCGTAAAGAATTTGTTTTATAACATTCCTGCCCGAAGAAATTTTCTGAAATCTGACACCATCGAATTTCGACATATTGTAGATGAATTCCAAAGAGTTGCGCTAGCACATCCCTCTATTGTATTCACATTGATTCACAACGGTAGCGAAAATTATGTGTTGCCACAGTCTAATTTGCGTCAGCGTATCGTTGCATTGTTTGGTGGAAAAACCAACGAGAAATTAGTTCCTGTCGATGAACAAACCGATATTTTAAAAATACAAGGTTTTGTTGCTAAACCCGAGTTTGCCAAAAAAAGTCGTGGCGAGCAATTTTTCTTCGTCAACAATCGATTTATCAAAAGTGGCTATTTGCATCATGCAGTCTTGTCCGCTTTCGAAGGATTGTTAAAAGACGGCATGCAACCTTCTTATTTTATTTATTTGGATGTGCCTCCGCATACCATCGATATTAATATTCATCCTACAAAAACAGAAATAAAATTTGACGATGAGCAAGCTTTATATGCTATTTTAAGGGCTTCCGTCAAACACAGTTTGGGACAATTTAACGTGTCGCCAGTATTGGATTTTGAACGTGATCACACTTTAGATGTGGGTTACTCTTATAGCAATCAAGCTTCTTCAAAGCCTTTGATACAAGTAGATGCCAATTTTAATCCATTTGAATCTGAACCAAAGCATACGGGCCACTTTTCCCAAAAATCTTTTTCTAAAAGTTTGAGTCCGAGTTGGGAACAATTGTATGTAGGCTTGCAAGAATCTCCCAAACCAATCGAAGAAATTGAATATGAAGGCGAAGTGATTTCAGGTTCGTTGTTTGAAAATGAAATTGGGGTTCACAAAACCACGCAGACTTATCAATTACAACGAAAATATATAGTAAGTCCTTTGAAATCAGGTATTTTGATTTTGAATCAAAACCGAGCGCATCAAAGAATTTTGTATGAAAAATATTTGGAACAAATCACTTTACAACGGGCAGCAAGTCAACAATTGCTTTTTCCAATTCAAATGCAGTTTTCTGTACAAGAGCTTTATTTAATTGAAGAGTTGAAAGAAACGCTTTACAATATTGGTTTTCAGTTTTCTGTAACGACATCGCAAGAATTGATGATTACTGGCATTCCTGTCTTAACGAACGAAAGTGAAATCGAAAGCGTACTTATTCAATTGATTGCCGATTTACAAAATGAAGTGCCCGAACAGAGTTTCAGCAGAATTGATGCTGTTGCAAAATCATTGGCTCGAAATTTTGCCATTAAAAACGGCACTTTGCTCAACAACGAAGAACAAGAACAAATCGTGAACGGACTTTTTGCTTGCAAAGACCCCAATCATTCGCCTTTTCAAAAACCTACTTTCATTACTTGGCAAGTGGAAGATATTGACAAAAAATTTTATATATGATGCAAATCACCAACACTGTAAAACAATTATTAATCATCAATGTTATTTTCTACATTGGTAGTATGTGGGTGGGCGACATTGCCTACGATTATTTGTCATTGTATTATATCGATCATCCAAATTTTGGGTTTTGGCAATTTTTGACACACATGTTTATGCATGCAAAATTCCCAGGAATTACACACATTGTATTCAATATGCTGGGTTTAGTGATGTTTGGAAGTGCTTTAGAACAGCTTTGGGGAAGCCAAAAGTTTCTGTTTTTTTACATTTCAAGCGGACTAGGTGCTGCTCTTTTGCACACAGGTGTCAACTATTATCATTTTAACCAAGGATTGACCATTTTAATGGAAAATGGATTTACGAAAGAGCAAATTTTAGAAGTTATCAACCGAGGCGAGTATTTAAAAAGTTGGGAAACTTTGATGTCTCCTAATGATTTAAAAAACTTTATTGAATCTTACCTTATTCCCGCAGTGGGTGCTTCGGGTGCTTTGTACGGAATTTTGGTTGGTTTTGCGTTGTCTTTTCCAAATGCTTCCTTAATGATGATTTTCTTACCGATTCCCATCAAGGCAAAGTATTTCGTTCCATTGATCGTCGCTTCCGATTTGTATATGGGCATCAGTGGCACTTCCATATTTGGCGGTGGTGGCATTGCGCATTTTGCACACGTGGGCGGCGCCATCACTGGACTCATCATGGCTTGGTTTTGGAAAAAAAATGAATTTGACAGACATCGTTGGAATTAAAAAATATAATTATGAATCAATTTTTTAATGATTTAAAATTACAATATCGCATTGGCGGCGTTCCCGAGAAATTAATTTATTGGAATGTGGCACTATTTGCGATTCCTTTTGTTTTAAAAGGCATTTTATCGTTGTTTAATATCCATTTTAATTTTGAGCATTTCGTGAGTATGAGCTCTAATCCAGCAGATTTACTCTGGAAACCTTGGTCTTTGATCACGTATGCTTTTTTTCACGGTGGTTTTTTTCATTTACTTTCTAATTTGATTGTGTTGCATTTTTCGAGCCGACTGTTCATGACTTTTTTCACTCAAAAGCAACTGTTGAGCGTTTATTTGCAAGGAGCTATTGTGGGTGCACTGTTTTTCTTGATTAGTTATTTTATTTTTCCTCGATTCAGTGGTGTAACTGCACCAATGGTTGGGGCTTCAGCGGCTGTAAATGCGGTTTTGTTCGCCATCGCTTTTTATGCTCCACACATGCAAATCAGATTGTTGTTGATTGGAAATGTAAAATTATGGCACATCGCACTGGTCTTTTTTATTTTAGATTTGATCCGTTTGTCTGGCACAAATGCGGGCGGACATATTGCGCATATAGGGGGTGTGTTTTTGGGTTATTTGTTTGTCAGTCAGTTGAATAAAGGGAAAGATATTTCAAAATGGCTCACGAATTTGATAGACTATTTGATGCATTTGGGTCAACCGAAAGCCAAGCCATTTAAGAAAGTTTACAAAACTGAAAATACGACTTATCGAACCACATCATCGTTGAGTAAAACTGAAAATCAACAGAAAATTGATGCAATTTTGGATAAAATAAGTCAATCGGGCTACGATAGTTTGTCCAAAGAGGAAAAAGAATTTCTATTTAAAGCAGGAAAATAAAGATTTTGAAAAACTTAAGTTTCTTTAATAAAATTGTTTACGGGTTCAACATTTTGATTGCGTTGCTCACGCTTATGGCCTTTTTGTTGCCTTTTCTCACGCCAAAAGCCTTTCCAATTTTATCAGTTTTAACGCTTTTTTTGCCCTTCTTTTTATTGGTTAATTTGTTGTTTTCAATTTATTGGATGGTTCAGATGAAACGCCAATTTATCTTATCGGGTGTCTTGTTGCTTCTCGGACTTCCGTATTTCCAACGGTTGTATCAATTTGGGGAATCCAATCCAGAAAAAACAGAAAATGAATTGGTTATGATGAGCTTCAATGTTCGGCTGTTCAATTTATACCAATGGAAAAAGGTGGCAAGTGTGAAAGCAATGATGGATTCGCTGATCAAAAGCGAGCAACCAGATCTTATATGTTTACAAGAATATTCTAAAATCGATATTGATATCTTCAACCAATACAAGCATCGTCATCTTGTTTTTTTTGATAAAAAGCAAAAGTCGGGGCATGCTATTTTTTCAAAATTTCCTATCCTTCATAAAGGAAAAATTTCACTAGAAGGAAGAGGATCGAGTATTATTTATGCGGATGTTTTGTACAAATCAGACACCATTCGGCTCTACAGCATGCATCTGAAATCAGTCAATATTACTCCTGATGTCAACGAGATTGAAGATGATTTGAATAATGTGACGCAAGAACGTTCAAAATTGATGCTGAAACGCATGAGTGAATCTTTTGCAATGCAACAAAAACAAGCTGAATTGTTGTCGTCGCATCGAGAAAAAGTGAAACATAAAGTTTTCATAGCGGGCGATTTGAACAACAGTGCTTTTTCTTATGTTTATAGAAACGTGCGCGGCGATTTGCTCGATGCTTTTGAAGAAGCGGGCGAAGGTTTTGGTAAGTCCTACGACTTTAAATACTATCCTGCGCGTATTGATTACATTTTTATCGACCCTACTTTTGAAGTGAAATCATTAAAAACGCACAATAAATCGTCATTTTCTGATCATTTTCCTTTGGTGGTTAGAATGCAAAAAATGGAAGAATAAAGTTGGTATTCGAGTTTTATTTGGGGATGATTAATGGTTGCGATTTTAAATATGCAACTGCGTGGCGACCTTCATTGCAAAGCAAATCAAAGATGCTCAGATTGTTGATAAATCCGTTTTTATCGTCAAAAACCTGCGTGTAGGTTTCAAAAATATTGTTGTCTTTTTTGCCATTCGCCAAATTTCTAGCATCTAGGCAATTATCAGGGTTTTTCTCAAACACATCGCTTGTTTCAATCGTTATTTTCAATCCCAAAGCATCATTGATCATCGCAAACACTTCCAGATTTAAATCTAAAAGAAGAGTGTGCTTTTTTTCAAAAATGGGTCTGAAATCGTCTTCGAAATATTCAAAATAGGGGGAAGTTCGATAAGCAGCTTCCATCGATTTGAAATGTTGTTTTTGCCAACCGAAATCATTTTCTATTCTAACGTCTTTGGTTTTTTGATGCTGATTGCCCGCAAGAGCATGTTTGACAGGAATGTTCAACAATTGTTTTCCATTGGGGCTGTGAATGTACATTCTGTTGCGATTGGTTTGCTTTTGAAAATGATCGCCAATTTCTAAGACAACTTTTTCGTTTTTCACCAACGCAACATAATGGCTAATACTCGGAAAATAAGTAGGAAAAATGAGTGTTTTCATCTTAAATTATTCATTTTCTGCTGCTTTTTTCTTTCTAAAATAACGATAACCTTGATAAATGCCAATCGCAATCAAGAAATAAATAAAGTAGGAAGTGGATTTTCCGTTGCCACCAACAGTGGTAAAAAATCTTTCAAATCGAAATTTATTGAACAAACCTTTGGCACTATAATCTAAACTCATCCAAATGAAAACCGGTTTTCCAACAATATGATCATGAGGCACAAAACCCCAATATCTGCTGTCTTCAGAGTTATGACGGTTGTCTCCCATCATCCAATAATAATCTTGTTCAAAAGTGTATTTGTTTGCAACTACGTCATTAATTTTAATGTCATTCCCAACAATTTCAAGTTTGTTTCCTTCATATTCTTTGATAATTCTTTCGTAAAACGCAATGTTTTCTTTGTTAATATCAACGGTTGTTCCGGCTTTTGGAATAAAAATGGGCCCTAAATTGTCAGCTGTCCAATTGGTTGTGTGCGGAAAAATTTCGGTGGTTGTGTTTTCTTTTTTTACATGTCTTTTCACAGAAGCCACATAAGGATTGTTTTTGAGGGCTGCCACTTGGTCGTCTGGCATGTTTGTGAAATAAGCGTTAGGCAATTGCTTTATTTTCAGTCTGCTCATTTTTGAAGCTTCGATAAAACCGCCAATTTTCACGAAGTTCGTAGTGTCTCTTTCGAGCTCTATTGCCAATGAGTTGTTGTCTTTTTCGATGAAATCTTGCACTTCTTTCGCATCCCAAAGTTGTTTTTCAATTTCATATACATACATAATTTCGTTGCATTCGTAATTTTCTAATAAAGCGGGATTTGCGCCGTCTTTTAACATCACAACATGACGAAATTGTATGCGCTGGCGGTCGTGCATCGGTAACATTTTGCCATTTACAATCACGTCGCCGTTTTTAATTTCTAATTGATCGCCAGGAATGCCTAAACATCTCTTCACATAGTTTGATTTTTTGTCAATCGGTTTTTGAACACTTCTTCCCGATGGATCTCTAAAAAAGTAAACCGTATCCGTAGGCCAATTGAACACTACAATATCGTTGTTTTCGATTTTTTCGATGGCTGGAAATCTGAAATAGGGGAGTTGAGGCACAGATAGATAGGATTTCAATCCCGTGAGTGGAATACTGTCGTGCACCATCGGCAAGGCAACCGTCGTCATGGGAGGTCTTGCGCCATAATGAAACTTACTTACGAAAAGAAAATCGCCAATGAGCAATGATTTTTCTAAAGATGAAGTGGGAATGGTGTAAGGTTGAATGAAATAAGTATGCACAGTTGTTGCAACAACAATCGCAAATAGAATAGAATTAACGAATTCCGGCCAGCCTTTTTTCGGTGTCAAAGGACGATTGACGATGTGTGCTACTTTTTGAGTATAGTTGACATAATAAATATAAAATCCGAGGGTTACAACCCCTAAAATGGTATCGATTGGTTTGTTTTTGCCAAAACTTTTCAATGTTTCAACCCAAACGACTGGAAACATAATCAGTTGAATGATAGGAATGAACAATAGGAAAATCCACCACCACGGACGATTAATGATTTTCATTAAAGCCAATGCATTGTAAATCGGAACGAAAGCTTCCCACGGTTTTCTACCTGCAATTACATAGAGTTTCCAAGTTCCTAAGCCATGTATCAATTGAACGATGGCAAAAAATATCAACCATTCTTGTAGTGTCATTTTGTTTGTATTTTATAATTCTTGATCGAAAGACAAAACATCTTTCATTGTATAAATTCCTTTTTTGCCTACTAACCATTCTGCTGCAACAATGGCTCCAAGCGCAAATCCATTTCTATTGTGAGCTGTGTGTGCAATTTCAATCGAGTCAATTTCAGAATGATAATGCACTCGATGTGTGCCGGGCACCGAACTGGTTCTGTGCACATCAATATTGATTTCGTCAGCTTTTGCAGCACCCAAGGTCCAATTGTTATAATTTGAATTTTTGATAATATCGTTGGCAATGGCAACGGCTGTTCCGCTGGGTTGGTCAAGCTTTTGGGTATGATGAATCTCTTCCATCGAAACTTTGTAGGCTGCAAACGAGCGCATCATTTTGGCTAATTTTTCGTTGAGCTCAAAAAATAAATTTACTCCCAAACTGAAATTAGCACTGTAAATAAAGCTTCCATTTGTTTTTTTGCAAGTTTCCAGCACAGTACTAATATCTTGCAACCAGCCCGTTGTGCCGCAAATTACGGGGATATTTTTTTCAAAACAACTCAAAATATTTCCAACAGCCACTTCGGGTACACTAAATTCTATCGCTATGTCGGCTTGTTCTAAACCATCAAAACTTTTAGCGCTGGTTTTAATGAAAACAATTTCATGTCCTCTTTCAAGTGCCAATTTTTCTATGACCTTTCCCATTTTTCCGTAACCGAGTAGCGCAATTTTCATTTGTTGAACTAAATATGATATTGATAGATATTAAGTGTAGTTTTTGATGTTAATGTTACAATTTTTTAAAATTTAACTTCAAAATTGATAATTTAGCGACAGCCCCAAATTAGGCCTTGCGGTAAGGTCGTTGTGATACACATCAGGCTTTAAACTCAGTTTTTCTGTAACGTTAAATTGCATTAAATGCGCATCAATATTCGCATCAATGATATTTAAAACATAAACGCCAACAGTAACCATCAATGAAATATTTCTATTTCGTTGAAACACCTTTTGGCCGTTAATTAATGTTTGATCTGAATAAATTCCCGCATATTCGTCATCTGAAAAGCCTTCTAAACGACGTTTGTATGCGGTTCTAAAGCTTTGATATTGTTTGTTATTGGTGTTGTAAAAATAATAACCAATCGCCAAACCTCCGTAAACAAGTGGAATTTTCCAGTATTTTTTATTGTAAGCTTGACCCAGTCCAGGCAATACCGCAGAGTAAAATGCAGCTTTTGCAGGAGTTAATGGATCAATAGCATCAAGTTGTGGAACAGTGTCTTTTATAATAAGTAGATCATTGTTTGGGTCTTGCCCCCAAGCCTTTCCGATGATGCTCATCAACAACATAAATATGAAAAAATGGATGCGCACTATTCTTGCATACGTTTTAGGATTCGATCTAAATCATCTTTTGAATAAAAAGGAATTGAAATTTTTCCTTTGCCATTGGCTGCCATTTTTATTTCCACTTTGGTGCCAAAAAAATCTTTTACCAATTGTTGTGTCGCTTCAGAAACTTGCTCGGTTTCTTTTTTTGGTTTTTCACTTGGCGACAACAAACTTTCTTGATAATTTTTCACTAACGTTTCTGTTTCTCTTACAGAAAGGTTTTGGCCAATAATTTTTTGGTAAATATTGGCTTGGTCTTCTTCATTTTCGATATTGATCAAGGCGCGTCCATGTCCCATCGAAATAAATCCATCTCTGATGCCTGATTGGATGATCGGATCTAATTTTAAAAGCCGAATATAGTTGGCAATTGTTGATCTTTTTTTACCAACACGTTCGCTCACTTGCTCTTGCGTCAATTGAATTTCGTCCATCAATCTTTGGTAAGAAATGGCAACCTCAATCGCATCTAAATCATGACGTTGGATGTTTTCCACCAAAGCCATCATCAACGATTCGTTGTCGTCGGCAATTCGGATGTAGGATGGAATGGTTTGTAAACCCGCCATTTTGGAAGCACGCAATCTGCGCTCTCCAGAAATGAGTTGGTATTTATTAAAATCGGTTTTTCGAACGGTTATGGGTTGAATGACGCCAAGTTCTCGGATGGAAACAGCTAATTCTTGTAAAGTTTCTTCGTTAAAATTGGTTCTTGGTTGAAACGGATTGATTTCAATGGCTTCAATATCAAGCTCTATAATTGTACCAACTACTTTGTCTGCACCCGAATCGTTGGCTGATTTGATGTCGTTTTCGGGGTCTTTCAACAAGGCAGATAATCCACGTCCTAAGGCTTGTTTTTTGATCGCTTTGGTCATTTGCTACTAACTATTTTTTTTAATAATTTCTTCTGCTAAACTCAAATAATTGCTTGCGCCTTTGCTCGTTGCATCAAAATTGATGATGCTTTCGCCAAAGCTTGGTGCTTCGCTTAACTTTACATTTCTTTGAATCACGGTTTTGAACACCATGTCTTGAAAATGTTTTTGCACTTCTTCTACCACTTGGTTCGAAAGTCGAAGCCTCGAATCGTACATCGTGAGCAACATACCTTCAATATCTAAATCTGGATTGTGCAATTTTTGTACACTTTTGATAGTATTCAATAACTTTCCAAGACCTTCCAAAGCAAAATATTCGCATTGAATTGGAATCAAAATGGAGTCTGCTGCTGTCAATGCGTTCAATGTTAACAATCCTAATGACGGCGCACAGTCAATTAAAATATAGTCATATTCGTTGCGTATATCTTTCAATGCTTCTTTCAGCATGTATTCACGGTTGTCTTTGTCCACCAATTCAATTTCGATGGCAACCAAGTCAATGTGCGCAGGAATGATGTGCACGTTAGGCGCACTGCATTCTAAAATAGCATCTTTTGGAATGTTGCTATGTTCTAAAATCTGGTAAGTTCCAATTTCAACTGTGTCCACATCAATTCCTAAACCAGAACTTGCATTGGCCTGAGGATCAGCGTCTATCAGTAAAACTCTTTTTTCTAAAACTCCTAAAGATGCTGCTAGATTTACGGTTGTAGTTGTTTTTCCAACACCGCCTTTTTGGTTGGCAACGGCAATTATTTTACCCATTGTTATGTTTGAATTTTGGTGGTAAAAATACAATTTAAATTATCTTTAAAAAACCTAAGTTGTTAACAAAAAATCAAGTTTTAGTGGAGTAAAGTTTGATTTTTATTTACACCATACAACACTAGTTATTTTTCTTTGCTTTTATCATTGCTTCGAGCATGTCCCACATTTCTGTTGGAATTTTTTCAAGCAAATTGAATTGACCTGCACCTTTCAACCATTCGCCTCCATCAATCGTGATGACTTCCCCATTCACATAAGCAGAAAAATCAGACACTAAATAAGCAGCCAAATTGGCTAATTCTTGATGGTCGCCCACTCTTTGTAGCGGCACCTTTTTAGCCATATCAAATTTTTCTGCCAAATCGCCAGGCAAGAGTCGGTCCCAAGCTCCTTTTGTTGGGAAAGGCCCCGGTGCAATAGCGTTCGTTCGAATGCCATATTTTGCCCATTCTACTGCCAAACTTCTGGTCATGGCTAAAACTCCTGCTTTCGCCGTAGCACTTGGCACAACATAAGCTGAGCCTGTCCAAGCATAAGTGGTTACAATATTTAGAATATTCGTGTTCGTTTGTTTGGTGTCAATCCAATGTTTTCCTAAAGCTAAGGTGCAATTTTTTGAACCTTTCAATACAATATCAATAATCGTGTCAAAAGCATTGGCAGACAATCTTTCGGTAGGCGAAATGAAATTTCCAGCGGCATTATTCACTAAAACGTCTATTTTTCCAAATTGAGCAAGCACTTTTTGCATCATCTCTTCCACTTGGTCGTAATGACGAACATCACAAGCAACTGCAAAACAATTTCCATTGCTAAGCGTATTAAGCTCTTCGGCGGTTTTTTCTAATTTTTCTAAATTTCTAGAAGTAATGGCCACATTGGCACCCAATTCTAAAAAATATTGTGTCATTGCTTTGCCTAATCCACTTCCACCACCCGTAACGATGATCGTTTTACCCGCTAAAGCATTGTCTCGAAGCATTTTTTGTGAATAATCCATTTTTTTACTTTTTTAAGCAATGATAATAAATTTTCATTTGATTAGTTCATTTCGGTATCTTAATTTAGTTTTAAGCAGCCAAATATTTTTTTATGATATGCATAAAATACGTTAAAGAGTTATTTTTTAACGATGAAATAACTATTCTTAAAGATATTTTATATATTTGCGTACTAAATCTCATCTTTTGCACACCCTCAATAAATTCGAACAAGAGCGAATTGAAGCATTAAAATCGCTTCAGATATTAGATACACTTCCAGAACAAGTTTTTGATGATATAACCTACTTGGCGTCAGTCATTTGCGATGTGCCGATTGCGCTCATTTCTTTGGTTGATGAAGAAAGGCAATTTTTTAAATCAAGAAGAGGTTTAACAGTGACTGAAACCCCAAGAGAACACTCTTTTTGTGCCCACGCTATTTTAGAGCCTAAAATGTCTTTTATTGTTCAAAATGCGCATGAAGATTTGCGTTTTAAAGACAATCCGTTGGTTGTTAATGCACCGAACATTGCCTTTTATTTTGGCATTCCAATTCTTTCAGAAGACGGTTATCCTTACGGTACCTTATGTGTTATTGATAATGTGGCTCGTACGCTTAATGAAACCCAAATTGAGTGTATCAAGAAGTTAAGCAGTCAGGTGGAAAGTATTTTTGCCTTGAGAAGCCAATCCAATAGATTGAGGACTTATTATGATAATTTGACGGCCTACACCAAAGACATGGAAGATTTTTCATACATGGTGGCGCACGATTTGAAAGGCCCAACCAAAATGATAGCGGCACTCATCAAATTATTGCAAGATAAATACAACGTGACTTGGGATAAAGATGGTTTGGAAATTTTAGAAGGGGTTGAAGTAGGTTCTAAACGAATGGAAAAATTAATCGATAGCCTTCTTGAGTATGGAAAAGTTTTAAGTACGGACGCTGTTTTTGAATCTGTGAATTTGAATAAAGTTTTAGAAGATCTATTTTTTCAATACAAAACCATTTATCCAAAAATACAAATGAAGTTGGAAGTGGTTCAATTTCCATTGTTGGATTTACCTAAAGTATTGTTGCATATTTTGTTTCAAAATTTAATGAGCAACGCAATCAAATACAGAAGAAAAGGCATTGACCTAATCATTGCAGTCGATTTTAAAACCTCTAATCAGGATATTATTTTTGAGTTTAAAGACAATGGCATTGGGATTTCCGAAAATCAATACGCAGATGTTTTTAAACCCTTCAAAAGATTATTTCAAAATGATGCCGAAGGACATGGATTGGGGTTGGCTTTTTGCAAGAAAATTATTGTAAGTATCGGCGGTACGATTCATCTAGAGTCAGAAATTAACGTAGGAACGACATTTTATTTGACAATTCCCATGAAAAAGCCTTGATTTCAACTAATTTTGTCCAATAAAACTAGGAAAGTGAAAAATTTAGAAATAGTACTTCTTGACGACGATTTGATTTTTTTGATGCTTCAAAGAAGAATTCTTCTTGGTGCAGGCATCAAAAACTTGATCAAGTCTTTTTCAGATGCCCCCGAGGCTTTGTCTTATATCGAAGATGCGCCGTCGGGGATGATATTTTTAGTTTTTCTAGACATCAATCTGGCGCAAACAAACGCAAGAGTTTTTTTAAACAATTTAGTTTCTAAAGATTTAGATTCTAAAACATACATCGTCATTGCGTCTTCTTCGGTTGACGCAAAGGACTGGCAGTTAGTGCACGATTTTAATTGTGTGATTGATTTTATTGAAAAACCACTGACCAAAGAAATGATTCACAAAATTAGGTCAAATCCATTGATTGAAAAATACATCGAAATGTGAAGCTATTTTAAGATTTTAAACAGCCCAATTTCAACTCATTTTTTGTCCCGAATTTCTTTCAAAAAGAGCTACCAGTTTCCCTAACTTCAATCGATACAGCATTTTCTTTTCAAAATTCCAAAAGAATTCAAATTGTCCGAATACGAATCCTAAGAAAACCAGTAGGATTTGATACAACGGAAATATGATTAAAATTTTTACAGGATAATACATCCAACCTAAATTTTCCGAATTTAAGCCAAAGAAGTTGATAAATGGTTTTGCCACAAATGCTGCAGTAGAACCTGTGATTGCGAAAACGACGAAAATGACCACCAATTGAAAATTTGAAGTGACTCCCCATCGTTTTTTTAGTTTTTCCATGTTTGATTTTTTCTTTTAAATACGAGGAATAAACGTTACTAGTTTTTGTTTGTATTGATTTTGAAAAAAAATAAAATAATTGTACAATAAATAATTCACTTCATAACCATAATCTATATCGCTTCGATACTCGATGGCAAAAGGATATAAATCGGGTTTAAAACGCATCGGTTGGTTCACTCGCAAGTTATATTCTTGTACCCAAATTCTATTTCGTTGTTCTAGAAACGATTGACTATAATAATCTCTTGGTCGAGCTGTGCTGCTTAACCAAGCATTGAATCCGGGCTCAAAAATAATCACTTTATAAGACAATGAATCATTTTCGAGCACAATTAAATCTTCCTCATTTGCTATGTCAGGCGTTTTTTTAAAGCTTTCTTTTTTGGAAACACATTGCCCAAAAAGGAAAACCATCAGCATCAGTACTATAAACGGGATGATCTTTTTCATTCTTTAAAGATAAAAAAAACATCTCGCGAAAGATGTTTTTTTTTGAATGTTTATTGATTTTTGAGAATACTCATGATTTGTGCGGCCAATTCTGTCCCGATGCGGTCTTGCGCTTCTAAAGTAGCAGCTCCAATATGCGGAGACAATGTGATTTTTGGGTGCATTAACAATTTTAATTCTGGTTTGGGCTCGTTCTCGAAAACATCCAATCCTGCAAAAAGCACTTTTCCAGTGTCTAAAGCTTTTACCAAAGCAACTTCGTCAATCACACCACCACGTGCTGCATTGATGATGCCCACATTGTCTTTCATCAATTCAAATTCGGGTTCGCCAATCACATATTCGTCTTGCGCAGGCACGTGAAGTGTCACAAAGTCCGAATGTTTTAATAAATCTTCCATGGGCTCAGTTTGAATATCAACATTGATGAACTGCCCGTTGTAAAAATCTACTTTAATCACAGCTTCGCCAATATATTTATCGGATGCAATCACTTTCATGCCTAATCCTAAAGCCATTTTTGCCACAGCTTGACCGATTCGGCCAAAACCAATGATTCCTAGTGTTTTACCTCTCAATTCAATGCCTGCTTCATACGCTTTTTTGAGTCCATTGAAATTAGCATCGCCTTCCAAAGGCATGTTTCTATTCGAATCATGTAAAAATCGAACTCCCGTAAACAAATGTGCAAAAACCAATTCTGCCACAGATTCTGACGACGAAGCTGGAGTGTTAATCACGTGAATGCCCTTAGAGCGTGCATAATCCACATCGATGTTGTCCATTCCAACGCCCCCACGACCAATGATTTTTATCGAGGGACAATTGTCGATAATGTCTTGACGCACTTTTGTGGCGCTTCTTACCAAAATAACTGCAACATGATGTTGGTTGATATAATTGACCAATTGTTCTTGCGCCACTTTTGTTGTAATCACTTCATAACCATTTTCTTCCAAAAGTGCTATTCCGCTTTTTGAAATACCATCGTTTGCTAATACTTTAATCATTTCTATTGCTTTTGAATGTTATATTTTTCTTTCTAATTCTTGCATCGCATCGACCAAAACTTGCACACTTTCGATCGGCAATGCATTGTACATCGATGCGCGGTAACCACCTACCGAGCGGTGTCCGTTCAATCCGGAAACATTGGCTTCTTTCCAAATTGAATTGAACAAAGCTTCGTGATTTTCATCTACCAAAGCGAAAGTTGCATTCATCACCGAACGATCTTCTGGAACCGCAATGCCTCTGAACAATGGGTTTCTGTCGATTTCGTTGTACAAAAGAGCCGCTTTTTCGTTGTTTAATTTTTCAATCGCTGCAATGCCTCCTAAGTTTTTCAACCATTGTAAAGTCAACAAGCAAGTATAAACTGCAAAAACAGCAGGAGTGTTGTACATGCTTTCTTTGGCAATTTGTTGCTGAATATCAAGGATTCCCGGGATATTTCGATTGGTTTTGCCTAAAATTTCTTCCTTAACAACCACTAAAGTTGTACCGGCTGCTCCCATGTTTTTTTGCGCACCAGCATAGATGTAATCGAACTTAGAAAAATCCAATACTTTTGAGAAAATATCAGAACTCATATCACAAACCAACGGACATTCCACTTCTGGAAAATCTTTCATTTGTGTGCCAAAAATCGTGTTGTTGCTTGTGCAATGAAAATAGTCAGCTCCTTTTTCGATCTTGAAATTTTTAGGAATATAATTGTAATTCGCTTCTTTTGAAGAGGCTACAATTTCAACTTCGCCAAATCTTTTTGCTTCTTTCAAAGCTCCGTTGGCCCAAGTACCTGTGTCTAAATATTGTGCTTTACCATCAATTTTGAGCAGATTTTGCGCCACTGCCACAAATTGCAAACTTGCACCGCCTTGTAAAAACAAAGCTTGATAACCTTTATTTTGTAAGCCTAAAAATTCTAATGCCAAACTTCTGGCTTCTTCCATCACTGCTACAAAATCTTTACTTCTATGAGAAATTTCTAAAATCGATAATCCTGAATTGTTGAAATTAAGAACCGCTTGTGCAGATTTTTCGAAAACCTCTTGTGGTAAAATGCAAGGTCCTGCGCTAAAATTATGTTTTTTCATTTTCTTAAATTTTTGATGGCAAATTTCGGTATTTAACTTTCAAACCCACTTTTGATTTTCAACAATTTATCAATAGTTGTTAACGAAATCGTTTTTTATTGTAAGTATAGCGATTTAGCTTTTTACAAATTCATGCACTGTTTGCGTCAAGAAAATCATGGTGTCAATTCCGTCTGCATAATCCCAAAGTTGAGGTTTTTGAGTATCGCCGAATGAAATACTATTTTCAATTAAATTATCAGAGACAATACATTGAATTTGGTCTTCTTTCGATTTTAATTGCTCTGAAAGGACGTTTAAATCGTTATAATATTCATAAAACAAAGTAGCGATGGGCGATGAAAAAGAGGTTTCTTCTTTTAAAATCAAAAACTCATTGTCGAGCAATTTGAAATTACTCATTAAATAAACTGTTTTATTGTAATCATAATTGTTGGCATATTTCTGTTCGTGAATAATGTCGCCAAAGCCAAAAATCGATTCGAAAAACAACGTAAAATCATAGTTTTTAGGCACATATATTTTGGAAACATTTCTACATCCTAAACCAAAATATCTGAAAATATCTTCGCCTAATTGCATCAAATCTTCTTTGGTTTCTTTGCCGTTCAAAATCGCAACCGAATTTCTGTTTTTCCGAATAATTGAGGGATAATTTTTGAAATAGAAATCAAAATAACGTGCGGTGTTGTTGCTTCCTGTTGCGATGACAGCATCAAATTCGGGTAATTTTTCTTCTGTAAATGTGATGTATTGTGCAAAATCTGGTGCGATTTCGATGAGGTATTTAGCCAAAAAAGGCAACAATTTTTGATCATTTGACGAAAGTTTGACAAGCGCTTTGTTGCCAGAAATCAAAACACAAAGAAAATCGTGAAAACCCACGAGCGGAATATTTCCAGCCAAAATCAGAGCCACTGTTTTTGGTTCAGATGCATTGAAATGGTAGGGTTTGAGCCATTCACATAAATTGGTTTCTGTTAAAGCTTGTGCCCATTGTTGTAAAGAAAAATAAACTTCTGATGGAATGAACCAACCGTTGTGGTGCTTCGAAATTTGAATGAGCGATTGAAAGGCTTCAAAATAACGTTCGTTTAGAGGGATTTTTGGGTTCGGAACTGTCTTTATATCGCTGAATTGTTGAAGAAAACCGCCTAATTTTACGAATGCATTAATTTTGTCAATTTGCGTCATGTTTACCTTGTTTTTAAAACCATTAGATTGTAGTTTTGTGCAAATTTAATGAAAAATAACCATGGCTATAATTATCACTGATGAATGTATCAATTGTGGCGCTTGCGAGCCTGAATGTCCAAACACTGCAATTTACGAAGGCGCAGACGATTGGCGCTATAAAGACGGAACAAAATTGTCTGGGAAAATCATTCTTCCCGACGGCACAGAAATAGACGCAGATGCACCACAAAAACCAATTTCAGACGATTTGTATTATATCGTACCGGGCAAGTGCACGGAATGTAAAGGTTTTCATGACGAACCACAATGTGCAGCGGTGTGTCCTGTAGATTGTTGTGTGCCAGACGATAATCATGTTGAATCTGAGGAAACATTGCTGAACCGACAGGCCTTTTTACATAACGAATAAACCTAACCCCAATTTTATGTACCAAAAAATTATTTTCTTTTTCTTCTTGTTGAATGTTGCATTAACAAAAGCAAATACTGTTTCAGGAACCGTTTTAGATTCAAAAAACCAACCACTTTCGAACGCATTGGTTTACATTGATGGCACTACTTTTGGCACTAACACTGATTCAAAAGGGTATTTTGTTTTGAATTATGATTATATCGTTGATGCTGTGTTGGTTGTGTCTGAATTTTATCATGAAACCGTGTATATTTCTAACTTAGAAAGTGCCGTACAACTCAAAATGAATCCGAAAAGAAAATCTGATTTATGGGAAACTAAATTGAATCCTTTTACAAGAGAAGATGCCATGAATGTCTTCCGAGAACAGTTTTTGGGCATTACTGATGGTGCAAAAGGAACAAAAATATTGAACGAGGATGTCATCAAGTTTGCTTACGATAAAAAACAAAATGCTTTGGTTGCTTTTGCTAATGAAAGAATCAAAATGAAAAATGAGTTTTTGGGTTATGATATTAACTTTGAATTGATTGAATTTTACACCATTTTTAGTAAGAAAAGTATGAAAAGAGAAGCTGTTGCCACGAGCCATTTCGCAGGAACGGCTTTTTTTACGTCTATCCAAGACGACGATGAAGAAAAAAATTATGATCGCCATCGCGAACGTGTTTATTACGGTACAGCAAAGCATTTTTTTAGAAATTTTATTCAAGGGAAATGGGGTGAAGATGAGTTTATTTTGATGGAAGCCGGCGCACGAGTGGTTCCTTCGGAGTCATTTGAAATTGACCGATCAGACGATTTTTTCAAAATAAAAATTAAGCATAAAGAATCGCGTGCAAGAGGCTCAGAGATTTCAAAAAATTCTTTCAAAAGCTACAATGCGATGTTTAGAAATAAAAAACAATCTGGACTCATTTTTAGAACAGACGAATTCAAAATCGATATGTTTGGAAATCATTCAAATGCGGCTGATATTGAAATTACAGGTGCGATGCAAAGAAGCTTGTTTGGTAATTTTCTACCGCTAGATTACATTCTAAATTAAGAAAAATTAGAATCTAAAAAAAAAGCATTGAAATCAAATTCAATGCTTTTTTTATTAATGGTGAATTCTATTTTATTTGTCAGCAACTAATTTGCTTTTCCATATAAAATAAAATCCTAAGATAATAAACGGAATGCTCAACCATTGTCCTGTCGATAAATAGCCTAAATTCTCTTCGATACCGCCTTGGCTTTCTTTTACAAACTCAACTACAAAACGAATGGTCCACAACAATATTAAAAATAATCCAAACAAATAGCCTTGCTTGAAACGTGCGTTGGTTTTCCAATAAAGAAAGTATAACAAAATGAAAACAAATATATAGGAAACAGATTCGTACAATTGCGCTGGATGTTTTGCGGGTACTTTTGCCAGAAATTCAGCAAATTGTGGGTCAGTAGCAATCGCTTCATAAGCTGCTCGGTAATCATTGATTTTGGTAATTTGAACAGCGTCATATTTTGAATAGAAATCCTGTAAAAATTGAATTCCGAATTTGCTTTGTGTCACTGTTCCTACAATTTCTGAATTGATAAAATTGCCAATTCTCACAAAAACAGCTCCTGCCGCCACCGTTATTACCACACGGTCTAGCAACCAAAGCAATGGTTTTTTCATTACTTTTTTGCTGAACAAATAGGTTGAGATGATAATTGCAATGGCTGCTCCATGACTTGCCAATCCTGCAAATCCTGTGAATTCAAATTCTGGCACCGTACGAATCGGCAATAAAATACTCAACGGATCTTTGCTAAAAAGCTCTGATTGATAAAAAATGACATGACCTAACCTCGCACCAAGCAACGTTCCGATCACTGTATAAATGAATAAAGAATCCAATTTTTCGATGGGCTCGTTTTCTCTGACAAATATTTGTTTCATGATCATCCAACCCAATCCGAAAGCGATGACAAACATCAAGCTGTAATATCGAATCATGATAAAACCTAAATCAATTCCTTCACTTGGATTCCAAACAATGTAATTTGCTAACATTTTTTATAATTTTTTATTTATTAAGGAACAGGATCGTAGCCACTTTTTCCCCAAGGATGACAACTCAAAATTCGCCTCAAAGTTAAAAATCCTCCTTTAAAAACACCATGTTTTTTGAAAGCTTCTAAACCATAGTGCGAACAAGTGGGCTGAAACCTGCACTGCGCTGGGAAAATGGGCGAAATAATGATTTGATAAAAACGAATCAAAAAGACAAAAGGAACAATGGCGATGTTTTTGAACGAAAATTTCATTGTCTTATTTTATCGGAATCTATTTCTCGAAATGATGGCTCTTAATTTTTGTTTTAAATCTTCGCCCGTATCGAAAACCATTTGTTCATTCGATGGAAACGGCACGGCTCTTCGGTCGAAATAGGAAATATAACTTTCGTCGGCGGCGCTTCTTTCTCCATTATAAGTTGCATAAATATGTTCGAAAAAAAACTCACTTACCAATGGAAATGTAGCAATCAACTGGTTATTGTTAAAGTCTATATAATCCACTTTGGCTTCTACTTTGCATGATTTGAACTGTGTAAATTCATAAATTGTCACACGAACTGTTTTGAATTTATCTACTTTGATAGGTTTTCCCAAACTGTCTTTTACCACGTTGCCATTGCTGTCGAGCAACGTTTGCACTCCATCTTTCACTTGTTTTTCTTTTGAAAATTCTTTTTCACGCACTTGCTCAGGCGAAATCAAAATATTTCTAAAAATCAAAATCATTCCAAAATCATAATTGATGGAAGGCAATTTATTACTGTGATAAACCGTCCAAGCATCGTTCAAACCATTGGTTCCAAAATCTAACAAGTCATTTTGCAAACGAACGGGAATGATCATGTTGGTTTCGTTTTTGGTGTAAACATGCACAAAATCAGTTCCTTTGGTTTGCGCTGTTTCAATCAATTTTCTTGTGTTTTTATAATTGGGATTGATTTTTTCAAGGTAAACCAAATCTTCATACACAAGGCGTGCTTCGAGTTTGTTGGCTTTTTTTAAAGATTTTTCAGCTTGACTGTAAAGATGCTCAGACAAACTATTTTTACTTCCAATCAATTCGTCGGTGTAATCTTCAAATGAAAAATTGGCTTTTCTGCTTTGGTTCAAAACCGTCAATGGCAACAGCGGTCGGATTAATTCCTGACGGTCGTTCATTTGTAGATAAGTGTTGAAAATCGCCTCATAATTGGCAGGATTTTTCTCTTTTTCCAGTAAAGTCAAAGTTCTAAGATCGCGTTCTTTCGCTTTCGCAAAAGCTTCTTCCAACATCAAGACATATTCTTGCTTGCCTTTGGCATTTTTGTTCGATCTCAATTGTTCCACAGCGTTCGTAATAGCAGCATCGTAATTGCCTGAAGCCAATAGGGTTCTGGTTTCTCTTTTGCCACAAGACACTATAAAAACCACCCAAAATAAGAAAAACAGTATTTTTTTCATTCGATTAAAAACTTTGAACAAATATAATTTTTTTCGTACATCCATGAAGTCAAACCCATTAATTATATTGTCTTTGGAACTTTTTGTTTCATTTGTCACAATTTCAAGGGTTTAATAAACAATCAAATTATAAACTGTGATGAACTTTGGAAAGTGCTCTCTTAACCTCAATTTTCTATTTTTTCATTAAAGTTAAATTCATAACATTTCAGACTTCAAATGTTATATTTTTAATACATTTGAGCCGTTTTTTAAACACTTAAAACTACTGATTCAATATGCAATTTGATAGAAAACAACTCACTGACAATCAATTGATTGATTTATATAAAAAATTATTAAAACCTCGATTGATTGAGGAAAAAATGCTGATTCTTTTACGTCAAGGTAAAGTTTCCAAATGGTTTTCGGGCATCGGGCAAGAAGCTATTTCGGTTGGGATTACAAGTGTTTTGGATTCCGATGAATATATTTTGCCAATGCACAGAAATTTGGGTGTTTTTACCACGCGTGAAATTCCGTTGACTCGTTTGTTTTCGCAATGGCAAGGCAAAAAAAGTGGTTTTACCAAAGGGCGTGATCGCTCATTTCATTTTGGCACGCAAGAGTTTAAAATTATTGGCATGATTTCGCATTTGGGACCACAATTGGGTGTGGCAGATGGCATTGCTTTGGCAAATAAACTCAGAAAAAATGGCAAAGTTACCGCAGTTTTCACAGGCGAAGGCGCTACGAGCGAAGGCGATTTTCATGAGGCGTTGAACATTGCCGCAGTTTGGGAATTGCCCGTTTTGTTTGTGATTGAAAACAATGGTTACGGACTTTCAACGCCCACCAATGAACAATACCGTTGTGAAAATTTGGCTGACAAAGGCATTGGTTATGGTATGGAAAGTCATATTATCGATGGAAATAATATTTTAGAAGTTTACACGAAAGTAGATGAAATCGTCGCTTCTTTGAGAGTAAATCCACGACCTGTGTTGTTGGAATTCAAAACGTTCAGAATGCGTGGACACGAAGAGGCGAGTGGCACCAAATATGTACCACAAGAATTGATGGATGCTTGGGCGGCCAAAGATCCGATTGAAAATTACAAACAGTTTTTGATGGAAACTAAAGTCCTTTCTGAGGAAGAAGACAAATTGATTAAAAAAGAAATCAAAAAAGAAATTGATACCCATTGGGCAAAAACCGTTGCAGAACCTGATTTTGAAGCGGACTTGCAAGAAGAATTGAACGATGTTTATAAACCTTACGATTTCGAGTCATTTGAACCTACACAAGAAACAGAAAATATTCGGATGATTGATGCCATTTCACAAGGATTGCGTCAATCGATGGAACGTCATCAAGATTTGATTTTGATGGGTCAAGACATTGCCGAATACGGCGGTGCGTTCAAGATTACCGATGGATTTGTAGCGGCTTTTGGCAAAGACCGAGTGCGCAACACGCCCATTTGCGAAAGCGCAATTGTTTCTGCGGGTATGGGCTTGTCTATCAACGGCATGAAATCTGTGATTGAAATGCAGTTTGCAGATTTTGTTTCCACAGGATTCAATCCTATTGTGAATTATTTGGCAAAAGTGCATTATCGTTGGCAAGAAAGTGCCGATGTGGTGGTCAGAATGCCTTGTGGTGCAGGCGTGCAAGCAGGGCCGTTTCATTCGCAAACCAATGAAGCTTGGTTTACCAAAACACCAGGTTTGAAAGTGGTTTATCCTGCTTTTCCGATGGATGCCAAAGGTTTGCTGAACACTGCTATCAACGACCCCAATCCTGTGATGTTTTTCGAGCATAAAGCTTTGTATAGAAGCGTTTATCAAGAGGTTCCCAAAGATTATTACACGATTCCTTTTGGAAAAGCTACGCTTCTTAAAGAAGGAAACCAAGTAACCATCATCAGTTTTGGCGCAGGCGTTCATTGGGCTTTGGAAACTTTGAAAAACCATCCTGAAATTTCAGCTGATTTGTTGGATTTACGCACTTTACAACCTTTAGATTATGAAGCGATTTTTGCTTCTGTCAAGAAAACCAACAAAGCGATTATTTTACAAGAAGATACTTTGTTTGGTGGTATTTCGAGCGATATTTCATCAGCCATCATGGAACATTGTTTTCAATATTTGGATGCGCCGGTGGTAAGAGTAGGAAGTTTAGAAACGCCTATTCCATTTGTGAAAGCGTTGGAAGATCAATATTTACCAAAAAAACGTTTTGAAAGTAAATTGATGGAATTGTTGGCTTATTAATAGAATATTCCTTTTATAAAACTGTAACAGAGTTTCAAACTCTGTTACAGTTTTGAACTCTGTTACAGTTTGGGAATCTAAAAAAGAAAATCAAAATCCTTCCCAGCTAATTTCTTCCTCAATTAAAATAGTGTCGTAGCTCGTGCTCAGTTTGGAAATTTTATAGGGAATAGAAGAGCCGTTTTCATAAAACCACTGAATGTGATTTTTTGGAATGGCGTATTCATAAACTTTATAATCTGTTAAAAATTGGTTTTCGCTGTAGTCAAAATAATAATGATAGCGATCATTGTCAAAATGCGCTTCTTGCAAAATTCCTTGTTCGTTTCTGCCAATTTGCGCTTGGTAATGTGTGTATTTTTCAGATTGAACCCCCACGACATCGCCATTTTGATTCAATAAATAACAAACATTGTCGGTGCAAAATTTGTCTTTGTGAAATGAAAGATGCGTTCTGTGATAGGGCCATTCGTCAAACATTTGGTAAGAAAACGAATAAACTGTGTTTTGGTTATAAAAATAGTGTGTTTCCGAAATTTCGTCGCTTTCATTATTTCTTTGACGAATCAAATTGCCTTGTGCATCATAGAAATATTGGTTGATAACCTCTTTTTGAGTTCTTAATTTTACGGTTTTTAAAACCAAATTTCCCTTGGCATCATAATCATAAAATGTTTTAGAGTAGGTCTTGTCTTGGTCATCAAAAGTTTCGTGCCACAACAATTTCTGATTGCCATCAAATTCATACACATTTCGGTTCATTTTTCGGCGTTCACCATTTTTACTAATTTGAAAACTGGCTTGTTCTAATTTTTTGATTTTTTGTTTTTGATTTTTATTTTGAACCCATTCAAGCAATGAAGGTTCTGACTTGATGTTATAAAATTTTGAAACGATTATATTCGGATCATTCCAATTTTGAATAGTAGTTTTCACTTCTGGCAATTGAGCAATAAACGCCAATTCGGGAATCCATTTTAAGTAAGTCAAGGCTTCGTGATAGGGAATAAAATAATACATTCCTTTTCCTTGAATAGTGCTGGTTGTGCTGGCAAAATCTTGAATTTGAATGACAATACCGTGGTTCATCCAAAGGAAATCAGCGTCTTTCAACTGAATTTTATGATACACATTTCCTTGATTTTCCAACGGTTTTGACACAGGACGTTCCTCGAGTTCTTCGTTATAATCTTCCAAATCTTTGAGGTTGAGATTTTTGGTAGCCAACAAAAAATGTTCGTTAAGAGGTTTGAAAACTTTATCTTCAATCGATTTGATTTGAGAAGACGAAGGTTTTTTGTCCATTTTTACGACAGAAGCAGTCATAAGGTCGCCCCAATAATATTCTTTTACTTCAATTTTATCCACTTCGCGTGAGGGTAATTCAAATTGATAATTAAATTCATAGCACACTTTATTCCCAATCACAGAAATGACTTCAATTTCAATATGATATAATTTTGGGTTCAATTTGCCCAAATCATCATCGTAGGAACGTCGGTTGCGACTGTTTACAATTTCAGTCAAAATCTCTAGTTTGTCGAGTGCTTTCTGGAAAATGGCCCTGTATTTCAATTCATCTTCCAAACTGTTGATGCAAGTGGCAAATATTTTTTGATTCAATTCAGGATACAATTCCTTCGCTTTGTCTTTAAAGCAAAAATGGGTAATTTCAAGAGTGCCACTCAAGTAATTTTTGTCAAAAACCTGTTTTTTTACGTAGTTGTTAAATTCATAAGATTGGTTGTTCAGCATGTCCCAAACACCTTGTGCCTGCGAAAATTGCATCGTATATAACAACACGATGGCGAAATATTTTGCTTGAATGAAGTGATTATTCTGCATAAAATTGGAATGTCAATTGATTTTGTTTTTCGTCATAAACGGTTTTGATTCTGCTGAATCCATTTTTGATGAACTCTTTTTTGAGGTTTTGCAAACTAAACTCAAACGTTTCTTTTTCATTTTGATACGCATAAATATCCTCTGATTTTTGTACAACTTTTAGCTTCATGTTTCCAGCCACCCAAAGTCCACCAGCCAATATTTTGGATTCGATATTTTCAAATTTTAACTCTTTTCCATTTTCAATGATTTGAAATGCACTTTTGGCCTTGGTGCAATGTAAACCAAAGAAATCTTCCTTAGACAAGGTTTGATATTGATGGAAATCATCTATATAAAAATCAAAATTCCTCACGTTTTCACCAAAAAAGATGGGTGTTGCTTCATTAATTTCTACCCTCAAAAATTCCTTGATTTTCCCAGAAGTAAAACACGCGTTTGGATTGTCATTATAATGGAAAAAAATAGGAACGTCGCCTCTAAATTCCAAACTTTTGGTATCAAATAATGCAGTAAAATGCTCATAATCTGTATCGCTACTTTTTAATGGGCTTTTCAGTAAACTAATTGCAATTCTTTTTGGATGAAACGTGGCCCAAGTTTCTTTTGGATTGTTGTATTGATAATTAGCGGTCATGTCCATGATGCTGATGTAACCTGGGGTTTCGCAAGGATTCAAAGTGATTCTAATTTGCTGATTGGCAGGAATATCGAAAGACAAAGGCTTGAACATCAACAATTGTAAAGACGAAAACCCACTTTGATGACCATTACTAAACTGATAATTTCTGAAAAATATGGAACCATAATTCAAATCGTTCACAGGTTTTATATATTCAGGGATGAAAGATTTTAGGTCTTGATACGAAATCAGCCCATCCACTGTTTGTGCAAATTTGATTTGATTTTTGCTCAAACGATCATCCGAACAACCGCATTTTTGGGTTTTTGGTTTCACAATTGCTTTGCCTTTTTCATAGAAAATAGTTTCTGCGACGCCGTCTTTATATTGTACCCATTCGCCTTCAGCCAAATCATTTTCATAAAAACCCATCACTTTCAAACTACGATCTGCTTGATAGGCAAAATAACTACCATTGCGTTTCCCGTTTTTATAAGCTACTTTGAACTCTAAATCGCCATTTGGGAAATAACCTAAATACAAACTATCTTGTTCATTTTTGTAATAAAACATTTCCGTTTTGACTTCCGTGGAATACGGATGAAAATTTCGTCTCACTTTCCAATCGGGTTTTCCATCAAGCAAAACTGTTTCCGATACTTTCAATCCTTTTATGTCATAATCCGCTGACAAACCCGTATTTTCATCCCTGAAATATTTCGGCTTTCCATTGTCATGAAATTCTTCTGTGAACCATCGTTTTCCTGTTTCATCGTTTTTGTATGTACGATTGGGCAAACCATTTTTCTGAAAATTAACCTCTGTTTTCAAAACACCATTGTCATGAAAATCGCCTGTCCGGACGATATTTTTTCCCCCGAATTTTTCAGTGAAACGACCTTTTTGAATCCCTTTTTCGTAGAATTTATAAACCAAAGTATCATTTTGAATCGGATCAAAAATCACAAAATCGCCATCGGGTAAATCGTTTGTAAAATGTCCTTTGAAAAATGTTTTGCCGTTTTTGTATTTCAATTCATACGTTCCATTTTTTGTAAAGTCTGTAAATAATGGATTTTCATTCCAATCTGGATTCCATTGCGCTTTCACTTTTTGCACTTGCAATAGGGAAGCAGGTTTGGGGTTCGTTTCAGGATTGTCCAGATAAATGTGTGCCAATGCGCCATCACTGGTAAAATCGGACATGGTTGTGGTTAAACTTTCGGGGTCTTGAAAAATGATTTTCCGTAATTTTTTGTCTTTATAAAAGTAAAAATGAACCGAAGCTTGGTTGTAAAAAGAGAAAGTTTTCAAGGACAATAATGGGCCATTTGGAAAATAGTTTAGTTCCATCAAATCTGGAATTTGCCAATAAATCACTTTGTTTTTGTCATATCTGCTTTCCACAATCGTTTGGTCTTTCAATCCTAAGAATTTTTGGTAGGTCAAATTGCCCAACGTGTCATAATCTTTTGTCCAGCCAAAAATTCGATGTCTTGGCGTCGCTTCATTTTTTGAAACTTCATATTCTACAAATCGTTTTAATTTCCCGTTGGGATGAAATTCTTGATAATCGCCATGAAAATAGCCTTCTTTCAAGGTTACAACTTCTCTTTTCTTTCCATCATCATAGAAGGTTTCACGAGTCCCGATTTCCACACCATCTTTGAATTCTGATTTTAATGTCAAAATTCCGTTGATCCAGCGGTATTCAAAACCATCTTTCACACTCGTTTTTTTGCCGTCCACGACGATGATTTTCATTGTCACTTCATGGATTTTCAAACCATTTTTGTCGTAATATCTTTTGAGTCCGGACTCTAAGTTGTCTTCATAATTTCGTTCTTCCTGAATCGTGCCATCTTCGTAGAACCGTTGCCACAAACCTTGCAGTTTGCCCATTTTATAGAATTCCATCATTTGCGGTTTCCCGTTTTTATGATAAGTTTCCTTTTTTCCATCGTTCACATTTTTAATCAACGAATCGTTGACCATGAATTCAAAATAATAAGTTCCTTTCGTGGACAAAACACCATCAGGATGATAACGTTCATACGTGCCAAACATTTGGTCGTTTTTGTAATACACAATCGATTCTAAATGAGGCTGTTGTTGATGAAATGCAATCCATTTGCCTGTTTTTTTTCCGTTTTCATACATGCCTTCAGATAGAATATCTCCGTTTTCTTTATAGTAAACATAACTTCCGTGTAAAACCGACTGCTCTTTTCCAAGTTCTGAAGTGATGATGATGTAGTTTCGGATGGCTCGTTTTTTTCCATTATTCGTAAACTCTTCATATTTCCCAACGAGTTGATTGTTTTGGTACGTTCCTTTTTTTACTAGAATTCCATTCGTGTTCCATTCCTTGAAAGGACCATTTTGCATGTTGTTTTTATAAGTATGCTGCATTAACTTTTTTCCTTGACTATAACTTTCATAAATGCCATGAAGTTCCGATTTTTTGGTTTCAGGATTCCATCGAAACTCTTTTTTTTCTCTGATTTTTCCTTGGTTGTCATAAAAAATCTGCAAACCATCCAACTGATCGTTTTTGTACATGGATTTTTCAACCAACGTTTCCTGCTGATTGAATTTTTCTTGCCAACCGTCCTTTAAGTTGTCTTTCAGTCGAATAATGGCCACTTTTTTCTTCTCAGCATTGATTACAGTGAGTTCTTTTTTCTTGCCGCTTTGTTTGACAATTGTGTCAAAATTTTTTTGATTGATGTGCCTGACTAAACCTGGCTGTGCTTGCATACCAAAATGCATCAAGAACAGAAAGAAAAGTGCGGATTTGTAATGTTTATAGTAAGTCTTTATCATATTTTAGAATTATTTTCAAATAAAATTTTGCGTTTTATGTAAATTTTTTTGAGGTGTTTAATAAATGATAATTGTGTTAAATTATTACCACTTCCATTTTGTTTCATCAATCAAAACTATTTTGTATTGCTTTGATATTTTATGTAAAAACAAAGAGAATTCTTCTACATTGTTAATGGCAGATTTTGGAAAGATGATTCTATCGCCTGTTTTCAATTTTAAATAAAAGTACCCGCTTAATTCTTCAATCAATTCGATGTTTTCATAAGCTACTTTTAAGTTGGATAAGTCATTGTTTTTGGTCAAAAAAGCATCTTCAAAAGTCAAAACTGTGGTTTTATTCAGTAAATGACTATTTTCATTAAGAATCGTTTGTGTGTGTGCTTTTTCCAATGTCTTTTTTTCTCCATAATAAATTTCATATAGCAAAAATAAGATAGCAATGACTGGAAAAATGTATTGAAACTCAGGATATCCAATTTCAAAATAAAGTAAAAACAAGTAAATGATAAAGTAAAGAGCTGAAATTTTGATTATTCTATTCCGTCGATGAACCATAAAAACTTTATTTTTTGTTAACCAAAATAAATTATGTTGCAACAAATCGTTCAATTGAAGTTGAAAGGAATATTTCATTCGTATAGATATTAGTTTAATGATGCAGTCAATTATAGATTTTATTTCTGCCCGAATATAACGATAAATCTATTTTCGCATTTCACTAATAGTTAGAATTTTTGCACGCAAGTCTATTTTTTGTTTTGTAGGATAAAATTCGACTAAAAAAATCTTGTTTGATATTTTGAATACGCATCTTTTCTTGATTATAAGAATCATTACATTATAAATCGTTCATTTTATTGAATTAAAATCAAAGAAGTTGTTTTGATTTTTTAGAAAATTAATTCGAACTCTTTTTTGTACTATTTTTACGACTTGATAAAAAATCCACTTTTACAACAAATCAATTTGAATTTTATGAGAATCATTTTTTATGTATTGATGTTTTGTTTCGCATTGCAAACCGCACAAGCACAATCGTCGCCAACTATTGTAGGTGGAAAACCCGTCAATAGCAATAATTACGATGAAATTGTTGCCCAATTAGATGCTTTTTGGAAAGACAATCCTAACCGAAAAAAGAAGGGCAGTGGTTTTAAACCCTACCAAAGATGGAAAGAATTGTGGAAACATTTACATCATGACGATGGTACTTTGCTCACGCAAGCTGAGGTTCAAGCGCTTTATTTGGAAGGTCGAAAACTTCATTCGAATGCAAAATCACAAAACAACAGTACAAACGATATCAGCAATTGGATTCCGTTAGGTCCATTTTCGCACACTAATTCAGGTTCTTGGAGTTCGGGACAGGGCAGAGTAAACGTGACGTTGGTTGACCCCAACAATCCCAACACGATCTACATCGGGACTCCCAATGGTGGTTTGTGGAAAAGCACCAATCATGGTACTACTTGGAACAACATGACCGATTTTCTTCCAACGATTGGCGTTTCGGGCATTGCCGTAGATTATGCCAATTCGAATATCGTTTATATCTCTACAGGCGATGAAGATGCGTCTGATAGCTACTCTTCTGGAATTTTCAAATCTTTGGATGGTGGAGTTACTTGGTCGCCAACAGGTTTTCCAATCGGCGATTATTCCCTTACGGGCGAAATTTATATTCACCCAACCAATTCAAATATTTTGTGGGTAGTGAGCAGTCAAGGTTTTTACAAATCGATCAATGGTGGGCAAACATGGAGTATGAAAAATGCCGGAATTTGCAAAGAAATGCGCCTCAAGCCCAACAATCCAGATGTGATTTACTTGGTAGAAAATAACTACAATACGAGCCAAGTTTATTTAAAAAAATCTGTAAACGGTGGCGATACTTTTACAACCATCGAAACATACAACAATGCTGGACGAACTGCCATTGCTGTCACTCCCGCCAATGCCGAATATTTATACGTTTTGGTATCGAATAATGACGATACTTTTCAAGGTTTGTTTCGCTCAACCAACAGTGGTGCAAGTTTTACATTGCGAAACAACGAAACAAATATCTACGAAAGTCAACAAGCATGGTTTGATTTGGCTTTGACGGTTTCTGATGAATATGAGGACTTGATTTATACAGGTTGTTTGAATGTTTGGGCTTCCGCCGATGGTGGTCAGAGTTTTTATCAAGTGAACGAATGGTTTTCGCCAGAAGCACCATCTTACACTCATGCGGATATTCACGATTTGAAATTTTTCAACGGAAAATTATACGCTGGCACGGATGGTGGGATTTACATTTCAGAAGATTACGGCAGTAGTTTTGTCGATAAAACGAAGAATGGTGTTGCTATTGGTCAATTTTACAGAATCGACGTCAAGCAAGCTTCGGGCACAAATATCGTGGGTGGGTTGCAGGACAATGGCGGTTATCAATATTATGAAAATCAATGGTATAACTATCATGGCGCCGACGGAATGGATGCAGCCATCCATCCAACTGAAAACTATAGTGGCAGTTTTATTCAATTTGGTTTAGGCCTTTATGCCACTTCCAACGATCAAACTCCATCTGGAAATTATGTGGTAGGTTCGCCCAACGAATTGTATGGCAATTGGATTACTCCTTTAGAATTTGGTGCCAATGGCAAATTGTATGCGGGTTTCGATATGCTTTATTCGCTCAACATGACCAATTATCAATGGGAGGCCGCCATAGATTTTCCGTTTACGAACCAAAATATTGATCAAATCAAAGTCGATCCTTCCAACGACAATCGCGTGCTATTTTCTTCCGAAAATCGTCTCTTTTTGTCCAACGGCAATTTTCCGCTGGTTTTTGATGAGCTCTTTCTGCCTGGTTTTGGCGACATTACCAACTTTGCTTTCAATCATCAAAATCCACAAATTATTTATGTAACAAGAAATACGCAGGTTTTTAAATCCGTGGACAGCGGGGTCAATTGGAGTGATATTACATTTAATTTGCCATCTTCTAGAAAAATTGACATCATTCATCAATCGGGTAGTGCTAACAACACGATTTATGTGGCACTTGCAAAAGCCGTTTATGTTTTGGATGATTCAAGCAATTCTTGGCAACTTCACAGCAATGGCTTGCCCAACACAACCATCACTGATATTGAAATCAATACCGTTGAAAATCATGTCATTGTATCAACTTATGGTCGTGGCATTTGGCGTTCTGCGGTGGCAACTTCTAGTTTGGGCAATGCAAATTTCGCAAACAATGCTGCAACAATTTATTTTTATCCCAATCCCAGCACTGAGGGTTTTGTGAAATTAAATTCGATTGTTGCCGAACCAGTAAATGTGAGGGTTTACGATGCAAATGGAAAAAAAGTGCTTGAAAAACCATATAACGAAATCACACTTGACACACAAATCAGTCTTTCAAAATTAACAAAAGGCACTTATTTTATTCAATTGATTTCGGATCATCATTTAATTACAAAACAAATTGTGGTGCAGTAAATGGATGTACAAATTTTCTTTTGAAACACCGCTTTTGTAGCCCCGACTGTAGCGGAAATCCTTTTGAAATGAAAGTCTATTTTTTCTTGGGCTGGCAAAGCGACCAACGGAAGCTCTTGCCAGCCCTTAGAAAAAAGACTTTCATGAAAAAGATGGAAGCGAAAGGCGGGAGATCGCTTCTCGAAAAAATCTTTCTCTTTATAAAATTAACCGAAATAGGAGAAATTATGGTTGTTTTCGATTTTCAGTAAACTTTCGTAAATCAATCGAATCACGTTTTCTACATCGTCTCTGTGCACCATTTCCACCGTCGTGTGCATGTAGCGCAAAGGCAACGAAATCAACGCCGAAGCCACGCCACCGTTGCTATAAGCAAAAGCATCCGTGTCTGTGCCCGTGATTCTCGACGACGCCAATCTTTGAAACGGAATGTTGTTTTCAACGGCCGTGTTGATAATCAATTCACGCAAATTATTTTGAACCGCCGGCGCATACGTAATCACAGGACCTTTGCCAATTTTGGTTTCGCCTTCAATTTTTTTGTCGATCATTGGCGTGGTGCTGTCGTGACAAACATCCGTAATAATGGCCATGTTGGGTTTGATGGTTTGCGTAACCATTTCGGCGCATCGCAAGCCCACTTCTTCTTGCACAGCGTTCGTAATATACAATCCGAAAGGCAATTTTTTGTTGTTTTCGTGCAACAAACGAGCGACTTCCGCAATCATAAATCCGCCCATTCTGTTGTCTAAAGCTCTGCAAACGAATTTATTATCATTCAAAACCATGAATTCGTCTGGATAGGTAATCACGCAACCTACGTGCACACCCATTTTCTCCACTTCTTCCTTCGTTTCGCAACCCAAATCAATAAAAAGATTCTCAATTTTTGGGTTTTCTTCTTTGCCTCGATTGCGCGTATGAATGGCAGGCCAGCCAAAAACACCTTTCACAATGCCATTTTTAGTATGAATATGCACTCTTTTCGATGGCGCAATTTGATGGTCCGAACCACCGTTTCTGATCACGTAAATCAATCCATCCTCGGTAATGTAGTTCACATACCAAGAAATTTCGTCCGAATGTCCTTCAATCACCACTTTAAAAGCCGCATCGGGGTTGATGATGCCAACCGCCGTGCCGTAAGTGTCGGTCATAAAAGTGTCCACATAAGGTTTTAAATAATCCATCCAAATTTTTTGTCCGTTGGCTTCGTAGCCTGTTGGCGAAGGATTGTTGAGGTATTTTTCTAAAAACGTCAGCGAATTTTCGTTTAAAATGGTATCTGTAATCATAAAATATTTTTGAGCGAATTTATAAATTTGAGCGAACATTATGAATCACGCTGCAATAATTTTATCTTAATTGTAGCAAACGTTTGATGGGGTCTATTATAAAAGTCCCGATTTTTAAATCAATAACCTAATCTATATATTGATGATCGGATATTGTAAGTTACTTTTTCTTATGATTATAAATAAGAATTTGTATAGTTGATAGGTTTCAATGCTCATGGACAATCGTCAGTCTAGCAAAATTATTAGCAAATTGTGTAGGATACTGCGGATCGGAGCACGGTTGAAAGGACAGTGATTGTTTATTAGACACTGTAAAAACGATCAAATGCTAAGTGTAGCCAAATGCCGTTCTAACTTTCCAAATCTTAAAAGTACCAATCCATTAAAGCCAAACAAAACAGTCCAACAGAACAAAGCGTAGAAATGAAAAATAAAATATCCCCAACCCCTTGCTTTTCATTAAATTAGGGGCGAGGGGTAAAAACTATTCAAAAATACTTGCAAAAAAATTTGGAACTGGCGAAAA
>JBEILV010000003.1:0-39937 GCA_040379105.1 Flavobacterium sp.
GATTTGGATAAACAACAAAATCGTCTGATGATTTGTTGTCATTGCTCAAAGTAAAGTTTTCAACAAAAACACTTTGAAAAAAATTGGTTGTTATAGGTGGGTTGTAATCAAAATAAATATCAGCATAATTTCCAATAATCGTGCCTATTTCATAACCAGCAGTTGGCTTGATTTTAAATGTGAGAAAACCTTGGCTGAGTGTTTCGCTTTCAGATTGTGGAACTAAAACTAAATCTTCAAAAAACCATTCAAGTTGATTGTTCTCTCTTTTCATTACATAGTCATGACTTGCATCTACCATGAAAATCGTTTCTTTGTTCAACTCAAAAGGAATTTCATTCAGGATTTTCACAAAACTTGTGTTTGCAGTTCCTGTGTTTTGAAATCGGATTGTGTAATACAAATAGTCATCTTCGCTAAACTCTGAAAATAAAATTTCTTCTCCACGCGCTTCCTTAATATCATTTGGATCATAAGAACCAATAATATATGAATTTGAATAGGCTTGATTGTTGGATGGAAAAATATCTGTTTCGGCATTTGAATTAATAGTGACATTTGTTGAAACAATATCTCCAAGAGCAACTTCTGGAATGCTGGGAATTTGATAGTTATAAACAATAGTTCTTGTTTCGCCTGGGGCAAGATTGAAATAATCCAATGAAAATCCATTCTCAATATTTTGTACAGATGCATTGACAACATTTGCAACTGTTACGTTGGATGAATGTTCAAGCGTAATGCTACCAGAAGCATATTCTGAACCATTATTTGTGAAAATCAAATGATTTGTTTGGGTAAATCCTGCAACGGGATTGTTAAATGGACTTACAAAAATTGAAACATCGGAATAGGGTGCTGAATTGAAAATTGGAAAATAGAGCGTGTTAATTTCTTCGTTTTCAAAAAATTCGATGTCATCATAAAATGAATTGTTTGTGAAAAATTCTGCGTATTCGGGTTGAATTTGAAATGAAAAATCATTCAAGTTTTCATAACCTAATTCATTTAAAAGGACATTTCCATTGGGTGAATAAATTTGAGTTTGCTCACCACTATTGTTCACTTCATGCACAAAATTTCCCATAGAAAAACCCATTTCAGAAGCCTCTTTTGTACCGTTGTTATTGCTATCAATAAATGAAACAAGCCTCACGGCATCATTATCAAAACCAAAACTACCTGCTTCAATTAAAATGGCTGAATCTATTAATGAATCTAGGTAATCACCAATAACTAGTTTGATTCGATAGGAATTGTTGGGCACTAAAGTTGCGTTTGCTTGCATTGGCACTGTGTATCCTCTCATGTTTAATGCCGAGGGATTTGAGCCTGTATGATATGTCTGAAAAAATTGAGGATTAACCGATGGACAGCCATCATTATAGAGTTGATTTCTAATTGTTGTCACAGAAACCGGCTGAAAAGTATTTGGAACTAAGGCAATGTTTTGTGATGTACCTGTTTCAAGATTGGTAAGTATAAACGCAAAAACATCTGCAAAAAGACATTGAAATTGACCGTACTCATTGGAAGCAAAAATAAAATTGAAACTCAAAGCGTCGGTTTCAGCTACAAAATCAAAACTTAAATAAGAACAATCTGTAATTTGACCTTGCCCAGAAGTGTTGTAAGCACTCAAATCTAAATCACTATAATTTGAACAATTCGAACTTAGATTGGTGGTAGTGAACTCGCCAGCAGTTAAACTTACGTTACCGCTTCTAATAATGATACCTTCTTCAAATGCAAAATTTGGGTTTTCAGAGCTAAAATATCCAACACCGCAACTTCCATTTGAGCTTACATTAGAACTGACCATGTTGGAATTTGACAAAAGAATATCATTTACCAATTGTTCAGCAGTAAATTCAGTTGAAATGGTTAAGCCTTGACCAAAAGAAACAACGCTTGTAAAAAGCAATAGGAGTAAAGTTTTTTTCATATATAATTTTTTGAATAACAAATATATAGAAATTATGTTAGCAAATAATGAAGAATATCTACCAATTAAGAATTTAACATCTTAAAAATTATAAACCATTCGAAACGAAAGTCTGCCACCATCGGACGATTGAAAATAGGCCACATTGCCCATGATTAATTGTGCGGCTCTAAACCAAACTCCTCCTCCATAAGATTGGTGCCATTGTGTAGAAGTTTCTAGCGGCATCCAAACCCTGCCATAATCAAACCCTGCTTGAACGCCATAATAAATAGGCACAAACGGATTTTTGATTTGTCCGATGCTTGCTCTCAAATTTGATTGTTGAAAGAACGAATATTTGCCTGTAAATCTTTGGTCTCTAAACCCTCTCAAATCTGAATCTCCACCAAGAGTAGTGGCTTGATAAAATTCAAATTGATTGCTCAAAATCCGTTTTCCTTCTAAAGTAGTTTCTAAAAGCAACGAACCATCGGGCACTAAATTATAAATGGTCCACAAACCTGTGGAAAGCATCGGCACTTGTCGGCTGAAATTTTGGGTGTTGGCCTGCCAAGAAAATTGTCCGAAAAATCGAAGTCCGAGCGTGGGGTTGAATTTTTTATTTTGATTGCTAAATTGATAGCGCGCCTTCCAACCCACAAATGTTTGTAGTTCGAAAATATTGGTTTCCGAGGTTATTGTTTCGATAAATCGGTTGGGTGTTTTTTCCACTTCGTAAGCTTCGTAGGTAGTCAAAGCCGAGAATTCGTTGCCTGTTTTACTTTGCCATTTCAAGCCTGGTTGTATGCTGATCGTGCTCATGCGTACACGATTGTAATCAAAACCTAATGTTTCATCGAATGTTTCTTGCTCATTTCCAAAACCAAAAAAGTTGATTGCAAAATTGGCGCTCGTAATCTTAGTTTTCAATACAAAATCCCAATTTTTATAAGCATTTTTCACAATGTTGTCGTATTGCAAATCATAGCCTTCTGTGGCAAAATAGTAATGTGAAGCAAAATGATGTTGCTGCGAGAATGGTTTTTTTCCGAAAGTAAACGTGGTCAAATCTAACCGAAGTCCAACACGCAATCCATCATCGGGATTGAATCCGAAAAGGGGAGCGGCATCAATTTTTGGTTTTCGGATGATTTCATTTTGATAAATATTTGTGTCGTAGTCGTTTTTCAAAGTCACTTTTGATGTGATGGGGTTTTCGGGCGCAAGGGTGTTTGATTCGAAATCGTAAATATGAATTTTTTTGGAAAACATCCCAGCATATTGGTCTTTGCCTTGACCGCCTACCAATCGGATTTTTATCGGACATTTTTCGGTGTTCAAACCCTCAAAATAATCATCGCCTTCCAAACCATAAATAATGATTTCTTTGGTGGTTTTTTTAGAAAAAATCCGATCGAATTTCGGAGTTTTGGTGTCGGCATTTTCAAAAATAGTGATTTGAACAAAGCCTTTTTCTAAAACCGAAATCTTGATTTTATCTGCTTTCGTTGTGCCAACAATCATCGGTCTTTTTGATAAAAGTTTTCCGTAGTTTTTGGCTTTTTTGTCTAGTTTATGCAGTCTGTTTTTTAAAATGTAAGCTCCGTTTTCCAAGCTTATATTTTGCAATTCGACTGGAATGGTTTCAAAGGCTTTTTGGATTTTGTCAAAAGACAATTCCGTTTGCATTTTTTTGGCAACGCGCGCCCAATCTTCAGTTGTGGTGTCGCTCAGCAAAGCCATGTCTAACACAAATCCTGCTTCGTTGAATAAATACAAATTTGCCCATTGGTCGTTGTAGCTATACATGGCTCCCATCGAAGGCAATTTTTTCAAACTTCCGAGTAAAAATCCGTCATATTTTGCGAAAGCTTGATCTCGCTGAAACGGAATTGGTTCATAAACAGTTTCGTTGCCTTTGGTTTGTGCCGCCCATCTGTAAAACGCTGGATTTCTATTCCAATCGCCTATCAACATATCCAAAAGGCGGGTTTTGATGTAGGCTTCTTTGTTAATCCGATGTTGCGTTTCGGTTTTCAAGGCATAAAGCAAATCGTCGGTGTTGATGATGTAGTCTTTTTCGTTCAATCCAAAAATTTCCTTGTGTGCGGTGGTTGGTTTTTCAGTGATGAAATAATGTCCCGACTTCATTTTTGAATTTGAAATTTCAATCGGTTTGTTGTTTGAAATGTAAAACAATTCGGGTTTTGACGTTTTTAATCCAATTTCGTGCTCCAAAGAAGCAGTGATGAATGGTGCAAACGGAAAAGTGGTGGTAAAATAATCTTCAAAGAAATCTTCAGTGATTTTCTTTTGAAATTGGGCTTTGTCGGCTTGCGATTGAAATATTTGTGTTTGTAAAAAGTCGGTCACTTCTTTTTGCAACGGAATAGCCCAATAATTTTTGCCTTTTTTGTCTTCAAAAACCCAATAACTAGCAGTTCCATAGCGTTCTAAACCAATTGGTTTGAGTCCGCCGTGCAAATTGTCCAAATCTGTCACCGAAATTTCGAAAGGGGTTTGATAGGTTTTTTGATGGTGTTTGCCCCATAAAAATTGATAGAAGCTCCCTCGTTCGGTGGTGCCATCAGCATCGATAGAAAAATTGACTTTCGAGGCGTATTTTTTGGTTTCGAACGTTGTTTGCAATGGTTTTCCTTTCAAAACAAAATTCGTAAACAGATCAATCGATTTTTCATTGTTCACACTTTTAAAAGTCAATTTTACGGCTCCACTTTTGTAAAAATTCAAAACTCCATAGCCTTTTCCGCCAAAAGAAAAATCTTTCGGATTGATGGCACGAACAGCCGAAAACGCATCGCCTGAGGCACTGATTATTTGATGAATACCGTCTTTGAAAATGTATTGCAGATTTTTTTCATTGCCCGAAATCACTAAAACATTTTGGTATTTTTTGATTTCTGCTTTGATTTTTTCTGCAAAATTTCTGTAGTTTGTATGCTGCAAATCATCGGGATACCAACCAGCAGATTTTCTCAAAACATGATAAATCGAACCGAAAATAGGCAATGGAAATGAAATTTGGGGCACATACAATTGGTCTTTAAAACTCGTTTGCCCACCCGAAATTCCGTTGCTGAAAACTGGATTTTGCATCGCTAAAACCACTGTTTTATTCTGATTTTGACTCAAAATGAAAGACAATTCATCGAGCAACATGTCGCGTGTTTGATTTTGGCAACCCGCATTCATGTTGTCATACTGATTCCAATCTTCCAAAAACCATTGCGAATCTAATGTAATCAAAACCACTTGTTCATTAAGTTGCACTGTTTCGAGTCCGCAACCTTTTTTAGGAGATAAATACATCCGATTTTTGGCTTGCGATTCAAAAAAAGTGGTCAATTTTAAAATACTATTTTGACCTTCAGGCTCCCATTCTTGTTTGCCTGGCACAAAAAAAGTAGTGCCTTTGAAATCTGAAAAAAGAGCGATTTGTTTTTTTAAATGTTGTTCGGCATTTTTTCGCAAGGAATCATTTTTGGATGAAAAAACGTTGGATGTGCCGAGATTGTTTCCTAATAAAACCAACGAACTGGCTTTTGATGCGTTGGTCAATTGTTTTTTAAATTCTTGATTGAAATGAGTTGTTGTGTCGCTTGCTACACTTGCCGTAAAATAAAGTTGATGCACAATTTGCGTGGTGTCGATGGTGGGCAAACCCCCGACGGATGTGGCTTCTTTCCCAAATTGCGAATGATAGGTGGCGCAACTGCTCACAAAAAAAAGCACAAACAGCAGTAAACCCGAAGTGATTAAGATGCTGTTTGTGGATGTTTTATGTTGCATGAATGCGAAATTTCGACGTTGTGGATTGAAATTTAAAACGGTTGATTGTCCAAAATAGTTGTTTTCGAAGGATTTATTTTCAAAAAGATTTTTTGGTAAAATAGAGTCTTGGGCTAATTTTAAAGATTATCGCTCGCAAACCATTCTGTATAGGAAGTGTTGGTTTCTTGCAATTTTAGTGCGAAAAGACGCACTCCTTCCGGCAATCTTTTTTCGATTTTTGAAGCAAAATCAACAATCATGTTCTCGGTTGTTGGTTGATAATCAACTAAAATTACATCGTGATCGCGTTGCATTAATTCTTTAGCCAATTCAATATGTGGCGTGTTTTTATTGAAAACAGTGGCGTGGTCAAATTGATCCACAACTTCTTCATTGACAATTTTCTTTAAATCGCCAAAATCGATCACCATTCCAAATTTCACATGATTTTGATCGGAAATCGGAACTCCAATCACAGTGACTGAAAGCTGATAGCTGTGTCCGTGAACGTTTCTGCATTTTCCGTCGTATCCATAAAGTGCGTGGGCTGTTTCAAATGAAAATTGTTTGGTAATTCTGATGTTTTGCATTGTAAAAAATTTTGTCAAAAATACGAAAATAAGCCCGTTTTTTCGTGGTTACTTCTTTCTATATTTGCTTTCCATTTTTTAGCTGACTTTTATGGAGTTGAACCCTTTCTACGAAACTATTATTGACGATTTGATTTCAAAAAAATTTGCTGTGGTCGATCATTTTTTTACCAATGACGAAGTGCAAGCTTTGAAAGAAAATCTGGTACATAAATATGAAGACGATGCATTTAAAAAAGCAGCCATTGGCAATGTTTTTCAAGAGCAAATCGTAAAATCCATCCGTGGCGATTATATTTATTGGTTGAACGAGCAAGAAGATGCTTTGGTGGAACGTGTGTTTTTTGATAAAATCAATGATTTGGTGCAATATCTCAATCGTACTTGTTTTTTGGGCATTCGAGAAAAGGAATTTCATTATGCGGTTTATCCGGAGGGAACTTTTTACAAAAGACATTTGGATACTTTTCAAAATGACGATCGCAGAAAATTATCTATTGTGTGCTATTTGAACGACGAACATTGGCAGCCTGATTTTGGTGGTGCTTTGGCCATTTATCATCCGTCCGAACAAGGCGAAGCAACCACTTTGGTTTATCCTTTGCAAGGCAGAATGGTTATTTTCGAAAGTCAGGTTTTGGAACACGAGGTCTTGCCAGTTTATAAATCAAGATTTAGCATTACGGGTTGGTTGAAAACGAGTTGATTTTTTTGAGATTTTTAAATAATTGTAAATCAATTTATTGAATAATAGATTTTACTGTTTAATATCAATTGTAACTAATTTTCTTCGATTTTTATAAATTTACCTTGGCCGTCAAGTTCATAAAATTCTGTGGTAATTTCAATTTCACCGCTTGATTCATCAAAGTGATTTATTTCAATTTTATTTTCAAAGATTTTACTTTTTGTTCTCAACCAAGATTCTGCAATTTCATCATAAGCAATGAGCAATTGATCAATTTTTTTAAAATTTTTATCAAAGGTCGTGGCTAGGGTTTTAAGTTCGTTTTCGTTTTCAAAATAACTGAATACGAATGTTTTGAAATTTTTAGAAAAAGGAATTTCATAATTCAGATAGACATGAGAACTATCATTAAAATAATTTTTTATTTCAAGGTTTTTTATTTCAGAACCAGTGTCGTTTTCAGCAGAATTAAAATCATCGAATGATGTTTCTTCGAGAAATGGTGGGTGCTTTATTTTTGTGTTAAAAGCACTCACACTTTTATTCTGAGGTTCAATTTCTTTTTTTGATGTTTTATTTTCAGACTTTTGTATTTTTTCGACGCACGAAACCATCAAAAATATTGATGTCATTACAAAAATTGTCTTTTTCATTGCAATCAAAATTTAATATTCAAAAAGTGATTACTTCCCCTTGTTTTTAAATGCTTCCAATGCTTTTTTGGTAAAATCAGAAAGCACTAATTTTCCAGAAAAGGCAGCTCTTTCGGCAAGCAAAACGTCCCAATGTTCGGTTTGTTCCCAAAGAATTTTTTTCATTTCAAACAATGCCTCAGGATTGTATGACGAAATATTAGAAATATAAACTCGGATTGCTTCATCCATAGCTTCGTCCGACTCAAATACTTCTTGATACAAGCCTTTTTCAAAAGCCCATTTGGCATCTTTCCAAGCCCATGGCGAAAGTGTTAAAGCACTCATGTTTGTTTTGCCGATTTTTTTGGAAACAACAGGCTCAATCACAAACGGCCCGATACCGATGGCCAATTCTGACAATTTCACTGCCGAACTTTGATGGGCAAAAACATAATCGCAAGCAGCAATCAATCCAACTCCACCGCCCACCGCTTTTCCATGCACGCGACCCACAATCATTTTGGGACATTTGCGCATCGCATTGATCACATTGGCAAACCCAGAGAAAAATTGTTGGCCCGTTTCCAAAGAATCTACCTTCAAAAGTTCGTCAAAAGAAGCTCCTGCACAAAATGCACCATGGCCTTCGCTTTTCAAAACAACAAGGTTAATAGATTCATTTTGACTTATTTCTTGAATTTCTTTCGTGAGTTTTTGCAACAAAGCCGTTGGAAAAGAATTGCTCAATGGATGATAAAAACTGATGTGCGCCACTTTGTTTTGAAGTTCAACTGCAATATGGCCATTTTCAAGGGGTTGATTCGACATGGGGAATTAATTTTTTTCAAAAGTAAAGAAAATGAAATTAATCAAAAAAAGGCTTGCTTTTGGTAGGATTTATTTAAATCATTTCGTTTATATTTGCACCCATTCGGGGATGTAGCTCAGTTGGCTAGAGCGCTTGGCTGGCAGCCAAGAGGTCGTGGGTTCGAGCCCCATCTTCTCCACAAAATATAAACCTAATTATTGTGAATCAATAATTTAGGTTTTTTTGTTTTTATATATTTAGCCCACATTAATTTTATTTTTGTATTTATACTCTCAATTTTCTTTCTTTTAAATAGGTTGCATTTTTAGCCAATATCAATTTGAGATTTAAAAAATTCAAAAATTTGTTACTTAAATTTATTAATAACGATGTAAGCATTACTGATTTTTTTTATCTTTTATACTTTTTTAAACATTTGCATTTGGTTAATTCTGATAGTTTAATCCCGAAGAATTAAATTTCAAAAACTTTTTTTTGATAATATCCACCAAACTTTTTCCATTAGGATATTAAACGGTTTTCTGAATATTTTTTTACAAAATATTGGGACAATATTGATTTTTATTTACTTATATCGCTTTAAATCAATTAGTTATTATATGTGTGTAATCGAAAAATTTTAAAAATATATCAAAATGGCAAAACATGATGTTTATTTTGAAATTATCGGCTAATTATGTAAGGTTCGTTACTTCAAAATTAAAGTTTCTAGCGGTTTTTTATGCGGAAAAGTAATTGAACCAATTTGATAAGAAATGGCGATGTTAGCGAAAGGATAAAAAATATTCCCATTATTGCCATTACGGCCGACATCATGGAAACCACCAAAAAAAGAGTTTTTGAAATTGGCATCAATAGTTACATTTTAAAACCAATTGAAAAAACACTGCTTTATGAGCAAATTTATAAACTAGTCGTTTAGTGCAATGCTAAACAACATGCAAAGCTAAGGCCTTGTTTATCAGGTCAATTACGTTAGTAACTTTTAGTTTTTTTTGCAGTCTAGATTTGTAAGTAGCTACTGTTTTATCATTAATATTAAGAATCGTAGCAATTTCATGAGGCGTTTTTCCTTCGCAAAGCATTTTCAATACTTGATGTTCGCGCATCGAAATTTTCTTGAACATGCGTTGCTTTTTGAATTGATTTGGCGTTATAGTTAGGTTTTTTTTGAATGCTCTCATTGATTATCACGTTCCCTTTGCTCACTCTAACGATGATTTGCGAAATTGATTCTAAAGTTTCTGTTTTCTGAATATAAGCAGAAGCTCCAGCTTTGATGGCGTTTGGTGCGTAAATATTGTCTTCCAATCCCGAAAAAATGATGATCCTCGTGAATGGAAATTCTGTAAAAATAGTTTTGATCATTTTTACATTTGAAAAATCTTCTAATTCCAAATCAATCAATAATATGTCTGAAGGTTCTTTTCTAAAGGACTCGATAACTTCAAAGAAAGTGCGCACCTGATGGTTAATTTTGATCAGTTTACTGTTTTCAAAGTGTTTTTTTAATCCATAAAAACAATAGGATGGTTATCGGCCACACAAACTTTTATCATAATTTTTTTCTTATTGGGTTCAAAATTGTACATCTGAAATGGTTTTGAACCTCGCTTCACGCATTTTTTTTAGAATTTTAAATCGTTTGGAATCATACAAACCGGAATTGGATTCATTTTATGTTGATTGGCTTGATTGAGTTTTTTGTAAATTTTCAACACTTCTTTTTCTCTTAAAGTGCAATGTTCAGCTTCGCCCTCATACATCATTGCCCACTCCAATTCATCATAGCTTGCTCCCAATTGATCTTCATCCGATCGATCGTCGCCAAACAATCCATCTGTGGGTTTTGCTTTTAAAATACTGTTTGGAACTTGCAGAAATTCGCCCAATGCATACACTTCCGATTTCATCAAATCAGCAATCGGACTTAAATCTACTCCGCCATCGCCATATTTTGTGTAAAATCCAACCCCGAAATCTTCCACTTTGTTTCCTGTACCCGCAACCAATAATCCGTGAATTCCGGCAACATAATATAAAGTAGTCATCCGCAATCGAGAGCGGGTATTGGCTAACGAAAGTAAAAAGGCAGCTTCGTTTTCACTATTGGGCAGTGCTTTTTTTAATTGTTCAAACGTTTCTGATAAATCAATATTGATTGCGCTTACGTTCGAAAATCTGTTTTGTAATTGCGAAATATGTTCTAGTTTTCTATCTACATGACTTTGCGCTTGATGAATGGGCAATTGTAAACAAATGGTTTTTAATCCTGTTTGTGCGCACAAAGTGGAGGTTACTGCGCTGTCAATGCCACCCGAAACTCCTACTACAAATCCTTTTACGTTGGCTTTAGTAGCATAATCTTTTAGCCATGAAACAATATAATCATTGATTTTTTCTGCGTTCATTTTAGTTTTAATTTGTGCGATGCAAACTCAATTTTGCGGATAGTTTTACGATATTTGCAACTTGTTTTTAATGATGAAATTTAAAATTTTCTTTTTAAAAACTTTTTTTGAGTTGTAAAATTAGATAAATCATCACAAAGTAGAATACATTTCCAATGTTAAATAAACATTTTGTCTTATTTTTTGTCCTTTTGGGTCTGTTAAGTTGCAAAGATGAAGCTCCCGCCGAAAAAGCTTTGGAAACAATTAATTTGTCGCTTCAATTAGAAAGATTCGATCAAATCATGTATGGTGCTTCGCCAAACGACATTCCGAGCATTCGCAAAAAATATCCAGAATTTTTTGTAAATGAAGTGCCAGATAGTATCTATGCCCAGAAAATCACAGATTCAATTTATCATGAATTATACCTAGAGGTTCAAAACAAATTTCCAAATCTAGAATCCTACAGATCCGAAATTGAAGATGTTTTAAAGCGTTCTAAATTCTATTTTCCTCAGTTTAAAACTCCTTCGAGACTCATTTCTTTAATCAGCGAAATGGACTATCAGAACAAAGTCATTTATACAGATTCATTGATGATTTTGTCTTTAGATCTGTATTTGGGCGAGAACCACAAATATTATGTTGGCGAGTTTTACGATTATCAAAGAAAATTATTCGAACCTTCACAAATTTTACCCGATGTTGCCGATGTTTTGGTGCGAAAATTAGTGCCTCGAAATAAAGAAAGTATTTTCGTGGAACAAATCGTAGCGGAAGGCAAAGTCCAATACATCAAACAGCAGTTGCTACCAAACACCGATGAACATCTTATTGTAGGTTATTCAAAAGAGCAACAAGATTGGTGTGTGGCAAACGAAATGTATATGTGGCAATATTTTGTGGATACTAAATTATTGTTTGAAACAGGTCAGAAAAACCACCAACGATTTATTTCTCCAGCACCATTTAGTAAGTTTTATTTAGAAATTGATTCTCAGAGTCCCGGAAGAGTGGGAGTTTGGCTCGGATTACAAATCGTAAAGTCCTATATGGATAAAAATAAAGTTTCATTAGATGAATTGTTAAAATTAGAACCAAAATTGATTTACGAAAACGCAAAGTATAAACCCAAAAAATCATGAGTCACCAATCCGATATTACCATCAATGTCTTATTAGACGAAAATAGAATTCCAGAAAAAATTCATTGGTCTGCGCCCGACGGTGGAGTAGATGCCGAAGCCTCCAACGCATTTTTGTTGGCTGTTTGGGATTCCAAAACCAAAGAATCGCTTCGTATTGATTTGTGGACCAAAGAAATGCCTGTGGACGAAATGAAGATTTTCTTTCATCAAACGCTCTTGACCATGGCCGACACGTATCAAAGAGCTACGGAAGATGCAGCGATGGCAGACACAATGCGAGATTTTTGCGAATATTTTGCCGAAAAACTCAATTTAAAGCAAAAGTAGGAGCTAAACAGGAAGTTGGTTTTTGAAAATGCTTTCATTGATGTCGTCAATGTATTGCAAAATTTCATCTCTTCCCAATTGTGTTGTGGACGAAGTCACAAAATAAGGCGGCATTTCGGTCCAACCTTGCGCCAAAACCTTTTTCTTGTAATCAACAATATTGGATTGAATTTTTGTTTTACCGATTTTATCTGCTTTTGTAAAAATAATTGCAAAGGGAACTTCTTTGATTCCGAGGTAATTAATAAATTCTAAATCAATCTGTTGTGCTTCGAGTCGCGCGTCTATCAAAACAAAAGCACACACCAGTTGTTCTCTTTTTTCAAAGTAATCAACAATAAATTTTTGAAACATCGCTTTGGTGCTTTTGGATGTTTTTGCATAGCCATAACCCGGTAAATCAACCAAAAACCAATTCAAGTTAATTTTAAAATGATTGATTAATTGTGTTTTTCCAGGTCTTGATGAGGTCTTTGCCAGATTTTTTTGGTTCGTCAGCATATTAATCAACGACGATTTCCCTACATTCGATCTTCCGATAAAAGCATATTCAGGCAAAGGTTCTTTCGGACATTTATCTACTTCTGAATTGCTAATAATAAACTCGGCACTTTTAATTTTCATACGATTTTTTAAAAAAATAAAACCCTTATTCAGGGTTTATAAATTGGTTTTTTTGAGCCATTCATGCAAAACTTTGTTGAACTCGTCTGGTTTTTCCATCATGGCAGCGTGTCCGCATTCATCAATCCAATATAAATCTGAATTGGGTAAAAGCGCATCAAATTCAACAGCCACTTCGGGCGGAGTCACTTTGTCATTTTTTCCCCAAATGATGCAAGTGGGCGTTGTCATTTTTGGCAAATCTTTGGCCATGTTGTGTCTGATGGCGCTTTTCGCAATGGTAAGTGTTTTAATTAACTTAATTCTGTCATTGACAGTGTTGTAAACATCGTCGATGATTTCTTTGGTGGCAATTTTTGGGTCGTAAAAAACATCTTCTGCTTTTTTGCGAATGTATTCATAATCACCTCTTTTCGGATAACTATCGCCCATCGCACTTTCATAAAGTCCAGACGAACCTGTAATGACTAAACCAGCCATTTTTTCTGGATACATCTTCGTGTGATACAAAGCAATATGCCCCCCTAAAGAATTTCCTAACAAAATTACTTTGTCAAATCCTTTGTAGGTTATAAAATCTTTAACATACTTAGAAAATGCTTTCACATTGGTTTTCAAGATGTTTTGTGTGTAAATGGGGAGTTCAGGAATCACTACTTTATATCCCAAGGTTGGAAAATAATTGGCAACTCCATCAAAGTTGCTCAAACCTCCCATCAGTCCATGTAAAACAACAATCGGCATGCCTTCACCTGCTTCAAAATAGGTGTATTTTCCGTCTTTTTTAAATCGATTTTCCATCAAATTTTAAAATCTAGCTTGTATTGACAAATATAGAATTTTATGGTTTATAAAATATTTTTGAAGCTATTATATTTTAACAAGTGGATTTTATCGTGATTAGTATCGTTAATATGAAATCGTAATTACTCAATTTTACTATGTGCGATTATTTTAAATTCGTTTTTCCAATTTAAATTGATCCCTAGCAGTTGCTCTAAAATGGCACTTTTCAATGATTCTTTCACTTCATCAATTGCAGTTTTAACCATTTATATTTTCGATTGAAGTGCTCAAGTGGTAAAACTTATCAACAAAGTGGTATTTTGTGGTAGAATGTGGTAATTAATTTTATATTTTTGCTTTGTAAGATTTAAAAGCTAACTAATTGAATACCATTATAGGAACTTATGAATGTAAAGTGGATACAAAGGCAAGGATCATGATTCCTGCGCCTTTGAAGAAACAATTGCAGCCTCATTTGTCCGATGGTTTTGTATTGAAAAGGGCAGTGTTTCAGCCTTGTTTGGAGTTATATCCAATGAGCGAATGGAATGCGGTGATGTCGAAAGTGAATCGTTTGAATCGTTTTAATAAGAAAAACAACGATTTTATTCGCCGGTTTACAGCGGGTGTGAAAGTGGTAGAGATAGATGCTTTAGGTCGTTTGCTCGTGCCGAAGGATTTAGTGGCTTTTGCTTCAATTTCGAAAGATGTTGTGCTGTCGTCGGTGGTCAATATCATCGAGATTTGGGACAAAGATTTGTACGAAAAAGCAATCGACGATGCAGCAGGTGATTTTTCAGATTTAGCAGAAGAAGTAATGGGAATTTTTGATCAAGACGATACCAATGGAATATCATAACCCTGTTTTGTTACACCCATCTGTGGACGGTTTAAATATCAAACCCAACGGGGTTTATGTCGATGTCACTTTCGGCGGTGGTGGTCATTCGCGTGAAATCTTGAGTCGTTTAGGACCCGAAGGTCGGTTGATTGCTTTTGATCAAGATGCAGACGCCATTTTAAATAGCATCAACGACGATCGTTTTTTGTTGATTCATGAAAATTTTAGATACATCAAAAAGTTCTTGCGTTTTTATGGAGTCAAAAGTGTGGACGGCATTTTGGCTGATTTGGGAGTTTCCTCGCATCAATTTGATGTGCCTGAGCGTGGTTTTTCCACCCGTTTTGAAGGTGCACTCGATATGCGAATGAACCAATCGAGCGCATTATCGGCTTTTGAAGTGGTCAATTCTTACGATGAAACCGCCCTGAAAAATGTGTTCTTGCAATATGGCGAATTGAAAGCCGCAGCTGGCATGGCGTCAGTCATTGTGAAAGCACGTGCTATTGAGGAAATTGCTAGTACAGAACAGTTAAAAACAGTGTTGCAACGATTTTTACCAGGATTTAAAAGTCATAAAATTCTGGCGCAAATTTATCAAGCCATCAGAATTGAAGTGAACCAAGAAATGGAAGTTTTGAAAGAATTTTTACAAGATTCCCTCGGTTTGCTCAACACTGGCGGACGTTTGAGTGTGATTTCGTATCATTCGCTCGAAGATCGATTGGTGAAAAGATTCATGCGCAACGGTCTTTTTGAAGGCGAACCCGAAAAAGATTTTTTTGGAAATTTTGAGGTGCCTTTTAAAATGATTGAAAAACTGATTGTGCCCACGGATGCTGAAATTAAAATCAACAACAGAGCACGAAGTGCAAAATTGCGCATTGCAGAAAAGAAATAAAAATAGTTACCTATATAATGTATAGTTGATAAAACTATCAAAAAAATGAAAAACAGTAGAATATACGATATACTCAGGGCCAGATATTTGGTCAATGAAGACGCCTTTAAAAATTGGCGTTTTATCTTGTATGTGCTGCTTTTAGCCATGCTCATGATTGCGAATACGCATAATTATGAGCGCAAAAGTTTTGAAATTCTAGCTTTAAACAATGAAGTGAAAGAATTGCGATCTGTTTTTGTGGACCGCCGTTCAGAATTAATGAAGTTGAAAATGGAAAGTACCATCACTATGAAAATGGAAGGAAAAGGTATTTTGCCATCGGAAACTCCGCCTGTAAAAATTAGAGTAAAATCGCAAAAGCCTAAAAATTGGTTTCAAAAGATATGGAATTAAACGACAAACATATCACGTACCGTATTTACTTGGTGTCAGTATTTATTTTACTGATGGCTGCTGCTGTGATTATCAAAGTGACTAATATTCAAATCAACGAAGGCGAATATTATAAAAAATTAGCCAAAGAACGAACAGTCAAAAATTTTGTGATTCCAGCCAATCGAGGCAATGTTTATTCATCCGATGGAAGTTTGTTAGCCACTTCTATTCCAAATTACACGATTAGATTTGATGCTTTGGCACCAAAAAAAGAAGATTTCGACAAAAACCTTCAAGCTTTGGCCGATTCATTGTCCATCATGCTTGGGCAAACAAGTCAATATTACAAAACCGCCTTGCTCAAGGCAAAAGCTAATAAAAGTCGGTATTTTTTGATTGCAAAAAATTTGAATTATACCGACCATTTAAGAATCAAAAGTTTTCCCTTGTTCAATTTAGGGGTTTACAAAGGTGGTATCATCATCGAACAAAAAACAATTCGCGAACATCCTATAGGTTTGGTTGCCGAAAGAACGATTGGCTATGAAAGATCAGGCGATGAAGGACAGCAATCGGGCAAAGGAATTGAATGGGCTTTTAAAGAATATTTGAATGGAAAAGATGGCAAGCGATTGATGCAAAAAATGGCAAAAGGCCAATGGAAACCTATTCGCGACGAAAATGAGTTAGAGCCTCAAGATGGCTACGACGTGATTTCTACCATCGATGTTTATATTCAAGACATTGCACATCATGCGCTTTTAAAGCAATTGGTAAAATATGAAGCCGATCATGGTTGTGTTGTGGTCATGGAAACCAAAACAGGCGAAGTGAAAGCCATTTCTAATTTGAAAAGAACCGAAGCAGGCGATTATTTCGAAGCACAAAATTATGCAGTGGCCGAATCTCAAGAGCCTGGTTCTACGTTTAAACTGATGGATTTGATTGCCTTGTTGGAAGATAAATTGGCCGATACAAGCTCGGTTTACGATTCTAACGGTGGAATTATCAATATTTACAACCGAAAAGTAAGAGATTCTAAGAAAGGCGGCTATGGAAAAATATCATTGGCAGAAGGTTTTGAAGTTTCTTCCAATACTATTTTAGTTCGTGCTGTTTTTGATGCGTATAAAAACCAACCTGAAAAATATTTGGCACACATCAAAAGAATGAAACTTCACGAACCGCTTGGTTTGCAGATTATTGGTGAGGGAAAACCTATTGTGCATGAGCCTAATACAAACAGTTGGTCGGGCACCACTTTGCCTTGGATGGCCTACGGTTATAATGTGGCTTTAACGCCTTTACAGACCTTAACCATGTACAATGCGATTGCAAACAATGGCGAAATGGTGAAACCTTATTTTGTAAAGGAAATAAAAGAATGGAACAAAACCATCAAATCTTTCAACAAAGAGGTTATTCATCCGTCAGTGGCTTCTCCAGAAACGATTGCGAAAATCAAAGCACTTTTGGAAAATGTAGTTAAAAACGGAACAGGCAAAAGTTTGTATTCCAAAAATTTCTCCATGGCAGGCAAAACAGGAACAGCGCAAGTTGATTACAGCAACAAAGACAATATGTATTACGCTTCTTCTTTTGTGGGCTATTTCCCAGCCGACGAACCGAAATATTCTTGCATTGTTGTGGTGCATAAACCAAGTAAAAACATTGGTTATTACGGAGCCGATGTTGCAGGACCCGTTTTTAAAAGAATTGCACAAAAAGTTTTTACTGATTTGCCTTCTAACAACGAAATCAAGTCTTTGAATATGTTGCCTGAATCACAAGAAAAAAAATACAACGATTATCATATAAAAGTGCAACAAGGCTATAAAGTGATTCCAAATGTCAAAGGAATGTCGGCTATGGATGCCATTGCTTTGTTAGAAAACTTGCATATAAAAGTAAAAATTGTTGGCAATCCTGCCGGGTTTGTGAAAGCTCAATCCGTCTTACCTGGTCAAAAACTGATTCCTAATTCCATTATTTATCTTAAAGTATCGTGAATTTACTAAAAGACATATTATATAAAGTTGCTATTGAGAGCATTAAAGGTTCTACCGAAATTGCGGTTCGAAACATCCAATTCGATTCGCGATTGGTAGCTTTAGACGATGTTTTTGTTGCTATCAAAGGCACACAATCAGATGGACATCAGTTCATTGAAAAAGCGGTCAATCAAGGTGCTATTGCTATTATTTGCGAAGAATTTCCCGAAAGAATTGTCAATGGAATCACTTACATCAAAGTGCAAGATGCGCAGGAAGCATTGGCTTATATGGCATCAAATTTTTACGGAAATCCGTCCACAAAGTTGCAATTAGTAGGCGTTACAGGTACGAATGGAAAAACAACCGTTGCCTCTTTGTTATATGAATTGTATCAAAAAGCGGGTTTCAAAACAGGCTTATTATCCACTGTGAAGGTGAAAATTAATGAGGCTACTTTTCCTGCCACACACACCACGCCAGATTCGCTATCAATTAATAAATATTTACATGAAATGCTGGAAAACGGTGTTGAATATTGCTTCATGGAAGTCAGTTCGCACGGAATTCATCAAAGAAGAATTCATGGCCTACATTTCAAAGGTGGCATTTTCACAAATCTTTCGCATGATCATTTAGATTATCATAAAACTTTTGCGGAATACCGCGATGTTAAAAAGGCTTTCTTTGATTATTTGCCTAAATCAGCATTTGCCATTACAAATCTTGACGACAAGAACGGTGCCATCATGGTGCAAAACACCAAAGCCAAAGTTTGCGGTTATGCACTAAAATCGTATGCTGATTATCGAGCGCAAATCCTTGAAAATCAAATTACAGGTTTGCAATTAAGAATCAACGGTCAAGAAGTTTGGATTCGTTTGATAGGAAGTTTCAACGCTTACAACGCCTTAGCGATTTATGCAACGGCCATTGAATTGGGCATGGATTCTTTAGAAGTACTTCGATTGATGTCAGAATTAGAAAGTGTTGCAGGAAGATTTCAATTTTTTATTTCAGATCTAAAAATCACTGCTATTGTCGATTATGCACACACCCCAGACGCACTCGAAAATGTGATTTCTACTTTGAATGAAATCAGAACCAACAACGAAAAATTAATTACCGTTGTGGGTTGTGGTGGCAATAGAGATGCTACAAAGCGACCGGTGATGGCGCAAATAGCCACTGCTTTGAGCAATCAAGTGGTTTTTACCTCCGACAATCCAAGATTTGAAGATCCGCAAGCCATTCTTGATGCAATGGAAAGTGGCGTAGAACCCCTACATTTTAAAAAGTACGTTACAGTTTTAGATAGAAAACAAGCCATCAAAACCGCCTGTCAAATGGCAAGCCCTAACGATATTATTTTGATTGCTGGCAAAGGACATGAAGATTATCAAGAAATTATGGGCGTAAAACATCCTTTTGATGATTTAGAGACCGTTCGTGAAATATTAATTCAACTTAACAAATAAAGCAATGCTCTACTATTTATTTGAATATTTAGACAAAACACTTAACATTCCCGGCACCGGAGTGTTTCAGTACATCACTTTTAGAGCAGGATTGGCTGTGATTTCTTCTTTATTAATATCGATGGTTTTTGGTAAAAAAATCATCAATTTCTTAAGGAATCAACAAGTAGGCGAAACAGTTCGCGAACTTGGTTTAGAAGGTCAAGCGCAAAAAGCGGGCACGCCAACCATGGGCGGATTGATTATTATTTTGGCCACTTTAGTCCCTGTTTTGTTGTTTGCTAAATTGGATAATATTTACATCATTCTGTTAATTGTTACCACGCTTTGGATGGGAACAATCGGATTTATAGACGATTATATTAAAATATTTAAAAAAGATAAAAAAGGATTGCACGGAAAATTCAAAGTAATAGGTCAAGTAGGTTTGGGAATCATTGTGGGCGCAGTGCTCTATTTTCATCCGAATGTAACCATCAAAAATGTAGTTGGAAAAAGTGCCACAGAAGTGGTTAGTGCTGAGCCAATTAAATCTACCGCCACGACCATTCCTTTTTTCAAAAACAATGAATTGAACTATGCTGAGGTACTTTCATTTTTAGGCGATAATTATCAATCATGGGCTTGGTTGATTTTCATTCCTGTGGTTATTTTTATTGTAACCGCTGTTTCAAATGGCGCCAATCTTACCGATGGTATCGATGGTTTGGCCGCTGGAACATCCGCAATTTCCGTCTTGACGCTCGGCATCTTTACATTCGTTTCGGGAAACATTATTTTTTCTAATTATTTGAATATCATGTATATTCCGAATTCGGGCGAAATGACTGTTTTCATCACAGCTTTTACGGGTGCTTTGGTCGGCTTTCTCTGGTACAATAGTTTTCCGGCATCTGTTTTTATGGGCGATACGGGAAGTTTGACCATCGGCGGTATCATTGCCGTGATTGCTATTGCGATCAGAAAAGAATTATTGATTCCGGTTATTTGTGGTATTTTCTTGGCCGAAAATTTATCTGTAATTATTCAAGTGGGCTATTTTAAATATACCAAGAAAAAATACGGCGAGGGCCGAAGAATATTCCTCATGTCGCCTTTGCATCATCATTACCAAAAGAAAGGTTTTCACGAAAGTAAAATTGTCAGTCGATTTTGGATTGTAGGGATTTTATTGTCCATTCTATCCATCGTAACTTTAAAATTAAGATAAATGAAACTCGTTATTTTAGGTTCGGGCGAAAGTGGAGTAGGCACTGCAATTTTGGGTCAAAAACTGGGCTATGAAGTTTTTGTGTCCGATCGTGGGCTCATTTCAGATGCTTATAAAAAAGTGCTCGACGATCATCAAATTCAATACGAGTCGGGAGTGCATTCGGAAAACAAAATCCTTGATGCTACTGTAGTTATGAAAAGCCCGGGTATTCCAAACAATGCAAACATCGTGAGATTGTGCGAGGAAAAAGGCATCAAAATAGTTTCTGAAATTGAATTTGCAGCACCACATACCAACGCAGCAATAGTCGCCATTACAGGCAGCAACGGCAAAACCACCACGACAATGGTTGTATATCATTTGCTCAAATCCGCAGGTTTCAACGTTGGGCTCGCTGGCAATATTGGACAAAGTTTCGCATGGCAAGTGGCGACTCAAAATTTTGATTTTTATGTGTTGGAAATCAGTAGTTTTCAACTTGATCATTGTTTTACTTTCAAACCGCATATAGCCATTTTGACCAATATCACACCCGATCATTTGGATAGATACAACTACCAATTTGATTTGTATGCTGACGCAAAATTCAGAATTGCACAAAATCAAACAGAAGACGATTATTTTATTTACGATGCTGACGATGAAACCATTGCACAAGGTTTTTTAAGACACCATATCAAAGCACAAAAAGTGCCTTTTTCTATCGAAAAGTCAATAGAAGCAGGCGCATTTTCAGACGAACAAAAATTATATTTTAAACTCAATACGGAAACATTTACCATGAACATCAACGAAATTTCAATCGAAGGAAAACACAACCACAAAAACACAATGGCGGCTTCATCAGCAGCATCGCTTCTTGGAATTAGAAAAGAATCAATTCGTCAAAGCATGCAAGTTTTTCACGGGGTGGAACATCGACTGGAAAAAGTAACTAAGTTGAACGATGTTGTTTTTATCAACGATTCCAAAGCCACGAATGTCAATTCTGTGCAATATGCTTTAGATTCTGTCAAAACTCCCATTGTTTTAATCATGGGCGGTGTGGACAAAGGCAACGACTACGATTTTATCATGCCATTAGTGCGTATAAAAGTGAAAGCGATCGTTTGTTTGGGACTCGATAATACAAAAATCATTCAGTCTTTTGGCAATGTTGTGGACGTTATTTCAGAATCAGATTCAATGAACGAAGCCGTGCGCATTGCTTACAGTTTGGCTGAAAAAGGCGATACTGTTTTGCTTTCTCCTGCATGCGCTAGTTTCGATTTGTTTCAAAACTATGAAGATCGTGGCCACCAGTTCAAAGAGGCTATCAAAAATTTATAATTCATAAATCACAACGCATAATAACTTAAAAATGAACAGTATTATAGGAAATCTTAAAGGTGATAAAGGGATATGGTCTTTCGTAGCCCTATTGGCTTTATTTTCCTTTATGCCTATTTTTAGCGCAAGCAGTAATTTGGCTTATGCTGGTCATGGAACGGGGAATACTTTAAGCTATTTGATCAAACATTTTGTGCACATCATGGCGGGGATGTTGATCATTTATCAGGTTCAAAAAGTGCCTTATTTGTATTATCGTACCTTTTCACGTTTTCTTTTGCCTTTTGTTTGGCTATTGTTGGCTTTCACTTTGTTCAAAGGAACAGCCATTGGCGGTGCAAATGCAAGTCGTTGGATTCAAATTCCTTTTGTGGGAGTTTCTTTTCAACCCTCAACCTTGGCTTTCTTGATTTTGATGATTTATGTAGCTCGATATTTAGCTAAAAATTTCGAAAAGCCACAAAATTTTAAACAATCATTGATCGATTTGTGGTTGCCAGTGGGGTTGACATTGGTTTTTATATTACCAGCCAATTTCTCTACCGCTGCTTTGATATTTTCGATGGTTTTGATGCTCGTTTTCATCGGTAAATATCCCATAAAATATATGGTGTATGTCATTGGATTGGGTTTTGGTGCTTTGTTGTTATTTTATTTGGTAGGCAAAGCATTTCCAAGTCCGCTCACCAGCAGGGTGCAAACTTGGGAAAACAGAATCGAGCGTTTTGTCGATGGCGATAAAAACGACCCCGATGAAATGTATCAAGTGGAAAGAGCGAAAACAGCCATTGCAACGGGCGGTTTGCAAGGATTAGGGCCTGGAAAAAGTGTGCAACGCAATTTCTTGCCTCAATCTTCCTCCGATTTTATTTTCGCCATCATCATTGAAGAGTTTGGACTCTTTGGTGGTGCTGCTACTTTGTCTTTCTATTTATTGCTCTTTTTTAGATTTCTGTTAGTGGCTCAAAAAACCACCAATTTATTTGGGAAATTCCTCATCGTCGGATTGGGGTTTCCATTGATTTTTCAAGCATTAATCAATATGGGTGTGGCAGTTTCGTTGTTACCAGTGACGGGGCAAACGCTTCCGTTAATAAGTAGTGGTGGTAGTTCTATTTGGATCACTTGTGCGGCTTTGGGCATTATTTTGAATGTAACTAAAAAAGAGGAAGAAATCAAAGCGGAACAAACCGAAAAAGAACGCCGAGAAGCAGCTCTTCAAAAACTGATTGACCAACAATTGGCACAAGATGAACTGGAAACACAAGAGGCGGAAGCGCTTTCAAACATAGAACAATTAGAAGATGAAGAGGCATTTTCAATCGAAGACCAATCAAAAGGTAATCCGATGGATGCTGTAAAAAATAAAATATAATGAAACCTTACAAATTTATCTTAAGTGGCGGTGGCACAGGCGGACATATTTATCCGGCTGTTGCCATTGCGAACGAACTCAAAAAGCGTTTTCCCGACGCTCAGTTCCTGTTTGTAGGTGCAAAAGATAAAATGGAAATGCAAAAAGTGCCTGAAGCAGGTTTCGAAATTAAAGGGTTGTGGATTGCGGGTATTCAAAGAAAATTGACTTTCGACAACTTACTTTTCCCAATTAAATTATTGAAAAGTATTTTGGACGCAAGAAAAATAATCAAAGATTTTCAGCCCGATATTGCCATCGGAACGGGTGGTTTTGCATCTGGTCCTTTGTTGAAAGCAGCAGCGCAATTAGGCATTCCGACTTTGATTCAAGAACAAAATTCTTATCCCGGTATCACAAACAAATGGTTGAGCCAAAAAGCATGGAAAATTTGTGTGGCCTATCCAAATTTGGAATCATTTTTCCCAGCCAATAAAATTGTTTTAACGGGCAATCCTGTTCGACAAGATTTATTGGATTTGTCCACCAAAAGAGAAGAAGGATTGGCTCATTTTCAATTAGAAAAAGATAAATTAACATTGTTGGTTTTAGGTGGAAGTTTGGGTGCGCGTGCCATCAATCAGTTGGTAGCCAATCGACTGGATTATTTCAAAAAGTTAGATTTGCAAATCATTTGGCAATGCGGAAAGTTTTATGCCAATGATTACGAAAGTTTGCAGTCAGATCGTGTTCGGGTGTTGCCTTTCATTTCAAAAATGGATTTAGCGTACACCGCAGCCGATGTCATTATTTCAAGAGCGGGAGCTTCTTCAGTGTCAGAATTGTGTTTGGTTGGAAAACCTGTCATTTTTATTCCTTCGCCACACGTTGCTGAAGATCATCAGACTAAAAATGCACAAGCTATTTCAGAAAACGGGGCTGCTATTTTGATGAAAGAATCGAAAATAGCAACCGAATTTGAAAGTATTTTTTCTGATTTGATAACCAACGAGTCGAAAAGAACATCGCTTGGGAATTCCATTTTAAAACTAGGCAAACCCAAAGCAACCCAAGATATTGCGGATATTATTGAACAAATTATAAACAAAAAATCGTGAATCTAGCAAACATACATCAAGTCTATTTCATCGGGATTGGCGGCATCGGCATGAGTGCGCTTGCACGTTATTTTGTGCAAATCGGGAAAAGTGCGGCGGGTTACGACAAAACTCCGTCAACGCTCACGACTGCTTTGATGTCTCAAAACATTGAAATTCATTTTGAAGACGATGTTGCGCAAATTCCATCTCAATTTAAAAATCCTTCCACAACTTTAGTCGTGATAACGCCAGCGGTGCCAAATCATCACGAAGAATTACAATATTTTATAGAAAACAAATTCAATGTTTTAAAACGTGCGACTGTGTTGGGTTTAATCACGCAAAACACATTTTGTTACGCAGTGGCGGGCACCCACGGAAAAACAACTACTTCTGCTATTCTTGCCCATGTTTTATTTGAAAACAATTCAGACATGACCGCCTTTTTGGGTGGTATTTTAGAAAATTATCAATCAAATTTGTTGGGCAATGGAAGTTCCATTTCAGTGGTGGAAGCCGATGAGTTCGATCGATCTTTTTTGCAATTGCATCCAAACGTGGCTTGCATTACTTCTATGGATGCCGATCATTTGGATATTTATGGCAATGCAGATGCTATCGAAGCTTCGTTTTTAGAATTTGCTCACAAAGTAGAAAATCCCAAAAATCTTTTCCATCCTATTGTTTTGCCTTTGCATGGCACCACTTTGGGTATTGAAACAGAGGCGGATTTTACCGTTCAAAACATTCAAATTGTAGATGGAAGTTATCATTTTGATATAAAAACTCCACAAGGTGTTTTGACTGATTTTGTTTTTCATTTGCCAGGACGTCATAATTTGATGAATGCGCTCACGGCTTTTGCAATGGCTTATAGTCAAGGAGTTGATGCACATCAAATTCGAAAAAGCTTTGACACTTTTAAAGGCATCAAAAGAAGATTTTCTTATCAAATCAAAACCAAAGAATTGGTCTATGTGGACGATTATGCGCATCATCCCACCGAAATTCAAGCCGTGCACGATGCTTTGCGAGAATTATATCCCAACCAAAAAATCACTGTTGTTTTTCAACCGCATTTATTTTCAAGAACACAAGATTTTGCCAAAGACTTTGCCTATCAGTTAAGTCGTTTTGACACTGTTTTGTTATTGGAAATTTATCCCGCTAGAGAATTGCCCATTCCCGGAATAAATAGTTCTTGGTTGTTGAAAATGATAGATTCGAAAGACAAAAAATGGATTGCCAAAGAAAACCTAATAACAGCATTATTGGCATCAAATAACAATATATTCGTAACCATTGGCGCAGGCGACATTGGCGAATGGGTGCCAGAAATCAAAAAAGCATTGGAAGGAAAAATAAGTCAAACTAAATTTCAACAACATGAAAAGTAAATGGCTACAATTTTCTACCATTAGATTGGTTTTGCTATGTGGTGGCATGCTCTTTCTTTTTTCGTTTACAAACAATCGAAATAACGAAAGAACATTGAAAGAGGTAAACATCGAATTTGTTGGAAATGAGTTTTTATTCATTACCCACGACTCGGTTAATAAATTGTTAATAGAAAAAAACACAACGTTATCTGATTATAAAAAAGTTCAGTTAGATTTGAAACAACTTGAAAATAAAATAACCCAACATCCATTTGTCCAACAATCAGAGATTTATCTTTCGGTTGATGGGCAATTATATGCACGCGTAGAACAAAAAAGACCTATCGCAAGGGTTTTTTCTATGAACGAAGTTTTTTATATTGATAAAAATGGTACGAAAATGCCCGTTTCCGAAAGTTATTCGGCAAGAGTTCCTGTGTTTAGCGGTGATTATAACGAAATAACAAAAAATTCAATTTTGAAAGTGCTTCAAGCCATTGATCAAGATGTTTTTTTGACAAAACAAATTGTTGGAATAGAAATGTTATCAAACGGGAATTTTAAACTCAGAAACAGGGCTTTCGATTATGAAATTGATTTTGGAAAGCCGGTAAATATCCTGCGGAAATTTGCCAATTACAAGGCGTTTTTTCAGAAATCGGTAAACAACCCGAAAACGCATGAATATAGTAAAATAAATTTGAGATTCACAGAACAAGTTGTTTGTACAAAAAGTTAGGGCATGGAAAAAGAAAAAATTGCAGTAGGTTTAGACATTGGCACAACTAAAATTGTGGCTATGATTGGAAAGAAAAATGAATATGGGAAACTCGAAATTCTTGGGATTGGAAAGTCCAAAAGCCTAGGTGTGAACAGAGGTGTTGTCAACAACATCATGCAAACTATTCAGTCTATACAAGCAGCGGTTGCAGAAGCAGAAGAAAACTCAGGCTTTAAAATTCACGATGTGGTGGTTGGCATTGCCGGACAACACATCCGAAGTTTGCAACACAGCGATTATGTGAGCAGAAACAATCCCGACGAAGTGATTGATGCAACTGATATTGACCAGTTAATCAAGCAAGTACATAAATTGGCCATGTTGCCCGGCGAAGAAATCATTCATGTTTTGCCGCAAGAATTCAAAATTGACGGTCAATCTGAAATAAAAGAACCGATTGGAATGTCAGGCCGAAGATTGGAAAGTAGTTTTCACGTGGTGGTTGGGCAAGCTGCTTCCATCAGAAATGTTGGAAGATGTGTGCAAAGTGCAGGCATCGAATTGTCAGGACTAACGCTTGAGCCACTTGCGTCCGCAGATGCCGTGTTGAGTCAAGAAGAAAAAGAAGCCGGTGTGGCTTTGATTGATATTGGTGGTGGAACGACTGATTTGGCTATTTTCAAAGACGGCATCATTCGTCATACAGCCGTGATTCCTTTTGGTGGCAATGTGATTACCGAAGACATCAAGGAAGGCTGTTCGATCATTGAAAAGCAAGCAGAATTATTAAAAGTGAAGTTTGGTTCGGCTTGGCCAGGTGAAAACAAGGAAAATGAAATCGTATCAATTCCCGGTGTAAGAGGAAGAGAACCAAAAGAAATTTCATTGAAAAATTTATCAAAAATAATCAATGCTCGAGTAGTAGAAATCATTGAGTTGGTTTTTGCCGAAATCAAAGTCTATGGTTATGATATTAACAGAAAAAAATTAATTGCGGGTATTGTTTTAACAGGTGGTGGTTCACAATTAAAACACATCAAACAATTGGTCGAATATATCACAGGCTTAGACACACGGATTGGCTACCCCAACGAACATTTGGCAGGCAATTCAGGCGAAGCCATTTCAAGTCCACTTTTTGCAACTGCAGTTGGACTTGTGATGAATAGCTTCGAAACGGGTTCGATTGGGGCGGTGCCTTTTACAGAAATCGAAAAAGAAAAAGAAAAGGCACGAGAAATTGAAAGAGAAAACGAAAGAGCACGCGAGCGAGAATTAGAAATGATTCGTTTAAATCAAATGGCAGAAGCACAACGAATCGAAGAAATAAAACGAAAAGAACAAGAAGCCGAACGAGTTGCCAAAGAAGCATTAGAAGAAAAAGAGAAAGTAGCTAATTCGACAGAAACCCGCATCAAAAAATCGTTTTTCGATCGATATGTGGAAAAATTTAAAGATTTTTTAGACAACGCAGAATAAAAAAATAAGCAATACAAAACCCCAATTAGTATGGAAGATTTAACAAATTTTGGAGGTATCTCCTTCGATTTACCAAAAAATCAATCGAATGTAATTAAAGTAATCGGAGTTGGCGGCGGCGGAAGTAACGCTATCAACCACATGTTTAAACAAGGAATCAAAGGAGTAGATTTTATTGTTTGCAATACTGATGCACAGGCTTTGCAAAACAGTCCCGTGCCCAACAAAATTCAATTGGGTGTGCACTTAACGGAAGGTTTGGGTGCAGGCGCCAATCCAGATGTGGGTCAACAATCGGCGATGGAAAGCATGGAACTCATCGAAAAAATGTTGGACTCTAACACCAAAATGATATTCATTACTGCTGGTATGGGAGGTGGTACGGGCACTGGTGCGGCTCCCGTCATTGCTCAAATGGCAAAAGAAAAAGATATTTTGACTGTCGGCATCGTAACGATTCCATTCCAATTTGAAGGCAAAGTTCGTTCAGAACAGGCTTTAATTGGTGTGGAAAGATTGCGCAAACAAGTCGATTCTCTTATTGTGATTAACAACAACAAACTGAGAGAAGTTTATGGAAATTTGGGTTTCAAAGCTGGATTTTCAAAAGCGGATGAAGTTTTGGCAACAGCATCAAGAGGAATTGCAGAAGTAATTACACACCACTACACGCAAAACATCGATTTGCGCGATGCAAAAACAGTTTTGTCCAACAGTGGAACAGCTATTATGGGTTCGGCAACTGCCTCAGGCGAAACCCGTGCAAAAGAAGCCATTACAACTGCTTTGGATTCGCCTTTATTAAATGACAACAAAATCAAAGGAGCTAAAAATGTATTGCTTTTAATAGTTTCGGGTTCTGTTGAAATTACTATTGACGAAATTGGCGAAATAAACGACTACATCCAAAATGAAGCAGGCAACAGTGCCAACATCATTATGGGGGTTGGCGAAGACGAATCCCTAGGCGAAGCAGTAGCCGTTACTGTAATTGCTACAGGTTTTGATATTGAACAACAAAAAGGAATTGTAAATGTTGAGCCAACAAAAATTATCCACACACTCAACGACGAACAAAAAAATGAAGTTTCATTGATTGCGAAAAACAATCCAGTAACACAAATAGATTTTGATACACCCATCACATCAAGCACTGACAAAATAGTGCATGCTTTAGTGGAAGATGATTTTGAAGAGGAAACACCCACTTTCACATTTGAAAAGGAAAACGAATCTCAATTATTAGCCACAACAGAGGCCATCAGAAATATGGAAGTTGTTTTCGAAATTATTTCTCCTAAAAAAGAACAACCAAGTTTTCAAATCATCAATGAAGTAACGGATTTAAAATCGTACGAAAATAAAATCAGCAAAGAATTATTTGAGGAGCCTACGCAGATGAATTTTCATGTAAATGAAGAAAAAGCTCCGATGATTCAGTTTGATTTGAATGATATTGTGGTCAACGAACCAAAACATTTAGTGCCAATTACCGAAGTAAATGAAACAGGCGTCGTGCGTTACAGCCTCGAAGAGTATATGGACTACGAGCAAGAACTTATTTCTTCTAAACCAAAAACTTCGGTTCCAACTTTCGAAAATTTAGACGAAGAATTAAATATCACCGTTAAAAAAGAAGAAGCAGAACCTCGTTTTTCAGCACCAGAATTGCATGTCAATCCGAGCGAGATGACCATTGAAGAAACCTTAAGATTGAGAGCGGAAGAACGCAAACGCAAATTGAAAGATTTTAATTATAAGTTTCACAACACCAACGCAAGAATTGATGAAATGGAAAAAGAGCCAGCATTTAAAAGAGCTGGACTTCAACTAGATGCGCCCAATAATCAAAGCAACACATCGAGAACATCTTTAGGGACTGACAGCAACAATGAATTACAAATTCGTTCAAACAATCCTTTTTTACATGACAATGTAGATTAAAACGGTAGCCAACATATAGAATAACCCGAAAATTGAAATCAATCTTCGGGTTATTTTTTTTACATTTGCAAACTGTTTTATAAAATTTAAATAATCAAGAGATGAGCTTACAAGTTGTGATTAGTGAAGATATAAAAAATGCAATGCGCGCCAAAGACACCGTAGCATTAGAAGCATTGAGAGCTGTAAAATCAGCGGTTTTGTTGGCATTAACAGAAGGTGGTGCAAAAGATGAATTGTCGGCAGAAGATGAAATCAAGTTGTTGCAACGTTTGGTAAAACAAAGAAAAGACAGTGCAGCCATCTATATCCAACAAGGAAGACAAGATTTGGCTGAGCCAGAAATTAATCAAGCGAGCATTATTGAGAAATATTTGCCCAAACAATTAAGTGAAGAGGAAGTTACTTCAAAAGTGGCGGCCATTATGCAAGAAAATGGTTTTTCAGGTATGGCATCCATGGGCGCATTGATGGGCTTAGCTTCGAAAGAATTGGCAGGTCAAGCAGATGGGAAAACAATTTCGACCGTGGTAAAGAAATTATTGACACAATAATACAAAGGCTGCGTAGTTCAATTGGATAGAATATCAGATTTCGGCTCTGAGGGTTGGGGGTTCGAATCCCTCCGCGGTCACAAAAGTAAAACGGGATTTTTCAATGATGAATTGAAGAATCTCGTTTTTTTGTTGGAAAGTTGTTGTTCAAGTGTAAAAACAAAAAACCCTTAATATCATAAAGAAATTAAGGGTTTGAAGTGGTACCTCCAGGGATCGAACCAGGGACACATGGATTTTCAGTCCATTGCTCTACCATCTGAGCTAAGGTACCGGTGCTATTGCGGGTGCAAATATAGTATCATTTTAATTCTATGCAAAACAATTATTAAAAAAATGCGTTTATTTTTTAAATTAATGAATCAAAAAAAATGGTTTTAGTAGTAGATATTGGAAATTCAAGGACAAAAGTAGCTGTTTTTGAGCAAGATAGCATAGTGTTTCAGACGGTTTTTCTTTACACAGAAATGCAAGAAAATTTACATAATATTTTTGTCCAATACCCAAATATATCTCATTTGGTGATGTCGTCGGTAAAAAACGATGCCGAAATGAAGTTAGAAATCCCAATGTATGTTCAAAAAGTAGTCATTGACCGAACATTTGGCTTTCCATTTGATAACAAATATGTAACTCCGCATACTTTAGGAATAGATCGAATGGTGCTTGCTTCTGGCGCAGTGCTCAAGTTTCCAAACACAAATCGTTTGGTGATTGATGCTGGCACTTGCATTACGTATGATTTTATTAATGACAAAAACCAATATCTCGGCGGCGGCATTTCGCCCGGTTTGAGCCTGCGATACAAGTCACTTCATTCATTCACTGACAAACTCCCACTTTTAGCACTGCAATTTCCAGCGAATAACATCGGCGCATCTACCTCAGAATCTATTCATGCAGGAATTGTTTTGGGTGTCATTGCTGAAATTGAACAATATATAAATCTGATAAAGAGTTCGGTAGAAAATTTTACAATAATTTTAACGGGTGGTGATACTGATTTTTTGGCTAAACGATTAAAAAATACCATATTTGCCAATTCAAATTTTTTAATAGAAAGTTTGTATCATACTTTTCAATACAAAATCCATAATGGTTAAAAGATTTATAGTCCTCGTAGGAATTTTATTTTCAAGTTTTCTGTGGGCTCAAAACGGTACTTCCTCTCCCTATTCTTATTATGGAATAGGTGAAATAAAATACAGAGATGGTTTTGAAAACACAAATATGGGTGGAATGGCGGTTTATGCTGACAGTATCCACTTGAATTTGCAGAATCCAGCAGCCAATGCCTCATTAAAATTGACAACTTTTACCATTGGAGGTAGCAATAATTGGAATACTTTAAAATCAAACAGTGGCGAAGGTCAGACACAACGCACAACTTTAGATTTTTTAGCAGTGGGTTTGCCGTTCGGAAAACTAGGAATGAATTTTGGATTAATGCCTTTTACAAGTGTTGGATATAAATCCAGAAATACATTTACTGAAAACAACCAAGATGTGACGCAATTGTTCGAAGGCGAGGGTGGAATCAACCGTGTTTTTATGTCTTTCGGTTACGAAATCACGAAAAGCTTGTCTGTGGGTGCCACAATCAATTATGACTTTGGAAATATAGAAACCAAAAATTCTGAGTTTATTACAGGTATAGAAACAGGAACACGCGAATTGGATCGATCTACCTTAAATGGTTTTATGTCCAATTTCGGATTGATGTACAAAAAACCAATCAATAAGAAGCTAGTAGGTTACGGAAGTTTTACTTACGCGCCCGAAGCCAAGTTAAACGCAGCCAACACAAGAACATTATCAACCGTGGCTTTTTCTGCAACTTTTGGCGAGCTAGTTGTAGATAATGAGAATATTATTGTGCCCAATAGAACCATCGTTATTCCGTCGAAGTTGTCTTTCGGTGCCGGCATCGGCGAAACAAACAAATGGATGGCTGGGGCTCAATTTACCACGCAACTTTCGGGAAATTTGGATAATCGTTTTAATGATGTGCAAAATGCAACTTTTGAGCCTGCTTATCAAATAAGCGTAGGTGGCTTTTTCGTACCGAAATACAATTCATTCAGTAGCTACATAAGCAGAATCACTTATAGAGCTGGTTTGCGATATGAAAATACAGGTTTAATCATCCAAAATGAATCGATTACAGACTTTGGCACGACTTTTGGCTTAGGTCTTCCACTGGGAGGTCCGTTTTCAAAAGTAAACCTTGGATTTGAAGTTGGTAAAAGAGGAACAACAAATCAAAATCTAGTGCAAGAAGACTATTACAACTTAACCGTTGGTTTTACAATAAACGATAAATGGTTCCAGAAAATTAAATATGATTAATAGAAAAAAAACCAAAATGAAAACTAAATTAAAATTATTATTCGCATTTTTTCTTGTAGTATTTACTGCTAATGCACAAGAAGTGGATTGTGCAACCGAACTATCATTGTTCGCAGATGCTGCCAAAAACAAAAAATATGAAGAGGCCTTAAAACATCTAACAATACTCAGAAAAAGCTGCCCCGATTTTCATCAAGCTATTTATTTGTATGGCGAGCCAACCATCACTTATTTTGTGGACAACGCAAAAACGGAAGAAGAAAAAGTAGCACAAGTTAAAGATTTAATGCAACTTTTAGATGATTTTGATAAATACATTCCAAACAATGGAAAGCCAAACAAAATCAAAAAAGCTTTGATTTTATTTGATAATAAAGTGGGAACAAAAGCAGAGGTTTTTAATTTGTTGGACGGTGTATTTAATAATGACAGAGCCAATTTTACAGATGCTCGCGCCATGTATGTGTATTTCGAAATTTATGTAGATGATTTTGAAGCTGGAAAAAGTAACATCACTTTACAAGATGTTTTCGATAAATATGATTTGATTTCAGATATTCTTGAAGTGGAAGAAAATAAGTTGTCTGACGCAAAAGATGAATTGATTCAAATTCAAGAAACAAGAGAATTGACTAAAAAAGAGGAATCTGCATTCAAAAGAGCAGAAACAAACCTTGAGGCTTATGAAACAATTGCAACAAGTATGGATGCTAAAATATCTTTGTTAGCCACTTGTGATCGTTTGGTGCCGTTTTTAGAAAAAAGTTTTGAGGAAAAGAAAACAGATGCAGAATGGTTAAGAAGATCTGCTGACCGGATGTTGAAAAAAGAGTGTGACAAAGACCCTTTGTTTGCTAAGATTTCTGAAGCACTTCATTTGTTAAATCCTACAGCAAAATCAGCTTACAACTTAGCGGTTTCTGCTTACAATAAGAAAGATGTGCAAAAAGCAATTAAATATTTCAATGAGTCTGCTGATTTACACACAGATAAAAATGAAAAAGCAAAAGTTTACTACATGATGGCTGGGATTTACAGCACAAGCAACAAAGTGCAAGCACGTTCTTATGCAGAAAAAGCTTTAGCTGCAAAACCATCTTTCGGGAAAGCTTATTTGTTGATTGCTAATTTGTATGCCAACAGTGCCAACGATTGTGGATCAACACCTTTTGAGAAAAGAGCTGTGAACTGGTTGGCAGCGCAAGTAGCTAGAAAAGCAGGTCAAGTAGATTCAACTTTGAAACCAACCGCCGAATCAGCAGCAAGTTCTTATGAACAAAGAGCTCCAACAAAAGCTGATATTTTTACAGAAGGAATGGCAGGAAAATCAGTGCAATTCAACTGTTGGATTGGAAAATCTATTACAGTACCTAATTTATAGTATGTTTCAAAAGAAATATTTTCAAATAAAAATCAGTGTCATGGCTCTAGCCGTGACATTGCTTTTTGCATGCGAAAGTAATTTTGATCAAATACAAAAAATCAATATTTCAGAAATGATGCCTACGGGCGATGCGGATTCTATTCATCTAAAGTATTCAGATTCTGGAGTGGTTAAATCTATTTTGAAAGCTCCTAAAATGCTGGATTTTGGTGCTGTCAATTATCCTTTCACCGAGTTCCCAAAAGGAATACATCTCACACTTTTAGACGAAAAGAACCAAGCCAGTTTTGTTGAGGCGCAATATTCGATCACACACAAAGAAACAGGCATCATCGATTTGAGGAACAATGTGCGCTTAACTTCGCCACAAGGTCAGGTTTTAGAAACGAGCCAACTTTATTACGATCAAAAAAACGAATGGTTTTTTACAGAGAAAAACTTTACATTTACCGACGCAAAAGGAATTACAAAAGGCGAAGGAATCGATTTTAATAAAGATTTTACCCGCATTACCTATAAAAATGTTTATGCCGAGACAGAAGTAGAGTAAAATAAGTTCTTTTATTCGTTAATATCGATTTTTAATTATAATTAAAGCAGTCTTGGTCTTCAATTGGAATAAATTAAATATTTAAAAATGAGCTATTTAAAATACATACAATATCTTTATCTATTTGCCGCTGGATTGTTTTTATTCGATACAATCAGTAAGTTTATAGCAAATGACAACAGCGCATGGATCAGTTTACTTTTTTGCTTGATTGCCGTGTTTATGTTTTTTTTTAGAAGACATTATGCGAAGAAATTCCAGAAGTAATGGAAATTACCATCATTGTTTTTTGCTTGATATTGTCGGCTTTCTTTTCTGGAGTCGAAATTGCTTTTATATCTTCAAATAAGGTTTACTTAGGAATTGAAAAATTGCAAGATAATTTATATGGAAAAATCCTCAACAAGCTGACGCAAAAACCTTCTCGTTTTATTGCCGCAATGCTCGTTGGAAACAACATAAGCCTCGTAATCTATGGTTTTTATGCGGGCGATTTGATTATGAATGTATTGAATGAAAACAATTTTCATTATACAGAGTTTTCGGCACTTTTAATTCAAACCGCCATTTCAACACTGATCATTCTTGTGACTTCGGAATTTTTACCAAAAGTATTCTTCCAAATTTACGCCAATTCGCTTTTGAAGTTTGTTGCCTTACCAGCCTATATTTTTTACCTTTTATTTTATGTTTTTTCCACAACAATTATCTGGATGTCAGATCTGATTTTGCGGGTTTTCTTCAAAACAAAAGGCGATCAAGAACAGCTTTTATTCAGTAAAACAGAGTTGGGACATTACATCTCTGAACAAATGAGTGCCGTGGATGAATCGAAATTAGTCGATTCCGAAATTCAAATTTTTCAAAATGCACTTGAGTTTTCGGCCGTAAAATCGAGAGACATCATGATTCCTCGCACCGAAATTACCTCCGTAGAAATTCACGATTCTATCCAAACCCTGAAAAACACTTTCGTTAAAACAGGATATTCTAAAATACTTGTGCATCAAAATTCTTTAGATGATGTCGTCGGCTATGTTCATTCTTTCGAACTATTTAAAAAGCCGAAAACCATTAAATCGATTGCGATTCAAGTTGAATTTGTTCCAGAAACAATGCTCGTGAAAGACGTTTTGAATTTGCTCACAAAAAAAAGAAAGAGTGTTGCTTTAGTGCTTGATGAATATGGCGGCACTTCGGGAATGATTACTGTGGAAGACATTATCGAAGAGCTTTTTGGCGAAATTGAAGATGAACACGATTTTGATGTTTCGTTAATTGAAAATCAGATAGATGAAAAATCTTATGTTTTTTCTGCGAGGTTGGATGTGGAATATTTAAACGAAAAATATAAATTGAATATCACAGAATCAGATTCATACACTACGCTTGGTGGTTACATTGTTTATCATACAACTGAAATCCCAACAAAAGGCGACGATTTTAAAGTAGAAGATTTTCATTTTACTATCGAAGAAGCCACTGGCAATAAAATTGAATTGGTAAAACTGACAATTTTAGAAAACTAACAAAAAAACAAGATTATTTTTTCTTGCATCTGCTTTTATTTCACAGATAATTGTATTTTCGCAAACTGTAAATAAATTAACATTAATAAAATGGCGGTTTTAGGAAAAATTAGACAACGTTCAGCTTTAATTATCGTTGTAATTGGTTTAGCAATGTTTGCGTTTTTACTCCCAGAAATCATTAAAAACGGATTCAGTATCAATTCTAATAATGTAGGAAGCATTAATGGAAAAGACGTTCTTTTTGAGGATTTCAGAATTAAGGTGGACAACATTGAAAAAAGTGGCCAAGCAACGGGCATTCAAGCAGTCAACAGAGCTTGGGATATTGAAGTAAATGTAGCTTTGATTACAGAGCAATTCGAAAAATTAGGGATTAGAGTAGGCGAAAACCATATTTTGAGTGGTTTAAAAAGCGATCAATCGATTGGTCAAAATCAAATGTTTCAAAATGAAGCAAAAGAATTTGATATTGAAAAGCTGAAAGAATTTTTAAGAACAAATCCAGAACAGAAAGCTTTCATTGAAGGGAAAGAAAAAGATATTGAAATCAATGCCAAATATGGTATTTACACTTCATTAGTTCGTGCTGGACTTTACACCACGATGTCTGATGCAAAGTTCAAATATGAGCTTCAAAACAGAAAAGTAGATTTTCAATTTGTAGGTTTGCCTTATTCTTCTGTCAACGATAGCGAAGTTCCAGTTTCTGACCAAGAAATTTTGGATTATATGAAAGCTCGTGAAAAGCAGTTTAAAGCTGAAGAATCAAGAGAAATCGAGTATGTTTTCATTGAAGACAAAGCTTCCGAAAATGACGTCAACGACATCAGAACGAAAATTTCCGCTTTATTAGAAGATAAAGTTGTTTACAACGATGCAACTAAAACCAACGATACGGTTGCAGGTTTTAGAACTACGACAGATTACATAGAATTTGTAAATTCAAACTCTGAGACTCCTTACGATTCTACATATTACACAAAGGCAGATTTGCCAGCGAAATTTGCTGACACGCTTTTCAATTTAGCAGAAGGAAGCATTTATGGGCCTTACCAAAATGGCGATATGTTTTCAATTACGCGTTCTTTAGGGAAAAGAGCAGGTGCAAAAGCAAAAGCAAGTCACATTTTGATTAGCTATGATGGCACAACTGTTCCAAACCAAAAAGAATTTAGAACCAAAGAAGAAGCAAAAGCAAAAGCAGAACAACTTTTGGTTGATGCTAAAAAGAACTCAGATAATTTTGCAGCTTTGGCTACTCAAAATTCTGACGATTCAAGTGCACAAAACGGTGGCGATTTAGGATTTTTTAATCCAGGTCAAATGGTGAAACCTTTTAACGATTTTGTATTCGATAACGCTGTAAATTCGATTGGATTGGTTGAAACTGATTTCGGTTTTCACATCATCAAAGTAACAGATAAAGAAGATGCCATCCGTTTAGCAACAATTTCTCAAAAAATCATTCCATCAGAAGCAACCACTACAGATGCTTTCAATAAATCTCAAAAAATTGAAATGGATGCTGCCTCAAAACCATTTACAGATGTGGCGGCAGCCAACAAACTTGAAATTCAAAATGGTGGTTCGTTTAAAGCAATGGATGAAACCTTTGGAAGTTTAGGTGCGCAAAGACCAATCATTCGTTGGGCTTTTGAAAAAGACACCAATGAAAACGACGTTAAAAGATTTGAAATTACAGACCAAGGTTATGTAATTGCGAGATTGAAAAAAGTAAATGAAAAAGGATTACAGCCTCTTGAAACAGCTCGTTTAACAGTAGAGCCCATCTTAAAAAATCAGAAAAAAGCGGCAATTTTAATGAAAAAAGCCAAAGGTGCTGATTTGGAAGCTATTGCAAAAGCAAACAACGTGTCAGTACAAACGGCCTCTCAAGTTTCAGTTGAAAACGCTGTGATTTCAGGTGGTTACGAACCGAAAGTAGTAGGAATCGCGATTGGAAGTCAAGTAAACAAAGTTTCTGCACCCATCGAAGGTGTTTCTGGTGTTTATGTTGTGAAGACTACCAATGTGACCAATCCATTACCAACTAACGACTATTCAATGCAGTTAACGATGCTCAATAGCCAAAGCCAAAGTGCTTCGGGTAAAATATTTACTGTACTCAAAGACAAAGCAGATATCGAGGACAATAGAGCGAAGTTTAATTACTAGTTCTCGATTAGTATAAAATGTAAAAAGCCCCTTTTTTGGGGCTTTTTTGCTTTATAATTGTTTTGTAAAAATTTTAAAAAGACAGCCCACTTTTATTTATATTAGCGGATTCATTTTCAGTATTAAAACTTTTAAAAAAATCAATCTATTTATGAGTACCTTGAAATCGTCCCTTTTCTTTACAATTGCATTGGCTTTTGTAGCTTGCAAAAATGAAACCGACAAAAAAGATGATATGACAGACGATGCAAAAAACCCACTCGTCGAAGTGTTCGCAACTCCTTATCAAGTGCCACCTTTTGATAAAGTTCAAAATAAGCACTTTAAACCTGCAATTTTACAGGGTATTAAAGAACAACAGGCAGAAATTGATGCCATTGTTGCAGATAAAGCCGCACCAACTTGGGAGAACACGATCGGTGCTATGGAAAAGTCGGGTCAGCTTTTGAATCGCGCGACTACAGTGTTTTTTAATTTAAATTCAGCCCATACCAACGATTCTATTCAAGCCATTGCACAAGAAATATCGCCCGATTTAGCATCACACAGCGATAATATTTATTTAAATGAAAAATTATTTAAAAGAGTAAAAACCATCTGGAATCAAAAAGAAACGTTGAATCTTTCGCTTGAACAAGCCAAAGTTTTAGAAAACACCTATAAAACTTTTGTTCGTAGTGGTGCCAATCTGGATGCTGTTGCAAAAGAGAAATTACGTGACATCAACAGTAAACTCTCGTTGTTGTCTGTTCAATTTGGTCAAAACATTTTGTCAGATACCAACGAATATGAATTGGTTATTGAAGATCAGGTGCAATTAAAAGGTTTGCCTGCCAATGTGGTGGAAGCCGCAGCGGAAACTGCCAAGGAAAAAGGCAAAGAAGGGAAATGGGTTTTTACGATTCAAAATTCAAGTGTGATGCCTTTTCTGCAATACAGCGAAAACAGAGATTTAAGAGAAACGTTGTATAAAGCTTATAAGAATCGTGGTAACAATGGCGGTACGACTGATAACAATAAAAATGCGACTGAAATGGCGAATTTGCGTCTTCAAAAAGCAAATTTATTAGGATTTGCAACGTATGCGGATTATGCTTTAGAAGAAACAATGGCAAAAACGCCAGTCAAAGTAGATGATTTGCTGAAACAACTTTGGACGCCTGCTTTAGAAAATGCCAAAAAAGAAGTGGCCGAAATTCAAAAAAGCATGAAAGCTGACGGAATTGTGGGTGAAGTTCAACCATGGGATTATAGTTTTTACAGCGAAAAAATAAGAAAAGCAAAATTCGATTTAGACGAACAAGAATTAGCACCTTATTTCAGTTTGGCGAATGTTCAAGAAGGGGTTTTTATGGTGACAGAAAAACTTTGGGGCTTGAAATTCAAACCGCTTACAGATTTGCCTGTTTATCATCCTGAAGTCACAACTTGGCAAGTTTTAAACGCAGACGGATCAGAGTTGGGTATTTTATACATGGACATGCATCCAAGAGCGTCAAAAGGGGGTGGGGCTTGGATGACGTCTTACAAAAATCAAATTAAAGACA
>JBEILV010000004.1:0-36542 GCA_040379105.1 Flavobacterium sp.
GTGAATGCTGAGCGTATTTCTATCACTAACCAACAAATTTTCAAAACGCTTGAGAGTTCCATAACTGAGTTTATGAACAACACAAAATGGACCAACATGCAAGTGAAACCACAAGAGCGGATAGAATGTTCATTGTTTCTCAATTTATCTTCTTATAACGGCGATCAATTTGCTGGAACGCTTCAAATTCAGGCGTCAAGACCTGTTTTTAATAGCACTTTATCGACTCCCATTTTAACTTTCAACGATAATGATTTGAGTTTTAAATATGCTGAATTCGAAAATTTATTTTTCAATCCCAATAGTTTTGATTCTAATCTAGTTTCGATTTTAGGTTACTATGCTTACGTAATTCTAGGGATGGATGCCGATTCTTTTGCACCATTGGGCGGTACTTCATTTTTTACAATGGCGCAAACTGTTGTCAATTCAGCACAACAAGGAAATTATGGCGGCTGGCGTCAATCAGATGGAAATCAAACTAGGTTTACTTTTTTGGCAGATATTTTAACACCAACGTTCAATCCAGTTCGCTTGGCAATGTATGAATATCATGTAAATGGTTTAGACAAGATGGCCGACAACGTGAAAGTAGGAAAAGAAAATGTCGTGAAAGCCATCGATGGGTTGAGTAAAATCCACTCTGTGCGTCCGAATGCTTTTGTTACCCGTGTTTTCTTTGATACCAAATCAGATGAAATATCAAATATTTTTACGGGTGGTCCAAGCATACCGATTGCAGCTTTGGTCGATAATTTGAATCGAATTTCTCCCACCAATGCGGGAAAATGGATGAATATTAAAATGTAATCATCGAACTATGCTAACTCATTTATCGATTAAAAATTTTGCATTAATTGAGTCTTTAGAAATCGATTTTTCAAATGGATTTCAAATTATTACGGGTGAAACAGGTGCGGGAAAATCTATTCTTTTGGGAGCATTAGGTTTGGTTTTAGGAAAAAGAGCCGACTTAAGTGTTCTAAAAGACGATACTCAAAAATGTTTTATTGAAGTGCAAATCGACATCGAAAAATATAATTTAAAAGATTTTTTTGCCGAACAAGATCTTGATTTTGAAATCAATACTGTGATTCGCAGGGAAATTTTACCCAATGGCAAATCCCGTGCTTTTATCAACGACAGTCCCGTCAATCTTTCGCAAATGTCAGATTTGGGTGCTTTGTTGATAGATATTCATTCGCAGCATCAAACACACGAACTTTTAGAGGAAAGCTACCAATTTCATGTATTGGATGCTTTTGCAAAAAATCAAACGTTGATTCAAAATTATCAGCAAAATCTATTTACTTTTAGAAAACTAGAAAAGACGCTGAAAGAAAGTAAATCCTCACTTTTAACGCTTCAAAAAGAGCAAGAATACAATTTGTATTTGCTTGAAGAACTCGAAAAAGCAAAACTAAAGCCAAGCGATCAGGAGGAATTAGAAGCTGTTTTTCATGAATTAAGTCATGTAGAAACAATTGTCGAGAATGTTGATAAGGCTTTACAAATCAGTCAATCTGAAAACTTTGGCATTGAAAGCTCTTTGACTGAATTGAAAAGTACGTTGGTAAAAACAGCACCTTTTTCCAAAAAAATAGAACAGTTTGCAGGTCGAGCGGAAAGTATTTTGATCGATTTCAAAGACCTACTTACCGAAATGAATTTGTTTGCTGATGGCATTGAAACCAACCCTGCTTTGTTGAGTGAAACACAAAATAAGTTGCAAATTATTTACGATTTGCAAAAGAAACATCAAGTGGATTCTGTGCCGAAACTACTGGAAATTCAAGCCGAAATGACGCAAAAAGCTACTTCTTTTGACGCGCTAGAAGACACAATTTCAAGACTTGAAAAAGAATATTTAGTTTCAAAATCAAATTTAGATAAAATTGCAGACGAGATTAGTCATTCCAGAGTGCAAAAAGCTCCCTTACTGGCTGCCGAAATTGTTAAATTACTACAACTTTTAGGCATGCCAAATGCACAATTTATATTTGAAATTGAATCAACGAACCAATATTTTGAAACAGGAAAAGATACCATTAAATGGTTATTTACAGCCAACAAAGGTGGAAATCTTGGTTTACTCAAAAAAGTAGCTTCTGGTGGCGAATTGTCTAGAATTATGTTGGTCATTAAAGCCATTACCGCACGACACACGCAACTTCCGACCATTATTTTTGATGAAATCGACACAGGTGTTTCAGGCGAAATTGCCGATAAAATGGGCGAAATCATGAAACAAATGAGTCAATCGATGCAAGTGTTTGCCATTACGCATTTACCACAAATTGCTGCTAAAGGAAACCAACATTATAAGGTGAAAAAGTTTTCAAACGAAACCACAACGATTACTGATTTATTTCCATTAGATTATGAAAGCAGGGTTTTAGAATTGGCGCAGATGCTTTCGGGTGCTGATGTTTCAGAATCAGCAATTGCACACGCAAAAGCGCTATTGAATTAAAAAATTAATATCTTTGAACTTTATTCTTAAACAAAAATCAAGATTATGTATAACTTATTAAAAGGCAAAAGAGGCATCATATTTGGCGCATTAGACGAAAATTCAATTGCTTGGAAAACGGCCGAACGTGTGCATGAAGAAGGTGGAACTTTCGTTTTAACGAATGCTCCCATAGCGATGCGTATGGGTTCTATCAATGTTTTGGCAGAAAAAACAGGAGCGCAAATCATTCCAGCAGATGCTACCAATATGGCAGACTTAGAAAATTTGGTTACAAAAGCAGTTGAGATATTAGGTGGAAAAATTGACTTTGTTTTGCATTCCATTGGAATGTCGGTCAATGTGAGAAAAGGCAATCACTATACGAATCAAAACTACGATTTCACGCACAAAGGTTGGGATGTCTCTGCGGTTTCTTTTCACAAAGTAATGCAAGTTTTATACAAACACGATGCAATGAACGAATGGGGAAGTATTGTTGCTTTGACCTACATGGCAGCACAAAGAGTTTTCCCAGATTATAATGATATGGCCGATAATAAAGCTTATTTAGAATCGATTGCCCGTAGTTTTGGTTACTTTTTCGGACGAGATAAAAAAGTACGTGTGAACACGATTTCGCAATCGCCAACCCCTACCACAGCTGGTCAAGGTGTGAAAGGTTTTGATGGTTTTATTTCATTTGCCGAAAAAATGTCGCCACTTGGAAATGCAACCGCTTTAGATTGTGCCAATTACACAGTAACACTTTTCTCTGATTTAACAAAAAGAGTTACGTTGCAAAATTTGTACAACGATGGTGGTTTTTCAAATATGGGCGTAAGTCAAGAATTGATGGACGCTTTTACAAAAGAATAAATCCTCATTTGAAAATATTTTTAAATCGCAGGAAGCACATCTTGCGATTTTTTTTGTTTTAAATCAATTGAATTTCAGTAATGAATCAAAAGTTTGATATGCATTTTTCAATCATTGTTCCTGTTTATAATCGTCCTGACGAAGTAGAAGAACTGTTAAATAGTTTGGTGGTTCAAACTTTTGACCAAGCTTATGAAATAGTCATTATTGAAGACGGTTCGACGAATTCTTGTGCAGATGTCCTGAAAAATTTTCAAACTAAATTAAACGTTCAGTATTTAGTTAAGGACAATACAGGGCCAGGCGATTCTCGAAATTTTGGAATGCAAAAGGCGAAAGGGGATTATTTTCTCATTTTTGATTCCGATTGCTTGATACCTGCAGATTATTTATCAAATGTCTATCAGAGTTTAAAAGCCAATTTTGTGGATTGTTTTGGCGGTCCTAATGCGGCTTTACCTTCTTTTTCAAAAGTACAATTGGCTATTAACCATGTCATGACTTCCTTTTTTACAACAGGTGGTGTTCGTGGTGGCGATGAAAAATTGAGTCGATTTCAGCCGAGAAGTTTCAATATGGGTTTGTCGAAAATGGCATTTGAAACTACCCAAGGTTTTGGAAATATTCATCCAGGCGAAGATCCAGAATTGGTTTTTAGATTGTGGGACGCAGGTTTTGAAACCAAGTTGATTAAAAGTGCTTTCGTCTATCATAAAAGAAGAATCAGTTGGAAAAAGTTTTACCAACAGGTTCATAAATTTGGGAAAGTGCGGCCTATTTTGAATCATTGGCATCCGAAGTACAAAAAATGGTCTTATTATTTGCCTTTAATTTGGGTTTGTTTTGCAATTTTATCTTTTGTTTTATTGCCTTTCGGAATTTATGCGCCGATTAAATTGCTTGCGGTTTATTACACAATCGTTTTTTTAGAAGCACTTTTCAAACTAAAAGACTTCATTATTGCGTTCTATAGTTTGTGGGCTTTAACGATTCAGTTCAGTGCATATTCATTGGGTTTTGTGAAAACATTAACAAATGTTCAAATTTTGCATAAAAACCCATTAAAAACGAATCCAGAGTTGTTTTTTACTAAAAATTAAAGCATGAAGAAACCAAAAATTATTGGACTGACTGGCGGCATTGGCAGTGGGAAAACTACGGTTGCCAAGATTTTCGAGTCTTTAGGCGTGCCTATTTACATTGCCGATGTAGAAGCAAAGAGACTGATGGAGTCTAAAAATGTTTTAGAACAAATTGCAGAAAAATTTGGGAAATCTGTTTTCAATGATCAGAAACTTGACAGAACTGCGTTGGCAAAAATTGTTTTTGATGCCCCCGAAAAACTTAAAGAACTGAATGAAATTGTCCATCCAGCGGTAGCTGAAGATTTCAAGCAGTGGGTGGCGCAACATCATCAACATCATTTTGTAATTAAGGAAACGGCCATACTTTTTGAAACAGGCGGTGATAAATATTGTGACAAAATAATTTTGGTGACAGCACCCATTGATGTTCGTATCAAAAGAGTGATGAAAAGAGATCAAGCCGACAAAACTCAAATTATGAAAAGAATGCAAAATCAGTGGGATGACGAAAAAAAAATACCATTGGCAGACTATATCATACAAAACACAGACGATTGTGATTTGTTTAAGATTGTAAATGAAATTACTAAAACGTTGAATAATCTTTAAATAATCATTTCATTGTTAATCTTTGGTTAATGTGTTCACAGCATTAGTGTTAAAATCTTAGTTTTGTTTCGATGAATAAATTTTTCTTTAGAGCCTTAGTTTTTCTTATGAGTGTTTCACTCATCGGAATTATTGCCATACAAGTGTATTGGTTTAATACATCGTGGCAAAATAACCAAGAACAATTTAAATTTCACGTAAAACAAGTTTTAGGCAGTGTGTCTGAAACTTTACAACAAGAAGAAATTGTTTATTTTATTGACAAACTAAATCAAATTAAGGACAGTATAGGAAGTGAACAGATTGATAAACAGACATTAGAATTTGGCTATTATCAAAAAAATTCAGAAACTAACGAAACAATTATTTATTCAAATAGCTTAGTTTCTCGGGATTTTAATATCCCATTATCGTTCTTTGACAAAAATAATGATAGTTTAAAAATCAAATCGCTGACTTCAAAAAGAAGCACTTCGGTTTTTCATCCTTCTTCGATTGATAAGGTCAATCAGCAAATTCAGGTCAATCCTGATTTAAAGATTGAGAAATCTGGCTCAACACCGTTTTTGGATAAAATTCAATATGAAATGTCTCTCAAAGATATTGCATCAACTTATCCGATTCAGCGAAGAATAAAAAAAGAAGAATTACAAAAACTGTTAAAAAAAACGCTGACCGATTATGGTGTCAATACGCCGTTTGAATTTGGAATTTATAGCAATAGTTTAGCAACAAAAGTAAGGTCGGAAAATTTTAAATTCAATAAAGAAAACACTTACAGCATTCCAATTTTGGAAGACAATGATGGCGAAAGTAAATATGATTTGCTTGTGAGTTTTCCAGACAAAAAGAAGTATTTTTTTTCTGACTTGATTGGAGTTACTGTTTTATCTCTTGTTTTTACTTTGATCATTGTCATTGCATATTCATCGGCTTTAAATCAGTTGATGAAACAAAGACAAATTTCTGAGATTAAAACAGATTTTATCAACAACATGACGCATGAGTTTAAAACTCCTATTGCAACCATCAATCTCGCTTTGGATTCCATTAAAAATCCCAAAATTATTAACGATACAGAAAAAGTACACCGCTATCTGCAAATGATCAGAGACGAAAATAAAAGGATGCATGCGCAGGTAGAAAACGTTTTAAGGATTTCAAAATTAGAAAAAAAGGAACTCGAAATAATAAAAGAGCCGTTAGATGTTCATGATTTAATCCAAGATGCGATGGATCACGTAAGTCTCATTATGGAAAGTAGAGACGGGCAAATGAACGCACATTTAGATGCCTCAAGGTCAACTGTATTGTTAAACGATGTGCACTTTACAAATGTACTCGTGAACATGTTAGACAATGCAATCAAGTATTCGCCTAACCAGCCAAAAGTTGAAATTACGACCGAAAACATCAAAGATTTTATCATTATTAAAATAAAAGATGAAGGTTTAGGGATGAGTAAGGCGGCGCAAAAGAGAATTTTTGAAAAGTTCTATCGAGAACATACCGGCGATTTGCATAATGTAAAAGGACATGGTTTAGGCTTAGCTTATGTTAAACGCATGGTAGAAGAACACAACGGCGAAGTATTTGTCGAAAGCGAAAAAGGAAAAGGAAGCACATTTATAATAAAAATACCATTAATCAATTAATTATGGAAACAGAAAATAAAAAAATACTATTAGTAGAAGATGATCCAAACTTTGGATCTATCCTAAAGGATTATTTGTCGTTGAACGATTTCAATGTAACGTTGGCAAAAAACGGCATGGAAGGCTTTGAAAAATTCAAGAAAGACACATTTGATTTATGTATCCTTGATGTAATGATGCCTTATAAAGATGGTTACACTTTAGCGAAAGAAATTAGAGATAAGAACAAAGAAGTGCCAATTGTTTTCTTGACTGCTAAGTCAATGAAAGAAGATGTGTTGAAAGGTTACAAAGTAGGCGCAGACGATTATTTGAACAAGCCTTTTGACTCAGAAGTGCTTTTGATGAAAATCAAAGCTATTATGCAGAGAAAATCAACAGATTCGAAATCAGAAAGCACCCAGTTTGAATTCAATATCGGCAAGTTTCACTTGAACTCTAAGTTAAGATTTTTAACCATCGAAGGTCAAGAGCCTATCAAGTTATCGCCAAAAGAAAACGAATTGCTTAAATTGTTGGCTTTGTTCGAAAATGATTTGATGCCGAGAGAATTGGCACTTACAAAAATTTGGAGAGATGATAATTATTTCACTTCAAGAAGTATGGACGTGTATATTGCCAAGCTTAGAAAATACTTGAAATTAGACGAACAAGTAGAAATTTTGAACATTCACGGCGAAGGATTTAGATTGGTTGTGAAAGGTGCCAACTACGCATAACAAAAGTAGATTGATAAAAAAAAGGCTGATTCAGAAATGAATGAGCCTTTTTTTTGTTATCGCAATCGAACAAAAACATGTTTTATTCTTTTTCCATCAAGCTCACGCTCGTCGATTTCGACCATGTCTTTTAACGATTTTAATAACGGTGTCAGTTTTGTAAAACCATAATTTCGGGGGTCAAAATCTGGTTTTTTGCGCACAATTAAATTACCAACATCGCCCAAAAAAGCCCATCCATCCTCATCGCATAAATCGTCGATGGTGGTTTCTATAATGCTGAGTGTAATGCTGTCAATTTTTGAAGTCGTTTTGATTTCTTCTCTCTTTCTATCGTTGGTTTCTTTAAAAGATTTGGCTTGTTTTTCTTTCTTCAAAATTTCAATAAATATAAAACGATCGCAAGCCACAATAAAGGAGTTAGGTGTCTTTTTCTCGCCAATGCCAATCACAACCATGCCCGATTCTCTCAATCTTGTGGCCAATCTTGTAAAATCACTATCGCTGGAAACCAAACAAAAACCATCCACTTTTTTTGAATACAAAATATCCATAGCATCAATAATCATCGCAGAATCCGTAGCGTTTTTTCCAGTCGTATAGCCATATTGTTGAATCGGCGTGATTGCATGCTCGAGCAAAACACTTTTCCAACCTTTATCAGGAAGTTTGGTCCAATCGCCATAAATCCTCTTGGTGGTCGGCGTGCCATATTTTGCAATTTCTTCCAACATTTCCTTCACATTTCCATACGGCACATTGTCCGCATCAATCAAAACTGCAAGTTTGAATACTTTCATGGGTAAAAATTTATCTTAATATGAGATATAAGTTGCTAAAATACAAATCAATCTACATTTGTACCTTTTAAAAATCTGTTTTTTGTAATATTTTTTATTTCAACGCGATCATTTTTGATTTAAGAATTCATGGATAAAAATGTTTATCTAGTTTAAAATTATAAGATTAAAATTCGCTTAAATAACAATATCTTGTGAAAAATAAATTATGTAATCATTAAATTAATGGTTAATTTCGCATCGTTTTTACACTGAATATAAACACAAAATCAATCTGATGGTTAAAGATTTATTTGAAAGAATTCAAAACAATAAAGGGCCTCTTGGAAAATGGGCATCACAAGCTGAAGGATATTATGTTTTTCCAAAACTAGAAGGCGAATTAGGGCCAAGAATGATGTTTCATGGCAAAGAGATTTTAAATTGGAGTATCAATGATTATTTAGGATTGGCAAACCATCCTGAAGTTAGAAAAGCTGATGCCGAAGCGGCAGTACAATATGGCGCAGCTTATCCGATGGGCGCAAGAATGATGAGCGGACAAACAACTGCTCACGAACAATTAGAAAACGAATTGGCTGCTTTTGTGCAAAAAGAGGCCGCATATTTATTGAATTTTGGTTATCAAGGTATCATGTCAACGATTGACGCTTTGGTTACAAAAAATGATATTATCGTTTATGATGTGGATGCACATGCTTGTATTATCGACGGAGTGCGTTTGCATGTTGGTAAAAGATTTACTTACCGTCATAATGACCTTGAAAGCATGGAAAAAAACCTCCAAAGAGCCACTAAAATGGCAGAGGAAACGGGTGGTGGTATTCTTTTTATCACTGAAGGTGTTTTTGGAATGCGAGGACAACAAGGAAAATTGAAAGAAATTGTTGCTTTAAAAGAAAAATACAATTTTAGATTGCTAGTTGATGATGCGCATGGTTTCGGCACCTTGGGCAAAACAGGAGCAGGAGCAGGCGAGGAGCAAGGTTGTCAGGACGGAATTGATGTCTATTTTTCAACTTTTGCAAAATCAATGGCAAGTATTGGAGCTTTTATCGCTGCTGACAAGGATATTATCGATTACTTAAAATACAATTTACGTTCGCAAATGTTTGCAAAATCTTTACCGATGATTCAAACCATTGGTGCTTTAAAAAGATTGGAAATGTTGCGAACAATGCCAGAATTAAAAGACAAACTTTGGGAAAACGTCAACGCTCTTCAAAATGGTTTGCGTGAAAGAGGTTTTAATATCGGCGATACAAATACATGTGTAACACCTGTTTATTTAAATGGTAGCATTCCTGAAGCCATGATGTTGGTCAACGATTTACGTGAAAATTACAATATTTTCTTGTCTATTGTTGTATATCCAGTGATTCCTAAAGGACTCATTTTGTTAAGAATGATTCCAACAGCTTCTCATTCAGTTCAAGACATCAACGAAACATTATTTGCTTTTGAAGCCATTCGTGAGAAATTGGAAAGTGGTGTTTATTTGCAATTGGCTAGTGAAAGAACTGTAGATGTAAGCTAAACATTTTACAATTTTATAATTAAAACCCGACTTGACAAAAGCTCGGGTTTTATTTTTTTAAAACAGATTGAATTTCAAATGATAAATATTTTTATTTTAGCAAAAACAAAAATTAAAAACCATGTTAATAAAAGTATTCGGAAGTGCTGTTTTCGGAGTAGAAGCCACGACCATCACTGTAGAAGTAAATGTTGATAAAGGTGTTGGTTATCACTTAGTAGGTTTGCCAGACAATGCCATTAAGGAAAGTAGTTATAGAATCGCTGCCGCACTCAAAAACAACGGTTATCAATTGCCTGTAAAGAAAATCACGATCAATATGGCGCCTGCCGATTTGAGAAAAGAAGGATCTGCTTATGATTTGACGATTGCGATTGGCATTTTAGTAGCTTCAGGTCAAATAGAAGCCGAAAATTTAGATCGGTATCTTATCATGGGCGAAATGTCGTTGGATGGCGGTTTGCAACCCATTCGTGGAGCTTTACCGATTGCTATCAAAGCGCAAGAAGAAGGTTATTTAGGATTTATTTTACCGATGCAAAATGCCAAAGAAGCCGCCATCGTAGAAGGTTTGGATGTTTATGGAGTTTCAAACATCACGGAAGTGATTGATTTTTTTACGGGAAAAAGTACCCTCGAAAAAGTAGTGATTGACACCAAACTCGAATTTCAAAAAACATTAGATTATCCAGATTTTGATTTTGCAGATGTAAAAGGCCAAGAATCAATCAAAAGATGTATGGAAATTGCGGCTGCGGGTGGTCATAATATTATTTTAATCGGTCCGCCAGGTTCTGGAAAAACGATGTTAGCCAAACGATTGCCCAGTATATTACCGCCAATGACGATGCGAGAGGCACTTGAAACCACGAAAATTCATTCTGTGGCTGGCAAAATTAAAGAAGTAGGTTTGCTCACGCAACGTCCTTTCAGAAGCCCGCATCATACGGCTTCATCGGTTTCCTTGGTTGGTGGAGGAAGTTATCCACAACCAGGTGAAATTTCTTTAGCGCACAATGGTGTTTTATTTTTGGACGAATTGCCAGAATTCAAAAGAGAAGTTTTGGAAGTGATGCGCCAACCTTTAGAAGACAGAGAAGTGACGATTTCGAGAGCGAAATTCACGATTACTTATCCCTCTTCTTTTATGTTGGTGGCAAGTATGAATCCAAGTCCGGGAGGTTATTTTAACGATCCGAGTGCTCCCGTACAAACTTCTGTTTCGGAAATGCAACGTTATTTAGGAAAAATTTCAGGACCACTTCTGGACAGAATCGATATTCACATTGAAGTGAATCCTGTGCCTTTCGAAAAATTAACTGAAAAGCATAAAGCTGAAACAAGTGCGTCCATTCGACAAAGAGTGGCACAGGCCCGAGATATTCAAAGCGAGCGTTTTGCGGATTTTCCAAACGTGCATTATAATGCGCAAATGGGTACGAAACTGATTCGAGAATTTTGCGAATTGGACAATAGTTCGTTGCAATTGCTCAAAACAGCTATGGAACGCCTCAATTTGTCCGCACGTGCTTACGATCGGATTTTGAAAGTAAGCCGAACCATTGCCGATTTGGAAGCTTCAGAAAAAATTACTCCTGCGCATATTGCAGAAGCTATCCAATACCGAAGTTTGGACAGAGAAGGATGGTTAGGATAAAATTATTCTAAAAATTGATAATATCTTGCACCTTTCAAAGTCGGAATTTTCTTTTCAATTTTTGATAAAACAAAGCCTTTTTGGTTTTTGTTGATGGGTTTGTGAATTGCTTTTTTATGCAATTTTTCATAAGTGTCAAAATCAACAGGAATTGCTTGATTGATTTTGTCCATTAATTGAATTTTTTGAATGGCATTTTTCCAATCGTTTTGCATGATTCCTTCAAAAACTTTTGATTTTGAACCACTTCCGTAAGCAATAAATCCTACTTTTTGACCTGCAATTTCATCGCTATTTTCATCTAAATAAGTTGTCAATGCACCAATCATTCCAAGGAAAATAGAACCTGTGTAAATATTGCCAATCAATCCAGAAACTGCTTCAGAAGGTTTTATTTTTTCGTTGACAAGATTGAGGTAAGCTTCTGATTTTGTTAAGTTTCTAAATTTATCTTTGTCGTTTTCGCCAGGTTGTTGTGCCAATAATTCTGGATTATTTTCGGCAAAAATGGAAATAAAAGTACGTCTTCCTTGAAAAGCGTAGGGCAAATGCATCCAAATTTGTTTCCATTCTTCAAATGGTTTTCTTTCAGAATTTTGTTTTGCACAAAAATGTTGGTAAGCTTCAGTAATTCTATTGATGTAACATTCATTCGAATATTGCCCATCAAAAACAGGCTGTTCTCTGTGGAGGCTAATTTCTTGTTCTAAAACGTTATTGGCATCAAAAACAGGAGCATCTGTTGTAAAATCTGTTTTAGAAATGGTTTGGTAAGGTTTAAAAAAATCGAAAACACCTTCTGTGGCAACACCAACCGTTGATTCGAATGCAATGATGGATGGATTTTCAGTAATCAGTAGTGCGATGGCACCTGCGCCTTGTGTGTATTCGCCGGTGGAATTCAAATCGTATTTGGCTTTATCAGTGGTCACTACGATGGCTTTCTCGGTCGGATGTAGTTTGACGAAATCAACACAATTCAGCATTGCATCCACGCCGCCAATACAAGCAAATGTAAAATCAACTGTGTCGCAATTTTGCAATTTTCGAGCACCTATTTTTTGTTCTAACAAACTTACAATATAGGAGCCAATCGGTTTTGAATTATCCAAACTGCTCTCTGTTGCAACATAAATTCGGCTGATTTCTTCCATCGAGATTTGTGCGTTTTCAATCAAGTGCAGCACGGCGTTGGCTGCTTGCGAGATAACATCTTCATTCGTGTCTAAAAGCGAAATTCTTTCTAAACCTAACCCTTTTTTGAGTTTTTCAACTTCTATGTTTCTGTGAATGGCTAATGTTTCAATGGGTAAATATAAGTTCGGGAAAGCAACCCCGATTGCATCAATGCCGATTTTCATGATTCGTTTTTTTAAGATTTTTTTTCAAAATTAATCATTGATTTATGGATGTTAAGTGAACATTAATTAAAAAAACCTTAAAAAGTAATTTTTAAATTATTGTTATTGATTTTGTAGAAAATAGCAACTTTGATAAAAAACTGGTAGGAAAAATGAATATTCTTAAATTTTAAGTTTTCAACCATTTTAGTATTGTATATTCCAGTAGGTCTCTCATGATGGGTTTCGAGAGGAAGTCGTTCATTCCTGCATCAAAACATTTGTTCCTTTCGTCGGAAACAATGCCAGCGGTAAGTGCAATGATGGGAGTTTTTTTGCCATATTCTAAGTTTCGTATATTGATTGTGGCTTCGTAGCCATTCAGATTTGGCATTTGAATGTCCATCAATACTAAGTCGGGTTTCGTTTTTTGAAACATCGCCACACCTTCATTTCCGTCTTTGGCTTCGTAGATGATTGCGTTGGGGGTTAGTTTTTTGATCATTGTTTTGATGAGCAACATGTTGATATTGTTGTCTTCTACCAATAATATTTTCCACTCGTTACTCTTGTGAATAGAAGAGAAATTGCTTTCGAGCAATATATTGAACTGCGATTCTCTATTGATGACATGTCCTGCGGTTTTGTCTAAAATTAAATCGAAATAATATACACTTCCTAAACCAAAAACGCTATTTAATTTTATTTTGCTACCTAGCATACTCAATATTTTATTTGAAATATTGAGCCCCAAACCAGTACCGCCAAACTGTCTTGTGGTGGAATTATCTGCTTGAGAAAATGCTTCGAAAATTTTTGAAAGATTTTCTTTTTTGATGCCAATTCCAGTATCAGTCACCGAGAATCTTACTTTAATTTTATCTTGACTGACGTATCTTTTTTGTGAAACGGACAAAGTAACATCTCCCTCGTTTGTAAATTTGATGGCATTACTCAACAGATTTATCAAAATTTGCTTGACTCTAATGGTATCAATCATCACGTATTCTGGTAGATTTTCATCAACAATACTATGAATATTGAGTCCTTTTTTCATTGCATCATACCGAACTGCTTCTATTACTTTTGAAGAGTTTTCTCGTATATTGAAGGGTTCGTAAATGATTTTATACTTGCCCGATTCAATTTTTGAAAAATCGAGAATATCGTTTACAATTACCAAAAGCATCTGCGAAGAGTAGTGTATTGTTTTGATGTATTGTTTTTGATCTTCGGTAAGTTCGGTTTCTTTGAGCAAATCTGTAAATCCGATGATTCCGTTCAAAGGTGTTCTGATTTCATGGCTCATATTGGCCAAGAAAATTGATTTTGATTGGTTGGCTGCTTCTGCTAATTCTTTTTCTTTGACAGCATTTTCTTGACTTACTTTTTCTGTGATGTCCATAAAAACACCTTCAATATAAACTACTTCTCCATTTTTATAAACAGCATCGCCATATTCTTCAATCCAAACAATTCTTCCAGATTTATGCCGGATTCGGTATTTGACATTAAAGCTTTTTTTGCTTGCCAAACTTTCTTTTTGCGTTTCAATAATGATTTTCAAATCATCTCTAAATACCAAATCGACAAAGTAAATCTTGTTTTCGAGAAAATCTTCCTTCGAATATCCGGTTAGTTCTTCAATTTTGTCGTTGACGTAAATTTTAGACCATTTTGGATCGTTTTTCGACAAATAAACCGCACCTGGTATGTTGTTAGCAAGCATTCTGAAGCGTTCTTCGCTTTCTAAAATGATTTGTTCGTTGATGTTTCTTTCGAGGGCAGCTGCAAAATTATCAACCAATGTTTGAAGAATCGAGGATTCGTCTTTAGACCAAATTCTATTATTAGTACAATCGCTAAAACCTACAAAACCATGAAGTTCGCCTTTGGTGGTAACGGCAATAAACAAAATAGATTTCACTTTTCGGTATTGTAAAATATCCTTCAAAAGTGAGCTGTCTAGTTGTTCAACCAATCCATTGTACTGCTTATTTTTTGCTAAATAAGGCAAAACATCTTTAAATAATTCTAAACTAAAGGTATTATATTCTATCTGGCTTGCTAAATTGTGTTCACTGTCAATGGTTTCCCAATTGTATTTCATTGAGATCGATTTGTTGTTTTTGTTGATTTCATAGTAATAAATCCGATCAACTTTTATAACAGAACCGATACTTCCGATCACACTGTCAAAAATTTCTTTTTTGTCTTTTCCTTTCAAAATTTTGTCGGTGTTTTGCGTCATCGCCGACAAAATTTCTGTTTTGTATTTCAATAATTTTTCAGTCTCAATTCTTTTTTGGCTTTCAATAAGGGTTGTAGTGATTTCGGTTACGGATCGCACAAAACCAATATCTAAATTGTCCCAATTTTTGTTGGAACCAACACTCTCAAAACACAAAATGCCTTGATAAACATTGTTGATGACAATGCAGATGTCAAGCATCGATTTTACATTGGTTTCTTCCGAATAAATATTAAATTCCTCAAAGAAATGAACTTCTTTAACATTGTTTACCACGCAGATTCCTTTGCTTGCTAGCTCACCAAAATATTTCGGCATGGCAGCAATAGGAATGTTTTTTTCAATTTTGCCCTCAAAATCTAGTTGATTATAGATGCTTTTAGAAACAATTTCTTCCATTCCAAATTCCCAATAGCTTACTCTTTCAATTTCTAGTGCTTTGGCTACTTCTTCGATGATATCGTCTATAAACTTAGTGCCCACTAAGTCTGTTTCTGAATGGTATTTTGCAAGTTTTAAAAGTGTTTTGTTGAATCTTTCAGACTTTAACTCTGTTAACCTTTGCTTGCTTTCTAGTGATTTTAGTTCTGTAATGTTTCTAGAAATGGCGGAATATCCGACGACTTTGTTGTTTAAATCTCGTTTAAGCTTTACTTTTTGCGACGCCCATAGTGTTTTTCCTGTTTTTGTTTTAACTGCAAATTCTAGTATAGGATATTCGTTGGCGATGTGTTTTTCTGTTTGGTAAAATTTTATAACTTTCTGCTTGTGTTTTTCATCGATAATATCAAGAAAATGTACATTTCGCATTTCTTCTAAATCGTATTCCATCAATTCCAGAAAGTAATTGTTGACGAAAGTAAAATAGCCATTGATGTCAATTTCATAAATCGAATCGGTTGCTTTTTCAACCAACTCTTTATACTGATTTTCGATTTTGTTTTGATAAGGAATGTCGGTACCAATGCCTACAAATAGATTGTCGTTGTACATTTTATCTTGCCACTCAATCAAACGGTATTCGCCATTTTTATTTTTTAGTTTTCGTGCGTAACTGCGGTTGTCTTCGTAGTCCTCATGCTACTCTTCACCTTTAAATTCAGCATCTTCCGTCAGCCGCCAAAATTCGAGACCCAACACTTCATCCGCTTGGTATCCTAAAATTTGTTGAATGTTTTTACTGCAAAAAATTACTTCGCCTTTTCGGTTGGTAGCAATCGTAATGTTGTTGCTATTATTCACAATTTCGTTAGTAAATAGATACTTGTTTCTAGTGTCGTAAAATGTGGTTTGTCGGATATGGTTTATAACCGACATGAATAACAACGTTAAACTTAGAAAAAAGAAAAAGTCGATGTCTATTTTTGCAAGTAGCAATAAAATAGACAAGCCCATTTGAATAAAAATATTGAAAAGCGCACTTTTTGCATTGGTAGTAAAAATATTTTTTGAAACAATTAAAACAATACAAAAATCCATGTAAACGCTCAGTGTGTTATCGGTTTCAAAATACAATCTTGACAACGACATCACAGCATATAAAATCACTATTATTGGGAAAACGTATCGAAGCGATTCATATATTTTTTTGATTTCTTACTTAGAATATAAAATACAATCAAAAAAATTCCTGTTAATATGTTTGGGATATTTAACTCGCTATGATTGAAGTTAAAATAAAAATATAAGATTTCAGAAATAGGAACAAGAATTCCTAAGTACAACATGATTTTTTGAAATTGTATTACTTCAAATTTTAAATCATTTTCGTTTTTAATAAACTCGTCATGACTAACACTAGTTCTCCTCAAAACGAAATAAATCAACACATGAATTATTAAAAAAATAGACATGATCAAAAATGCGCTCTTGTACTGAAGCGTGTTGAAGAACAATAATTTTAATGGTATCATTAAAAGATTTACAAATGGTTTAGTGTAATTCTGTAAAAATATCAAAATTATTTTCACAATTAACCACTTCATCTACAATTTTATAACAAATACGCCTTTTTTTAGTTTTAACGTATCTTTATATGTTGCGCATCGATGTTTGGAATGTTAAAACCCTTAATTTTGTACTTATTTTAATATGAATTATCCAGCCATTCGTTCCGCTCAAGCACTCATCACAATCCTAAAAGCCAAAGGAATTCAAGAGATTGTTATTTCGCCTGGTTCAAGAAATGCGCCACTTACCTTAGGATTTAATTTAGATCCTTTTTTTAAAACGTATAGTATTGTAGATGAACGATGTGCTGCATTTTTTGGTTTGGGAATTGCCCAACAAATCAATCGTCCCGTGGCGATGGTTTGCACGTCTGGCTCTGCACTTTTAAACTATTATCCTGCTGTTGCAGAGGCGTTTTATCAGCAAGTGCCTTTAATCATTATTTCTGCGGATCGCCCCGCTTCAAAAATTGACATTGGCGATGGACAAACCATTCGACAACAAAATGTTTACGAAAATCATTCGCTTTTTAATGCTAATTTAATCGAGGACGACACGCCTGAAAATCATGAAAAGATTGTCCAAGCCATTGCGCATTGCATGCATAAAAAAGGCCCTGTGCATATCAATATTCCTTTTGAAGAGCCTTTGTATGAATTGACGGAAACTGCCTGCTCTTTTCCAATCTTGAAGGAAATAGATCCCGAAACAACCGCTTTTGAATTGTCGAATGAAGCGATTGATGTTTGGAAAAAGTCGTCAAAAAAATTGGTTTTAATTGGTGATATGAAGCCAAACAGCCTTGATGCTGCTGTTGTTGATTTCTTAGCAAATGAACCTTCCATAGTTGTGATGTCCGAAACGACTTCAAATGTGAATCATCCTTGTTTTTTAAATAAAATTGATGCAATCATCACGCCTTTTTCTGAGCCTGATTTCGAAAATTTCAAACCCGATTTACTCATCACAATCGGTGGCATGTTGGTCTCAAAACGAATCAAATCTTTTTTAAGAAAATACAAGCCTGCACATCATTGGCATGTAGATGCTTTAAGAGCGTATAACACTTTTGACTGTTTAACTGCTCATTTTAAAACAGATGTAAACACATTTTTTAAGGAAATTTCTTTTCATCAATCTCATTTTTCAAACTATCAATCTGAATTTTTAGCTATTAAGAACAAAAGAAAAGAAGCGCATGACTTATTTATGCTCGATGCTCCTTTTTCGGATATGAAAGTATTTGAAATCATTTTAAAGATAATACCAGCAGCCACAATGTTACAAATCAGCAATAGTTCGCCTATTCGCTACACGCAATTGTTCGATTTGCCACCCAACCAAGCTCTTTTCTGTAATCGTGGCACAAGCGGCATCGACGGAAGCACATCTACGGCAATCGGCGCAGCTGTAGGTTCTAAAATGCCTACATTGTTGATTACTGGCGATTTAAGTTTTTTCTACGATAGCAATGCGTTGTGGAATTCATATATTCCCACCGATTTCAAAATAATTGTCATCAATAACAGTGGTGGTGGCATTTTTAGAATCCTTCCAGGACATCAAGAAAATGAAATTTTCTCTACTTATTTTGAAACAACACACCACCTCACTTCCGAACATTTGGCAAAAATGTACCATTTTGAGTATTTTAGAGCCTCAGAGATAAGTGTTTTAAACAATGTTTTTGATGATTTTTTGCGTGCAACCAAGCCTGCTATTTTAGAGATTTTTACACCAAAAAACGAAAATGATCTGGTTTTGAAATCTTATCTTAGCTTTTTAGGCAACAATCAATAACCTTGTTGATGGTTTCAAAACTTAAAGGTTTTTCTAAATATCCATGAACCGCAGGATAGGATTTGGCTTTGTTTTTGTCTTCTTGTGCAATGGACGACGTAACGATGTATATGCAAAAATCATTGTTGCGATCTAATCCTTGATTGTAGTAGGCTTCTAAAAATTCCCAGCCATCCATAATTGGCATGTCTAAATCTAATAAAAACATTTTTTTTATGGTAGAATTATTCTTTTCTATGAGCGAATCTAAGGCTTCTTTTCCATTTACATAAGCGCTTGTAGTAAAAGGTAAATCTGATTTTGAAAGAAGTTTTTTGGTAACAAGTTGATAAATTGGGTCGTTATCAATAATCAAGATCTCTAATGCTTAAGTCATATTCGTAAATTTATAATCAAATATAAAAATTAATTCTAAAATCACAAACTCATTTTTAAGTGCAAGTTTTAGATAAATAGACAACAAATTCGCTTCCTTCGTTAGGTTGGCTTTGAATTTCTAATAAACCGTCGTTTAATTCTAGCAACGATTGCACCAAAACAAGTCCTAATCCAGAACCTTTTTCGTCGTTAGTGCCTGATTCTGATTTTAGTTGGATATTTTTATTTAAAATTTCATTGATTTTATCTTCGGTCATACCAATACCTGAATCGATAAAATGAATTTTTAAATAATTTTCATCTTCAGAAAATTTTATAATAATTTGACTTGAATTATGACTGAATTTAATACAATTTCCTAAAATGTTTTGACAAATAATTTGGAATTGATCAGGGTCAATGACGGCTTTGGTCTTCTCGAATCCTTCTGAAATGAAAAGAATTTCAATGTTTTTTAATTCTAAAACAACTTTGTTATGATGGAATATGTTTTTTAAAATTTCAAAAGGGATGATTGCAATTTTATTTACTTTGATGCCTTGGGCCTGTTTTTTTGCCCAAAAAACAAGATTATTGAGCATTTCAATCGAGGATTCTACCTGAATTAGTAATTTTTTTAACAACAAATCTTGTTCTTCTTTTGATAGCATTCCTTCGTTGTACATGACCAAAACCTGTTTGATGGTGGCTAAGGGGCTTTTCATGTCGTGAGAAACAATCGATAATATTTTGGTTTTCGTGTTGTTAATCTCTTCCAAATCAGAATTTTGTAAAACAATTTTTTCGTTTTTCTGACTTAATTCTACTGTGAATCTCGTTTTCTTTTTAAGGTTTTTTCGGTAAATAAATAGTAAAACTAAAAATGACAAACAGAGAATAAAGACCACTAAAATAATGGTTTTCGCCGTACTTAATCTATTAATGATTGTTTGGTTGGTTTTTGACAAAAGTTGATTTTCAGCTTCTTTTTTTTGATAAATCAAGTATTTTATTTGTCTAATTTTGTTTTCAGAATTGATTGAATCATTGTAGATTTCTTGTTGTTTTTTAAGCAGATAAGCATTTTTGAAATCATTTTTCTGAAATGCTATTTCAGATAATGTGCCTAAATTATCAGCAATGTCCCATTTTGATCCTATTTGATGTGCAAGGTTTAGTGCGTTAGTTGCTAGTTCATTAGCGATTTTTACATCCCCTTTCGAAAGGTAATATTTTGAAAGCCCTTTTTGTAAATAAACATGTACCCAACTGTTGAATTTGTAACTGTGATTTTTGACCTTTTGTAAATAGTAAAAACATGAATCTTGGTTGTCTATGCCAAGATAATGTTCGCTCAACTTTAGATAAGTCATAATTTCTATGTCATATTTTTTATAAATTTTTGCGGATTTAGATGCGCGCCAAAAATTTTTTAACGCAGGTTCGATTTCATTTATTTGGTATTGATTTAATCCGATATTGTAGTCAATAACACATTTATCGGGTTGTTTTTCTTTATTGATGAATTCAGAAGCTTTTCTAAAATAATCTATCGAAGATTCATGGTTTTCAATGCCCATTTCAACCAATCCAAGGCTTTTGTAACTTGTAAAAAGTCCTAAAGTGTCGTTTATTTCTTGATAAAGTTCGTTGGAATCAACAAAATATTCTAAAGCTTGGGCATAATCTGCCTTAACGTAAAATAAACTACCAATGCTGTATTTGATCTCAGCCAATAAAGGTTTGCCGTAAGCTTCTTTATAAAGTTTTTCACATAACTTGGCATATTCAAAGGATTGTGCAGTGTTTTCATTAAACAAACTTTTACTTTTTTTTAATAAAACTTGAATACTATCAATTTCCTTTTCATGTTGCGCAAAACTTATGCAAGGCGCAAGAAACATACCGATCCAAACAAACACAAATCGCATTGTATTTTCCATGATTAAATTTCAATTATTACTCGGGAAGATTTGTTTTTACTGGTCTTAAAAATAAATTTATGTAAAACTCTAAATCATAAGTCGTATTTAAAACTAATATTAACTATTTTTGCATGCAATTTAACTATAAATTGCAAATGAACGCACACAACGCTACAAAAATTATCGGCGAAGGATTAACTTACGACGATGTTCTGCTGATCCCAAACTATTCTGAGGTTTTGCCACGAGAAGTTAGCATTCAATCTAAATTTTCTAGAAATATTTCCATCAATGTGCCCATCGTTGCTGCAGCAATGGACACGGTTACAGAAAGTGAAATGGCTATTGCGATGGCGCGCGAAGGTGGCATTGGTGTTTTACACAAAAATATGTCCATCGAAAAGCAAGCGCTTCATGTTCGAAAAGTAAAACGTGCTGAGTCAGGAATGATCATAGACCCTGTAACACTTCAACTTTCAGCCACCGTAGGCGATGCCAAAGCCGTGATGAAAGAATTCGGAATTGGCGGCATTCCAGTGGTTAATGAACAAGGAACTTTAAAAGGAATTGTCACCAACCGCGATTTGCGTTTCGAAAAAATCAACACACGACCCATCATTGAAGTCATGACCAGCGAAAATTTGGTCACAGCCGCCGAAGGAACTACTTTAGACATGGCAGAATTGATCCTGGAACAACACAAAATTGAAAAACTTCCTGTTGTTGATCAGCATTATAAACTAATTGGTCTCATCACTTTTAGAGACATTACCAAACTGACCCAAAAACCGATTGCAAACAAAGACATTTACGGCAGATTGCGTGTTGCTGCTGCTATTGGCGTTACTGCCGATGCCGTTGAGCGCGCGCAAGCTCTGATTCAAGCGGGTGTGGATGCCATCATCATCGATACCGCTCACGGCCACACAAAAGGCGTGGTCACGGTTTTGAAAAGCATAAAATCTCATTTTCCAAACATCGATGTGGTGGTTGGAAATATTGCTACTGCCGAAGCTGCAAGATATTTGGTTGAAAATGGCGCCGATGCGATTAAAGTTGGCATCGGTCCTGGCTCAATTTGTACAACTCGTGTGGTAGCTGGTGTCGGATTTCCACAATTTTCAGCAGTTTTAGAGGTAGCAGCCGCCATCAAAGGTTCGGGTGTTCCTGTGATTGCCGACGGTGGTATCCGATACACAGGCGATATTCCAAAAGCTATTGCAGCTGGTGCCGATACTGTTATGCTCGGTTCTTTGTTAGCAGGAACAAAAGAATCACCGGGCGAAACCATTATTTTTGAAGGAAGAAAGTTCAAATCCTATCGTGGGATGGGTTCGGTAGAAGCAATGAAAGAAGGCTCTAAAGACAGATATTTTCAAGATGTGGAAGACGATGTGAAAAAACTTGTTCCGGAAGGAATTGTAGGTCGTGTGCCTTATAAAGGCGATTTGTCTGAAAGCATGCAACAATTTATTGGCGGCTTACGAGCTGGAATGGGCTATTGCGGCGCAAAGAACATCGAAACCCTCCAAGAAACGGGGCGTTTTGTGAGAATCACATCGAGTGGAATTCACGAAAGCCATCCGCACAATGTAACCATTACACAAGAAGCACCCAATTATTCAAGATAGTATGATAAAAAAAACACTCACAAAAGAGTGTTTTTTTGTTATAATTCTATTGGTCTGTACAACATCAGAAAAAAGTAAGTAACTTTGCTCCCCCCGTAAATATTGCTATTTACTCTCAAAATCCTCTGCTTATGCAAACTGATATTATACAAAAATTGCTCCCGTCTTGGATTGTAAATTCTTCAACATATTCTGTTTCAGTCACAGATTTAGATGGGAAATATCTTTTTGTCAATCAAGTGTTTTACAATCGTTTCTCATTCATTTCTCAAAATTTTATTGGGCAGCCTTTTGAAATAACAATGCACAAAGACGATGTGGATAAAGCCAATCAAGCAGCGATTTAATGCATGAATAATCCCGGTAAAAATGTGAAAGTTTACATTAGAAAGCCTGATATTGACAATGCTACTTTTTATTGGACGCAATGGGAGTTTTCACTTTTTCATGATTTAGATGAAAATCCGATCGGAATTTTGTGTGTTGGGCACGATGTGACAGTTGAGCGAATGATTCAAAAACAGCTTGAAGCATCTGAAAGCAAATTGAGCGCAATTTTAGATAGCACTGTGCATAACAATGTGTTTTTATGTCCAGATTTGAAAGTGATCTATTTTAATAGAGTAGCACAGGAATCAGTTAGAAATTATTTTCAAAAAGAAATAAAAATTGGTGATTTTTACCTCCAGTATGTTTTACCAGAGCATCATGATATTTTTCTTCGAGATTTTAACAATGCATTGAATGGACATGTATCTAAAATTGAATGGAAGGCTTATTTTGAAGACGATGCATTTTTTGAAACCACTTTTTTCCCAGTTTATAATGATCAAAATGAAATTTTAGGTGTGGCATTTAATTCTGAAAATATTTCTGATAAGAAGAAAGCAGAATTGAAAATTATCGAACAAAACAAAAGACTTTTAGATATTGCCTGGAATCAAAGTCATAAAATTAGAGGGTCTTTATCGTCTATTATGAGTATTGTGACCCTCGTCAATTCTCAAGTTGATGTTGATTCAAAACTAGTAGCCATGGAATATCCGGACGATGCTACTAAAAAATTAGATGAAGTCATTAGAAACATCGTCGAAAAAACCAATCTTGAGAGCGAAAGCAAATAATTTTTGCAATTGATTTTTAATCTTTTATATCATTTTTCTTAATCACTTCGCTGTCCCACGCGTGGTCAGATTCGTTTAGTTTTGTAAAAGCATCATTTCTAAGTAGTTCTTCTTGCAATTCAATCTCATCTTTCATGGTGGCCAAAAAAGCCATCCGATCATGACGTTTGGAAGCCAATTTCATTGTGGTTTCTGTGTCGTATTTTATAAATCGTTGTCCTTGGCGTGTGGCTGTGTATTTTCTTTGTCCTAGCGTTACCAATGCATCAATCCCCAAATGTACTGCCGTGTATAAAGTTTCTCGATAATAACTTGTAACGCCGTGGTCAATCAATTCGAAAGCATCGATTCTGTTTCTAGCTCTCGAAAGGATTTTTAAATCTGGATGATTTTTGCGGATAATTTCAATCATTGTCAAATTTACCGAAGGGTTATCGATGGCTGCAATGAAAAGTTTTGCTTCGCTTATGCCGGCTGCTTCAAGCAATTCTGGACGAGTGGCATCGCCGTAATATACTTTGAATCCCATTTTTCTCAACAAATCCACACGATCGGAATCATTGTCAAGAATCGTTGCACTGACACCATTAGCCCTGAGCAACCTTCCGATGGTGCTTCCAAAATGCCCGAAACCTGCAATAATGACTTCATTTTTTTCTTCAATATTGGCAACCGGTATTTTTTCTGCTTTTTTCACACCAAAAAATGGATCGATGTATTTTTCGTTGATCAATAGCAAAAATGGCGTAACAAACATACTCAAAGCAATAATCGCCATGATTTGACTTGCCAAATTTTGATTGACAATGTTTAATTGTAAACTAAAACTCATAATCACAAATCCAAATTCTCCAGCTTGACTCAGTCCAAACGAAAACAAGAGGTTTTGGTCGTTAGATTTTCCGTAAATTTTCCCAATGCCGTAGAGAATAAAAAACTTTCCTAAAGTAAGCAACACTACAAAAAGTAGAATAAAAATGGGCTTTTGAATAATCAAATCAAAATTAATAGAGGCTCCCACACCGATAAAAAATAAACCCAACAACAATCCTTTGAAAGGGGCAATATCGCCTTCTAGTTCGTGTTTAAATTCAGAATTGGCCAATACAACTCCCGCCATGAACGCTCCCAAAGCAGGACTTAATCCTACGAGTTGCATTAAATAAGAAACTCCCACCACCAAAAGCAATGCACAGGCTGTAAAAAGTTCTTGTAATCTTGTTTTAGCCACAATATGTAAAAGAGGCACAATGATATATTTTCCTGCAAAATATACAATTCCGATCGCAACAAAAACCATCGTTCCTCGCAACCAACCCGGGAATTCAGCAATGAATGATTCGTTGATGGTAGAGGTTGCTACAATGTCTGAAGTTGCCAACAAAGGAATGAAAGCCAAAATCGGAATCACGGCAATGTCTTGAAACAGTAAAACCGCAAACGACGATCGCCCCATCGATGTGTTGTTCAATCCTTTTTCTTTGAGTGTTTGAAGTACAATGGCTGTAGATGAAAGAGAAAGTGCCATGCCAATTGCTAAAGCTGTTTGCCATTCCCAATCCAAAAAAAGCAATCCGCCCAAAAAAACTAAAATGGTAGTGCCAACGACTTGCAACGAGCCCATGCCGAGAATGAAACGTCTCATTTTCCAGAACTTATTTGGTTCTAATTCCAAACCAATCAAAAACAACATCATCACAACACCAAACTCGGCAAAGTGCATGATGTCTTCTCCTTTCTGACCAATCAATCCTGTCACGGAAGGACCAATGATGATGCCGGCAAATAAATAGCCTAAAATAGAACTCAAGCCAAGTTTTTTAGCCATCGGAACAAAAATAACTGCTGCAGAAAGGTAAATAATGGCTTGAAGGAAGAAATTTGTATCCATTTTTTTAAAGTTTTAAAAACCAATGATTGAGATAGTTATGAGATTGAAAGTCAGAAATATCTATTTTGTTATGAATAAAATAATTTAAAATACTTTCATACAATTTTCCAGCATTTTGAATTTCTTCTGCCGTGATTCTATGGGTTCCATGCACTACAAAAGGAGGCAAATAGTTCATTTTACAGACGCGTGCTGTTTGATTGAACGGTTCTAGAAGTTCAATAATCGTAAATCGATCTTTTCCTGTGGCACAATAATTTTCTTGCGCACCTCCCGTCGTAATGGCCTGAAAAATAAACTTTCCCTGCAGTGCATTTCCTTCTTTTCCATAAGCCCAATTGTATTCCAAAACCATATCAATCCATTGTTTTAGCAAAGGCGGACAGCTGTACCAATACATCGGATGATGCCAAATGATGATGTCATGTGCTTCAAGCAATTTTTGCTCTGCTTCCACATCTATGTCAAATTCAGGATAAAGCTCATACAAATCTCTAAAAGTAATGTGCTCACTTTTTGGAATAGAATGAATCAAAGTTTTGTTCACTATTGATTTTTCTAAAAGTGGATGCGCAAATAGGATCAGTATTTTATTCTTTTGTTCCATGGTTCGAGTTTTAGCTTGGCTTTTGGTAAAAATACAGTTTTAATTCTTAAAATTATTTCAAAAAAAAGCAGTTTTCAAAAAAAGTGTTTCGATGGCATTTTACTTTGGTAAGTTTTTATAAATGGTTCATAATGAATTAAAAAAGGTGTAATATTTGATAAAACAACTCAATGAAAGCTTTTTTATTTCGTCAAATATTTGCAAGACGATGCTGTGTGCAGTCAAAACGTAGCATTACTTTCTGGTTTGTTTGAACCTTTTATGCCGAACGAACATGCAATTCAAGTTGTTATTGCACTAAAGATTTTTAACAATGTACGGCTGGACTAATTTTAAAGTAAAAACATCATAATTTACTGATTTTAAGGTTTTAAATAGTTTCAACTTAGATCAATTTCTTACGTTATCAAAAAATGTAATGTGCTAAAGTCAAGCCATGATTTTTGAGTGAATGCTCTATTTTCTCAAAAAAAAGATTGAGATGTTTAAGCATGATTCTAAAAAAAAAAAAGACAATATTTTTAAATTAGGGAAAGCACTGATTTTTATTCATTTTTTTACGGATTTATTTGAAAAATGAACCTTTTTTAATTTTGAAAAACATGTTTTATTTTTTTGAAAATTCCGCTTTGAACCATAAAAAAACCGTCCTTCGAAAAAGACGGTTTTGTATTAAAAATCAAAAATTTCTGTTTAAAAATCTCGGTTCGCATCGAAGGCTTCGAGATAATCGGCTACACGTTTTACGAAGCTGCCGCCCAAAGCACCGTCCACCACGCGATGGTCGTAGGAATGAGACAAAAACATTTTCTGACGGATGCCAATAAAATCGCCTTCGGGAGTTTCGATCACGGCGGGCACTTTTCTGATAGCACCCAAAGCCAAAATACCTACTTGTGGTTGGTTGATGATTGGAGTTCCGAAAACAGAGCCAAACGTACCTACATTCGTCACGGTGTAAGTACCGCCTTGTGTATCGTCTGGTTTTAATTTTCCTAGTTTTGCGCGGTTGCCCAAATCATTTACAGCTTTTGCCATGCCTACTAAATTCAACTGATCGGCATTTTTAATGACCGGTACAATCAAATTGCCGTTTGGCAAAGCGGCTGCCATGCCCAAATTGATATTTTTGCGTTTGATGATGTATTCGCCTTCCACAGAAATGTTCATACCAGGGAAATCTTTCAGCGCTTTCGCTACCGCTTCCATGAAAATGGGCGTAAATGTCAATTTTTCGCCTTCTCTTTTCTCGAAAGCATTTTTCACCTTATCGCGCCATTTCACAATGTTGGTCACATCCACTTCGATAAAAGATTGTACGTGGGCAGAAGTTTGTACGGAATTGACCATTGCTTTTGAAATCAACTTACGCATTCTGTCCATTTCCATGATTTCATCGTTGCCATTGACAGAAACAGGCATTGCTTTTGGAGCTTCTTCCACGACTACTGGGGCAACTTTTGGAGCTTCCACCGCTTTTTGTGGTTGTGGTGTTGCTGCAACGGTTGGTTGTGCCACAGGTTTGGATTTTTTATCAGAAAGATATTGAATCATGTCGTGTTTTGTCACACGGCCTTCGCTTCCCGTTCCCTTGATTTGCTCAAGTTCATCGAGCGAAAGACCTTCCTCTTTGGCCATATTTTTTACCAAAGGCGAATAAAAACGATCGGCATTTTTAAAATCTTGTGTACTAATGATGCTTTGTGCGTCTGAAATCATAGCTTCCACAGCCTCAATCACTTGTGGTGCTTTTTCAGTTTCAGTAGCGATCGACTCACCTTCGCCGGCAATTTCTATGATGGCAATGGTTTGTCCAACTTTGACGACATCGTCCACCTGAAACAAAATTTCAGACAAAACCCCCGTAACTTCAGAAGGCACTTCGCTGTCCACTTTGTCGGTCGCAATTTCGAGCACGGCTTCATCCGCCTCAATCACATCGCCCACTTTCTTTAACCAATTGGTTATCGTTGCTTCTGCAACACTTTCACCCATTTTAGGTAATTTCAATTCGAATTTTGCCATATTAATAAATTGAAGGTATTTTTTATTGTATTGTTTGCAAAATTAATAATTATATCAATTAAATATTTATTATTCTTAAACTAAATCAAATTTATTACTTCGCCTTTGCTTTCGCTGTGATTACTGCCAATTAAAAAATCTTGCCGAGACAAAATAAATTTAAAAGTAAGGTTTTTTTGTGTGTTACCACTCATGAATGTAATGATTTCTTGAAAGGAACAACTTTGGGTATCGAAAATGATTTCCACTCTTTCGTTTTGCAAAGTATGAAGCGTGTTTTTTAAACTTTCTACTGATTGATCGTGCAATAAAACAGTTTTTTGAAGCGATTTTTCGAGTTTCGATGGCAAAGAAACGTCTTTTGAACACAACAAAAAATGTGTTGGGAAACTGGGATTTTCTACTTTCTTTTTGGCTTTTAATCGAACAAAAACAAATGCTCCAATTTTCATCCCGACGGAAAATAGAAACGATTTTTTAAAATGTTTGGCATAGAAAAACTCCATGGCTTCTTGAAATCTTTGGATGTAAACTTCGTCTTTATTGGTGCTTTCGCCTTTAAAATGAATTAGTTGCACCTCTGGATTGTAGTAGTTATCTCGACCTGATTTTTGCACCAAATAAGACAAATCAATGTCGTCGGAATACATAAAACAGGCTTCATCAAAACCGCCCATTTGCTGATACAAAGCACGTTCCATGCACATAAAAGCGCCAACTAAAATATCGACTTTGCCCGTTTGATTGGCTTGCAAATGACCCGCATAATATTGATTGAACCACTTCGAATGAGGGAAAAACTTATAAAGACCAAAAATTTTAGTCAACGCCACCCAAGGCGTGGGAGTGCTTCGCTTGGACTCGGGCAAAAAACGACCTGCGCCGTCCAACAACCATCCGCCCATGATGCCCAAATTGGGATGTTTTGCTGCAAAATCCAAAAATTGCACAAATGTGTGTTCTACAACCACCGTATCTGGATTCAAAATGCAAATATATTTTCCTTTGGCAGCTGCAACACCAAGATTATTGCCCTTTGGGAAGCCAAAATTTTCTTGATTTTCAATCAGTTTTACCTTTGGAAATCGAGTCTTGACCATAGCACAAGAATCGTCTTGCGAATGATTGTCCACTACAATAATTTCACTTTCAATCGTATGTGTGGCTTTCAAAACGCTTTCGAGACACAATTCCAAAAAGTGCCGAACATGGTAGTTTAAAATAATTATAGACAGTTGCATAGCGCAAATATAATAGAAAAGTTGGAAGATGAAATTGCGAAGGCGACAGCCGAAAAAATGATTCGTTTAAGTTTTTATACCTTAAAAGAAGAACCAAAAGAGTTACGAGTCTTAAAAATCAGCGAAAATTAGTCACATTGTAAGCAATGAAAATAAATTGCTGATCGACTGCTTTTATAGATTAAAAACAAGGAAGTTGCGTGGCAATTATTCAATAAAGTTTCACGTTTTGAATCCTTTACAATTTTCAAATGAGCACTTTGGTAACAATAGAATGACTGCCATTTCTTGAAATTCTTGATGTTTTCTTTTTCAAATTCAATTTCAAGCGGCGATTGGCTTTTAATTTTTTCCGAAGAAAATACAAAATATAGAATCATTTTTTATCAAGCGATTAGAAATGCTTATTAATCGACTCGTTATCTTTTTTGACCTACTTAATTGCTTCTATTTATGACGTTTAGAAATCTTTTGACGGAAGGTTAATTTTAAAAATTCAGAAATTTCTGCGTTGGACGGCGATGCGGATTTCTTTCTTTTGTATCCTCGTTCTTGACGAAGCTAAATATCGAACGAAACTCGAGTTTAATTGATTTAAGATTTGCGAAATTTTTTAAACATTTGATTTATAACTACTTGCGTTTTTAAATTCTCTACGGGGTTGAGCTGAAAAATCATAAGCTACAAATGAACAAGAATAACTATATTTGCAACCGTTTTTAAAAAAAATCTCATGAAAGCAGGAATCGTAGGATTGCCCAATGTTGGAAAATCAACTTTATTCAATTGTTTATCGAATGCGAAAGCACAAAGTGCGAATTTTCCATTTTGCACCATAGAACCGAATGTTGGAGTAGTGAACGTGCCAGATACGCGTTTGCAAAAACTAGAAGCTTTGGTCAATCCAGAGCGCGTTTTGCCCGCCACGGTTGAGATTGTTGACATTGCGGGTTTGGTGAAAGGGGCTTCAAAAGGCGAGGGTTTAGGCAATCAATTTTTAGGAAATATCCGCGAGTGCAATGCCATTATTCATGTTTTGAGATGTTTTGACAACGACAATATCATCCACGTGGAAGGTCATGTGAATCCGATTCGCGATAAGGAAATTATCGATATTGAGTTGCAACTAAAAGACTTAGAAACAGTTGAAAAACGCCTCGACAAGACCCGCAAAGGCGCAAAAACAGGCAATAAAGAAGCACAAGCAGAAACTGATTTATTAGAGCGTATTCGTCAAACGTTGCTTGAAGCAAAATCGGCAAGAACGGTGGTGCCTCAAAATGCAGATGAAGTGGAATTGATGGAAAGTTTTCAATTAATTACTTCAAAACCAGTTTTATACGTTTGTAATGTGGATGAGGATGCGGCCGTCAATGGAAATGCGTACGTAGAAAAAGTAAGAGAATTAGTGAAAGATGAAAATGCGGAAGTGTTGGTTTTGGCCGTTGGTACAGAAGCGGATATTACTGAACTAGAGACTTTTGAAGAGCGACAAATGTTTTTGGAAGATTTGGGTTTAGACGAACCTGGTGTTTCAAAATTGATTCGTTCGGCTTATAAATTATTAAATCTGCAAACTTATTTTACCGCGGGTGTCAAAGAAGTGCGTGCTTGGACGATTCTTGTAGGCGACACAGCACCGAAAGCAGCGGGAGTGATTCACTCAGATTTTGAAAAAGGATTCATTCGTGCGGAAGTCATCGCTTATAATGATTATGTGCAGTACGGTTCGGAAGCGAAAGTGAAAGAAGCTGGAAAACTTAGGGTAGAAGGGAAGGAATACATCGTGAAAGATGGCGATGTAATGCACTTTAGATTTAATGTTTAAAAGACAAAAATTACAATAAAACCTCAGTATTTTGCTGGGGTTTTTTAGTTTTAAAAATGAAAAAAAATTAAAAATCATTAATTTATCAAATATTTTTAACAATGAAAAAGTTTTATTTCCTCAATTTAATGTTCTCGATGTTTTTGTTTTTTAATTGTAAATCACAACAAACTTCAGTGAATGTGCTTACGCAATTGAGTTTAGAGACGGCATAAAAAAATACTGATATTCAATTGGTTGATGTACGAACGTATGTAGAATTTGACGAAGGTCATATTGAAGGGGTAAAAAACATCGACTATTTAGCAGACGATTTTGAAGCGCAAATGAGCAAGCTCGACAGGGACAAACCGATTTATATTTATTGTGCTTCGGGTGGTCGCAGCGAAGTAACAGCTTCGATGTTGCACGAACTCGGATTTAAAAACATCAACGATTTATCGGGTGGCTACATTGCATGGAAAAAGTTGCAATAAATAATTTTTTGGGTTTTTATTTTTTCTAAATAAAGCTAACTTAGCCAAAAATTAATTTACAATTTTCATGAATACAATTCTTGAAGTCAATCAATTAGTGAAAACTTATGGCCATTATAAAGCGCTCAATAGTATTTCTCTAAAAATTCCAACGGGTAGCATTTACGGACTTCTAGGCCCAAATGGTGCTGGAAAAACCTCCCTGATTCGCATTATTAATCAAATTACGTTGCCAGATTCTGGTGAAATTTTGTTGAACGGCGAGCGGTTGAACCCCAAACACATTTCTCAAATTGGCTACATGCCCGAAGAACGTGGTTTGTATAAATCCATGAAAGTGGGCGAGCAGGCTTTGTATTTGGCGCAATTGAAAGGTTTGTCCAAGCAAGAAGCCAAAACACAACTCGAATATTGGTTCGAACGTTTTGGAATTCAAGATTGGTGGCACAAAAAAATTGAAGAATTATCTAAAGGTATGGCGCAAAAAGTGCAATTTGTGGTCACGGTTTTGCACCAACCCAAACTTTTGATTTTTGACGAACCATTTTCAGGTTTTGATCCCGTCAATGCCAACCTGATCAAAGACGAAATCCTCAATTTGCAGAAAAATGGCGCAACCATCATTTTTTCTACCCACCGGATGGAAAGTGTGGAAGAACTTTGTGATCATATTGCGCTGATTCATCAATCTAATAAATTGATTGAAGGCAAGTTAACGGATGTGAAAAATCAATATCGAACCAATACTTTTGAAGTTGGCATCAAAACAAACCACGAAGCGGAACTTTTGAACGAGCTGAATTCGCATTTTAAAATTCAAAAAACAAGCTTTAAATCGCTTAACGACGAATTACAACTCGAAATTCAATTGGAAAAAGCAACTTCCAATGAATTGATTTCTTTGCTTTTATCCAAAGGTGTTTTGACTCATTTTGTTGAAAAAATCCCTAGCGTTAACGATATTTTTATCCAAAATGTTACAGAAGGTTCAAAATCTAACATTCAATAAGTCAATATATTATGAGCGTTATTTCTTTAATTATCAAAAGAGAGTTTATTGCCAAAGTGCGCAATAAATCTTTCATCGTGATGACTTTTTTGAGTCCACTGTTGTTTGTTGGCATTGCTGCTTTCGTGGCTTTTTTAAGCACGATGAAGTCGGATGTAAAAAAAGTAGCGATTCACGATGAAATGGGTATTTTTATTAATGAGTTTCAAAATTCAGAAGAATATCACTACGAAAATCTTTCTGCCATGCCGATTGAACTCGTAAAAGATAGTTTGATTGCTAAAAATTATCATGGCATTATTTTCATTCCCAAAACGGATGATTTATCGACTTTGGAAAATACAGTGCAGTTTATTTCTGACGATAGTCCCGCAATTAGCTTTTTGGTTGATGTTGAAAATATATTAGCCGATGTTGTTACAAAATCTAATTACGAAAGTAAAGGTTTGGATAACAAAGCAATAGAAGATGCAAAAGCAGATGTTTCAATGCAAATCACTAAAGTTTCTGGGGAAGAATCGGTCAAAGGCTTGAATGAAATAAAGGTTGTGATTGGCGGATCTTTTGGTTATTTGATCATGATGTTTATCGTTATTTATGGCAATTTAGTGATGCGAAGCGTGATAGAAGAAAAAACCAATCGTATCATCGAAATCATTATTTCGTCAGTCAAACCATTTCAATTGATGATGGGAAAAATCATTGGTACTTCCTTGGCAGGAATTCTTCAGTTTTTAATTTGGTCTATTTTAGGGGCTGTTTTGCTTTTGGTAGTAGGTTTTGTATTTGGAATTAATTTGTTAGAATCTTCACCCATTGCTTCTCAAGTTGCTGAAAATGCTGAAAATGCAGCTCAAATCAATTCAATGCAGTTGTATTTGAAAGAGTTTTTAGATTTGCCTCTTTTCACGCTTTTCTTTTCGTTTTTATTCTTTTTCATTGGCGGTTATTTCTTATATAGTTCATTTTATGCTGCCATCGGCGCGGCTGTTGACAACGAAACCGATTCTCAACAATTTCTTTTACCTATTATATTGCCTTTAATTTTAGGGGTTTACATCGGTTTTTTCACAGTCATCAACGATCCACACGGAACAGTAGCGACCGTTTTTTCGATGGTGCCACTCACTTCGCCCATCGTCATGCTGATGCGCGTGCCTTTTGGTGTGCCTGCGTGGCAAATCATTTTGTCGTTGGTCATTTTGTTTGCCACCTTCATTTTGGTGGTTTGGTTTGCTTCAAAAATCTATCGAGTGGGCATTTTGATGTATGGAAAAAACCTTCGTGGAAAGAACTAATCAAATGGATGAAATATTAAGATGGAAGTTTTACAATTAATCAGCGATCTTTTTCATTTGAGTTTGGTCAAAACCGAAAGTGTGAATTTCACTCTAGGCGCCTTGATTTCACTCATTTTGGCATTTTTTGTAACATCATTTTTGTTGCGAATTGTAAGGAAATTTGTAACAAAATCACTTCCAGACGAAGACAAAAACAAGTTTGTAAGTATTTTCCAATTCATTCAATACCTTGTTTATGTCTATGTTTTTATGTTTACGCTCGATACGGCGGGTGTCGATATTAAAGTATTATTGACGGCTTCCGCAGCTATTTTCTTAGGATTGGGTTTTGCTTTGCAGCAGCTTTTTCAAGATTTGATTTCGGGTATTTTTATCATTTTAGATCAATCGTTGCGCGTGGGCGACATCATTGAAGTTGAAGGAAAATTGTGTCGTGTCGAAAAAATAAGTTTACGATCCACGAGGGCATTAACGCTCAATAATCGTGTGATGGTGATTCCAAATCATAAATTTCTGAGCGATATTTTGTTCAATTGGACGCAAAACAACAACGAAGTTCGAGAAAAAGTTTCAGTGGGCGTGGCGTATGGTTCCGATACTCGATTGGTGGAAAGTATTTTGATTCAGGCGGTTGAGTCAAATCCTGCTGTTTTGAAAGAACCCAAACCGATTGTTCTTTTCGAAAATTTTGGCGATTCTTCGCTAGATTTCAGTGTGTATTTCTATACGGATGATGCTTTTACATCTCCAAGATTATTAAGCGATATTCGATTTAAAATTGACGAAGAATTTAGATTAAACAATATTACGATTCCGTTTCCGCAACGCGACGTACATTTATTTCAAACAAAACAGTAAGCGGGTCGTTTTGTTATTTATCTTTACAATCTAATTTATAAAATAGATAATTATGGAACTACCTAAATTTGTTTTAGCTGATAATACGGATTTACCAGAAGATATTTTTGTAATCCACCTTGATTTTCCGAGATTTATCATCAATATGGCGAACGACGAAATCGAGTTGTTAGAAGAAATTGACGAAGCTGAAGAAGCAGAAGTAAGTGAAGAATTAGAAAAATTGATTGTGGCTGCTGGCGAATTCTACGATCGTGAAATGGATCGGTACGACGGCGAAGAAGAAGAGGATGAAGAAGAAGACGGAGAGGAAGAATAAATCCAAATACAGTTAAAATACTGATATTCATTAAATTAAAAAAGGTAAAACAGTTTCGTTTTACCTTTTTTTTGCTCAATTATTGAATAATTTTTATCTCAAAAAGCTGGTTCCAATTTTTTCCTGTCACAAAGAATGTATTGTTTTCTCGATGATAAGCAATACCGTTCAAAACATCAAGGTCGGGATGTTGTTTGACCAAAGTTTTTAATTTTGATAAATCAACAATGGCTTCCACAGCCCCAGATTTTGGATCAATCATCGCAATTGCATCTTGTTGATACACATTGGCATAGATTTTTCCATCTACCCATTCTAATTCGTTCAAACTTTTGATTTTTTTATTGCCCGCATATACATTTACATAGTCAAGCACTTGAAAATCAGTTGGATTTAATTTCCATATTTTCTCAGAACCATCCGTTTGATACAAATTTGTTCCGTCATTGCACAATCCCCAACCTTCTATTTGTTTGGGATATTTTATTTCTCTTTTTTGCGTTAAATTTTCTGGTTCATAAACAAAACCTACCAAATTTTTCCAAGTTAACTGATAGATTTCATTGTTTAAAAAAGTGAGTCCTTCGCCAAAATAAACGTCGTCTAATTCTTTGATTTTTATAATTTTACCTGTTTTATAGTCCAGTTTTCTAACGCTCGATTTTCCTTTTGTTCCCGTGCCTACGCCTTCGCCATTGCCCGTACTTTCATATAAAATTCCTTCATAAAATTCTAAGCCTTGTGTGTAAGCTTTGATGTCGTGCGGATAGGTATTCACAATTTCGTACTTCCAAAGTTGAGGAGTAGTTTCAGAGACTATTTCAATTCTTTTTTCTATTTCCGCAAAATCTTCTTCAAAATAAATCACGGCTTTCATGTTTTGGTAGCCAAATTTTTCTTTTCGCAACGGATATTGAAAAGCAACGTTTTTGGCAGCAACTCCAATTTTCTGCTCGCTTAAATAGTAAACCACACTGTCAATTTCATAATTTTTGTCGTTTTGAACAGCTAGATTGAATGTTTCAGAAGGGTTATAAACGGCTTTAGAAGTTGTTTCTGAAAAGGAAAACCAAGAAGACTTGTTTTTTTTTGCATCATCGCATTGCACAAAAAGCACTGCTAATAAAATGAGCAATAATAAGTTAGATTTCATTCGTCGATAGTGAAAAGTTAATGCCACAAATATAAGATTTTGTTTGAGCTAAAGGGCTTGCAA
>JBEILV010000005.1:0-36368 GCA_040379105.1 Flavobacterium sp.
ATACTTTGCCAACGATGAATTTAATTGGATTAAAAGATGATATTGAAAAAAATATCGAAATAATTCAAGGATAATTAATCTATGGAGTAACTTACTTAATTTATACTATTTGATTCCAACCGAAGAGTCAACGGCTTGCCAATCTTTTAAATATTTACCAAATCTTGTCCTAGCCCCGATCGCAACGAAAAGCCCGCAAAGCAAAAACAGCTATTTTTTGGTGGTTTTAAAAAGCGATTGGAATGAGCTCTTTTAAAACCTTACAAAAATGCTGTTTTTGCTGCGGACTTGTAGTGAAAAGCGGGATTGAGCTCCCGAAAAAAATATTTCTTATGAATTATCTGCTCAAATACATTTTTCTTCTTGAATAGAGTTCGTAGAATTGATCGTCTTTTAAATCGTCGATGAACAAGATGCTTTCGCCGGTTGATTTCATTTCGGGACCGAGTTTTTTGTTGACATTCGGGAATTTGTTGAACGAAAACACGGGTTGCTTGATGGCAAATCCGTTGAGTTTTGGGTTGAAATCAAAATCAGTGACTTTGTGCGTGCCCAACATTACTTTGGTGGCATAATTCACATAAGGTTCGCCATACGCTTTTGCGATGAACGGCACGGTGCGCGACGCTCTTGGATTGGCTTCGATGATATACACAATATCGTCTTTGATGGCAAATTGTATGTTGATGAGTCCGACGGTTTTGAGTGCGAGGGCAATTTTGTGAGTGTGGTCTTTGATTTGTTGCATCACGAATTCGCCCAAATTGAACGGTGGCAAAGTGGCGTTGCTATCGCCGGAATGCACGCCACATGGTTCGATATGTTCCATGATGCCAATGATATAGACGTTTTCGCCATCGCAAATGGCATCGGCTTCGGCTTCTATGGCGCCATCGAGATAATGGTCTAAAAGCAGTTTGTTGCCTGGAATATTTTTTAATAAATCTATGACGTGTTCTTCCAATTCTTGTTTGTTGATCACGATTTTCATGCCTTGACCACCCAAAACGTAGGAAGGCCGAACAAGCAAAGGAAAATCTAACACATCGGCCAATTGGCTGGCTTGGTCGGCATTTTCTGCGACTCCAAATTGTGGAAATGGAATGTTGAGCGATTGCAATAACTCTGAAAAACGACCTCTGTCTTCGGCCAAATCGAGCGCATCAAAACTGGTTCCGATGATTTTGATGCCGTAACGGTCTAGTTTTTCTGCCAATTTCAGTGCGGTTTGTCCGCCCAATTGCACGATGACACCTTCAGGTTTTTCGTGGCGAATGATGTCGTAAATATGTTCCCAAAAAACGGGTTCGAAATAGAGTTTGTCGGCGGTGTCAAAATCGGTAGAAACGGTTTCAGGATTACAATTGATCATGATGGTTTCGTAGTCCATTTCGCGGGCTGCCAAAACTCCATGCACACAGGAATAATCAAACTCAATGCCCTGCCCTATTCTGTTGGGACCCGAACCGAGCACAACAATTTTCTTTTTGTCGGTAACAATACTTTCGTTTTCAACATAGCGAACACCCTCTTTGGTTTGAATTTCTTCTTCGAAAGTAGAATAATAATACGGGGTTTGCGCTTTGAACTCGGCGGCACAAGTATCAACTAATTTATAGACTCTTTTGACAGAAAGTTCTTCTCTTTTATTGTAAACTTGACTTTCCAAACAGCCTAGCGTATGTGCAATTTGTCGGTCGGCAAAGCCTTTTTGCTTGGCTTCGAGCAACAAATCTTTGGGTAAATTGTCGATTTTATATTTTGAAATCTCTTTTTCTAAGAGGTATAATTCTTCATATTGTTTCAAAAACCATAGATCGATTTTTGTGATTTCGTGAATGCGGTTCAATGGAATTCCGAGTTGAATGGCATCGTAAATCACAAAAACACGGTCCCAACTTGCGTGGGTAAGTTTTTCAATGATTTGCTCGTAATTGGTGTAGCTTTTTCCATCGGCACCTAAGCCATTTCGCTTAATTTCAAGCGATTGTGTTGCTTTGTGCAAGGCTTCTTGAAACGAACGCCCGATGCCCATGACTTCGCCTACAGATTTCATTTGTAAGCCTAAAGTTCGGTCGGCACCTTCAAATTTATCGAAATTCCAACGTGGAATTTTCACGATGACGTAATCTAAAGTTGGTTCAAAAAGTGCAGATGTTGATTTCGTAATTTGGTTTTGTAGTTCGTCGAGCGTATAACCCAAAGCTAATTTTGAAGCAATTTTAGCAATCGGATAACCCGTTGCTTTGGATGCCAATGCGGAAGAACGCGACACACGTGGATTGATTTCGATGGCAACAATATCTTCTTTTTCGTCGGGAGAAACGGCAAATTGCACATTGCAACCGCCTGCAAAATTGCCAATGCTTCGCATCATCAAAATCGCCATGTCTCTCATTTTCTGAAAAGTAGTGTCGGATAAAGTCATGGCGGGAGCAACCGTGATACTATCGCCGGTGTGGATGCCCATCGGATCCATATTTTCGATGGAACAAATGATGACAACATTGTCGTTCTTATCGCGTAAAAGTTCGAGTTCGTATTCTTTCCAGCCCAAAAGTGCTTTGTCGATCAACACTTCGTGAATGGGCGAAGCTTCTAAACCTCTTGTTAACAATTCGTCGAATTCTTCTTTGTGATGCACAAACGCTGCGCCTGTTCCGCCCAAAGTGAACGAAGGTCGAATCACGAGCGGAAATCCGAATTCTTGGGCAATTTCTTTCCCTTTCAGAAAGGAAGTGGCGATTTTGGCTGGTGCTGCGCCCACTCCGATTTTCTCTAAAAGTTGTTTGAATTGTTCTCTGTCTTCGGTGATATTGATGGCGTTGATGTCCACACCGATTAATCTGACGTTGAAATCTTTCCAAATGCCTTTTTCTTCAGCTTCTAAACAAAGATTCAAAGCGGTTTGTCCGCCCATGGTAGGTAAAACAGCATCGATATTGGGATGTTGTTTTAAGATATGAATGATAGATTTCGTGGTCAGCGGTAATAAATAAACATGATCCGCCATAGAAGGATCGGTCATGATGGTGGCTGGATTTGAATTGATGAGAATCACTTCAATTCCTTCTTCACGAAGCGAACGTGCTGATTGTGAACCTGCATAATCAAATTCGCAAGCTTGTCCGATGACGATGGGACCTGAACCGATGATTAAAACTGATTTTATGGAATTGTCTTTTGGCATTATGTTGTATTGTTTAGTTGTTGTTGTTTGTTTTTAATTTTTAGGATATCTAGGAAGTTTGTTGTGAGGTTTAAACATAATCAAGAAATTAAATCTCGTACAAAAATCAAAGGAAAACTTATTTTGCTTCATTGTTCACATTAATGAAATCAATAAACTCATTACAAATTCTGTTAAAGTTAGGATTGGATTTTTTTAAAACAAAAGCTATAGGGAATTCATTATTTTCTTTATCTAAAATTATATCATCGAATTTCACGAACGATTGATCATTGAACTCTTCAAACCAATAGTCGAATTTTCGTTTTCTAACAAACTGTCTTCCATCAGATGAATCGCAGATGTAAATCGTGACTGAGTCATTTTTAATTTTATAGAAATCAAGAAATACCTTACTTATTGTTTGTGCTAAGAATTTATCTAATGTAAGAGCAACATTTTCTGGCTTATATAAAACTTCAATAACTAGCTCAAAAACTAAATGTTCTTCAATATCATCTAAACCAGACAGATAAGATGACGGCTTGAATTTGATTTCATAAACCACATCAGAGGAGGTAACTATTATATAACTATTATTTTTGCCACCAACAAACTCAAAACTATATTCCATTTAATAGTTTATTTTTAGCCTTCAATCGCTTGATTACTTCTTGAATCTTTTCGGTTTTATAATCTTCATGACATTCTTTAATAAGTTCTTTTTGACTCTTGATGAGATATTCCACCAATTCGCCTTTTTTTCTTTTGGTTTTAATTGTAATATTCATGTTGATCAATTTACTTTTTTTATACAAATGCTTTATAATGATTCCGTTTAAAATCTAATGTTGACGCATTCTTTAATGATTATCTTTTATTCATTATGAATTTATGAAAGTCAACGACAGAATTAATTTTAAACAAATTTACATTAAAATTTAAAAAAAAGCCGCTACTAATAAAAGTAACGGCTTAATATAGATTGAAAATCAATCATTATTTTTTGTGTCTTGGTTCAGATGAAACGGTCAACTTATGTCTTCCTTTTGCTCTTCTGCGTGCAAGTACTTTTCTACCATTTGCACTAGCCATTCTGTCCATAAACCCGTGTTTATTTCTTCTTTTTCTCTTTGATGGTTGAAAAGTTCTTTTGCTCATTGTGATGTATCTTTAAAATTCGTTTTAATTATTTTAATACGGCTGTAAAAAACCGAGTGCAAATATACAAAGAGTTTTCACCCGCACAAGTCTAAATCAAAAAAATATTTCAAAGCCATAAAAATATTGAAAAATGATGCGTTTAATTCAATTTAAGGAATGAAAATCATCGTAAATGATAAGTAAAACACCCTGTAATTATCATATTTACAATTGATTAAACATAAAAATTAAAAACTTTCATTAAAATGTATATTTAAAATTCTCTTCCTACTAAATTTAGTATTTTTGCGCTCAAAAATAAATAATCATGTTTCATAAGAATATCAAAATAGCTTTAGCAGTACTTTTATTGGCTTTGGGAATTTATCAAATCGTGGACAGAAGTGTTGGAAATGGCATTTTTCTAATTTTGTTAATACCAATACCCATATTTTTATATTTTAGAAATGAGTACATCTTGTTGGCGTTTTTGAAATTAAGAAAACAAGATTTTGAAGGTGCCAAAAAATGGTTGGTAAAGATTAAAAATCCTGAAGGTGCTTTGATCAAAAAACAACAAGGATATTACAATTATTTATTCGGAATTATGTCGTCGCAAACCAACATGAATGAATCTGAAAAATACTTCAAAAAAGCGATTCAATTAGGATTGTCGATGGATTTAGACATGGCGGTAGCAAAATTAAACTTAGCTGGTATTGCTTTGTCAAGAAGAAGAAAACTAGAAGCTACGCAATTGCTCAACGAAGTAAAAAAACTCGACAAGCAAAACATGTTGAAAGACCAAGTTAACATGATGAAGCAGCAAATGAAAAAAATATAGTTCATCATTTTTTATAAAAAAATCTTTTAAACGCATTTTTTTGGGTTGAAATACAAGTATCAGATATTAATGTTTTGTTAATAAAAATTAATACTTTATATTTGAAGTTCAATTTCAATGAAATGCGTAAATTTTATTCTCTAGTATTCATTTTTGCCTTTGTTTCTTTTGGTTTTTGCCAAGACAATGATACTATTGTAAAATTTACGAGTGCCATTCGAGTAAATTTAAGCAAATTCAAAAACCATCAACAAATTGCTCTAGATCATAAAGAACCCGAAAAAGCTAAAATTCTCTTCGACAGTTTGGTTCATCAGCAAGTGATAGGTTCCTATTTTGATTTTTTTCTGTTCGAAAAGTACATGGCGGAAGAGTCAGATTTAAAAGACTCAAAAAACCCGTCGTCATGTTTACGCACACCGATTGGCTTGTAAAAAACAAAGGCGAGCTCCAAGCTATTAACAAATTGGCAAGAGAATACAGAAAAAGTGTTACATTCCTCTTTATTTATTGGAACAATAAAGATGGTGCAAAAAAAGCTTCTAAAAAACTAAACTCAAATATCATCAGTTGTTTTGCTGATGAAGACTATAAATATGATTTCAGAATGGTAAAAATGATGAGAAACACCTTGGGTTTTCCAACCACTTACCAAATGAATGAACATGGTATTATTAAAAATGTAGAGCAAGGAATTGGAAAATTTATTCCACTGCATGTTCCTTTGAAAAAAGCCAAAGACGATAACTACAATTATTTGAAAGACAAATTACAACACACACTTCAATACGCCGATAGTTTGGCTAATTTAAAACCAAAAAGAAGATTTTTATTTTTCTAACAACAACTTTCCTGCTACCAAAATCAAAACGAAAGCAAATATTTTCTTTAACATTTTCTGATCAATCACGATGGCTATTTTACTTCCAAAATAACCACCGATAAAAAAACAAATCCCGATAACCAAGGCATATTTCCAGTGTACAAATCCTTCTTTATGATAATTCATCACTGCCAAAAAAGTAACGGGGACCATCAAAGTTGCTAAACTCGTTGCTTGGGCTTCATGCTGACTCAAGCCAATCAACAAAAGCATCGGCACCATGATAATACCTCCACCAATGCCAATTAATCCACTAAAAATGCCTGCCAATATTCCGATGAGCATCAAGAAAAGTAAGGTTGTAATGTTCATTTTTTTAGTATCCTTCGGTTGGAATTTCAATTTCGTAAGCTTTTCCTGTTTTGTTTTCTAATTTTTTATCTCGCATCCACGGATTGTGAATTTTCAATATTTTGTAGTTGATTCCTTGAAGTTTTGCAAACGACGACAAATCATTGATTGTTGAGTCTATGACTATTTTTTTAGTTTCAATAGTTTGATACAATTCATCGTTGGTAAAATGATAACCGTACTTTTCGGGATGACGCATGATTTCTTTTAGTGCCAAAATTCTGAACACATATCTCGATGTTTCTTCATTGAGCAACAAATCATAATAATTTCCTTCACTTTGCGCCACCATTTGTTTTTGAATCCCGGCCATTCCAGCGTTGTACGCAGCTGCAGCCAAAGTCCAGTTTCCAAATTTTTCTTTCGATTTCAGAAGATATTCACAAGCTGCAATCGTAGATTTTTGCAAATGATAACGCTCATCCACAAAATCGTTGACTTCCAAACCCGCTTCTTCGGCAGTTTTGGGCATAAATTGCCAAACCCCTCGTGCGCCGGCAGAAGATACCACATTGACCAATCCGCTTTCTATTACCGCCAAATATTTGAAATCGTCGGGAATATTGTAAGCTTTCAAAATAGGTTCGATAATCGGAAAAACACGGTTGGCACGCTTAATGACCAAGGTGGTGGTTGAATGTAAGTTTTTGTTGATGATAATTTCCTTGTCCAGTCTTTCACTTACATCAGCAATGTGCAAAGGCACAGGTTCGTTTGCAAAATCGATGGCCTTTATATTGTGTAATGAAGATTTGAATTCAGATTGAGACGTTTGTTCGTCAGTAGTTGTGTTTTGCATGAAAATAAAAGTAGCAAAACAACCCAAAGCCACCCAAGTCAAAGTTTTAATTGTTTTCATCGCAGTAGTATTTAGTAGTTTTTTCAAATATCAAGCCTTTTGCTCGGAATCCAAAATTATTTCAGGTAAATTTTTATTAAACCACTTGAATCTATTCAAAATCATGATGTGCGTTCCGCCTTTGATAGGAATAAAATCTTTTAAATTTTTAACAGGAAAAACCTCGTCTTCATCCCCATGAATATGAATGATTGTTGGATCATACTCCGTTTGTTGCCACAAAATGACTTGTTCAATAGCCCAATCTAAATAATTTTTATCTCGAACGGATAAATATTTTTCATATAATTTTAGTCTTTGATTCACCATTTCGCCGAAAGAAAACTTGGTCAAATTCTCCAAGCTGTGCACCAAACCGGTTGGAATCAGCTTGTAGGCTTTCGTAGCTTTCGCAAATTTTATATGGGCGGGTAATTCTTGATTTGACTTGACGCTCGAAATGATAATCAATTTACGTACTTCGATGTGTTTTGCCATTTCCTGCACCAAAATACCACCAAAAGAAACCCCTATCAAAACAGGATTTTTGTGCGGAATTAAATCAGCCATCCGTTTTGCATAATCCGACAAAGCTTCTTTAGGCAAAGGAAGCATCCATTCTAAAAAGAAACATTCAAATTGATCCGATGGCAACGAAATTCTTTCAAAAATCATCGGACTTGCTGCCAAACCAGGCATAAAATAGACAGGAATCTTTTCCATTGTTTTTGTTTCCATTTTATAATTTAACATCCTTATTTACGTTAATTAAAACGCAAGTTTACACTTTTTAGCGTGTTATGAACATTTTATCGAGTTTATTACCTTAAAAACAGTAAATTTGTTCTTTACTAAGCAAATAGAAAATTATGGAAATAAAAGATAATGAGCTTTTGCGTCAATTTGAAACTCTATTTCTTGAAGAGCTTGTGACGATTGCATACGCAAGGCAAGAACGTAAAATTTTTCTTACAAAAATAAACTATACCGAAAATGTATCTATTCAATTTGTAAACGAATTCATTGTAAATACACTCAAAATTGCAGAAGAACAAAAACTTAAGGTGGTTCCTTCGCATCCCAAAATTGCAGATTTTTTTCGAAAAAACCCTTCTTACAAAGAAATGTTGCCCCCTGGCATCAAAATTTAATTTTCTGTAAATTAGATCATTAAAAAGATTGATGTAAAAGTAATTGCGATGAAAACAAGCGAACATCAGTGATCCTTTAAAAACAAAAAAACAACTATGAAGTGTTCACTATGTTCCGAACAGACCCTATTTTTTTACAGCAATCAACACAGAGAGTATTATTTCTGTAATGAATGTTCGTCTATCTCTTTGAATAAAAATTGCAGACTTAATGCCGAAGACGAGAAAAACCATTACGAGAAACACAACAACGATGTTGAAGATGTTCGGTATCAAAAGTTTGTTTCACCTATTGTAAATCAAATTATCCTTGATTTTGGAAATTCAAACAAAGGATTAGATTTTGGCTCGGGCACTGGACCTGTGATTACAAAAATGCTTCGAGATCAAAATTTTGACATCGAAACCTACGATTTTTATTTCGACCCAAATCTTGAGGCTTTACAAAAAAAATACGATTACATTGCTTGTTGTGAAGTGGTGGAGCATTTCTACGATCCGCGTAAAGAATTTCAATTGCTTTTTGATTTGCTCAACAAGGGTGGGAAATTGTATTGCATGACAGAATTGTATCAGGTTGAAAGTAATTTTGACACTTGGTATTACAAAACTGACCCAACACATGTTTTTTTCTATACGCAAAAAACATTTGAATGGATTCGCAAAGAATTTGGCTTTGAACAAGTTTCATTTCATGGTCGAATGATTGTTTTAGAAAAATAAAAACAACAATAAGAATCTTTTTTTAAACTGTAAAAAAAAGAATTTCATTGAAAATCAATATCAAATGAACAGAACCGAATTAGTTGCATTTATCCTTTTGTTTTTTGAAGAAGTGACCAAATATTATGGCACAAAAACCGAAATCACGGAAGGAATTGTCACCGATTTTGACGAAATTGATGCCAATTTAACCACTTGGAATTTGTCGGAATTTGTACTGATGCGCTCGGCTTATCGAAATACTGGAAACAAATTCATGTTTGAAGGCAGGAATTTTTATTACGAAATTGCAGCCGATAAAATCATCGCAATGAAAGAATTAAGCAGAAATCATTTCGAATTTATTGAACAATACAGCGAAAATGTGTTCAGAATTACCAAACTAAAATTTCAATATAAATATTAAAAATAGTAGTTAATCGTTTGATTTTATAATATTTACACTTCAACACACACAAATTCAGCCCTTACGCTTCCATCATCGTCTATTTTTGTTAAATGAACTTCTTGCAATGTATTTGCTAATGCTGGATTCCAAGGTATTTTCACTTTGACATAATTTTCTGTAAATCCATGGATGTAGCCTTCTTTGTTTTCAGTTTCAAACAACACAATGCGCTGCGATCCAATTTGACTTTCGTAAAAAGCGCGTCTTTTTTTAACCGAAAGTGCACGCAACATTTTACTTCTTTTGTTTCTAACATTCATTGGCACAACATTTTCCATGATCGCCGCCTCAGTATTGTCTCGTTCAGAGTAGGTAAAAACGTGCAAATAGGAAATGTCTAAATCATTCAAAAAATGATAGGTTTCCAGAAAATGTTCGTCCGATTCGCCGGGAAAACCGACAATTACGTCCACACCAATACAAGCATTGGGCATCACTTCACGAATTTTAGACACCCGATCTACGTACAATTCTCGCAAATAACGACGTTTCATTTTCTTTAAAATATCGTTGCTGCCTGATTGTAAAGGAATATGAAAATGCGGCACAAAAGTTTTGCTTTTCGATACAAATTCGATGGTTTCGTTCTTCAACAAATTAGGTTCAATCGAAGATATTCTTAATCTTTCGATGCCTTCAACCTCATCAAGGGCTTTGACCAAATCTAAAAAAGTATGTTCGTGTTTTTTATTTCCGAATTCGCCTTTGCCGTAATCGCCAATGTTTACACCTGTTAAAACAATTTCTTTGATGCCTTGTTTTGAAATTTCGGCTGCATTTTTCAAGACATTTTCCAACGCATCGCTTCTCGAAATGCCTCTCGCTAAAGGAATTGTGCAATAAGTACATTTATAATCGCAACCATCTTGCACTTTCAGAAAAGCTCGGGTCCTGTCGCCAATGGAATAACTTCCTACATAAAAATCGGCTTCTTCAATTTCGCACGAATGCACTTCTCCCCGATCGTTTTTGGTCAAATCATTGATATAGTCTGTAATTTTAAATTTCTCGGTCGCACCCAACACCAAATCCACTCCATCAACTGCGGCCAATTCTTCTGGTTTTAACTGTGCATAACAACCCACCGCTGCCACAAAAGCTTTATCGTTGATTTTGAGCGCTTTTCTAACTATTTGTTTGAATTGTTTGTCGGCATTTTCGGTTACAGAACAAGTGTTGATGACATACATATCTGCAAAATCTTCGAAATCGACACGCTCAAAACCTTCGTCTTGAAAATTTCGGGCAATGGTAGAGGTTTCAGAAAAATTGAGTTTGCAGCCTAAAGTGTAGAAAGCTACTTTTTTATTAGAATTTGTCATTACTTAATGTCGGTAGATTGAGAAAACGAATCTTTATTTATATTTACAGAACTTAAAATAGTGCGCAAATTTACGTACAATAATTTTGAAAATGAAATTCAATCTATCGCCGCTTATCGTTTTTCTTTTGACATTCAGCTTGCTAAGTTGCAACAAGGAAAACGCAAAAAACAAGGACCATTTGGTTTTTAAATACAATGAAAGTGCCAACATTACGAGTTTGGACCCTGCTTTTGCCAAAACACAATCGAATATTTGGGTTTGCAATCAAATTTTTAATGGATTGGTGCAACTTGACGACAGTTTGCACATTCAACCTTGCATTGCAAAAAGTTGGACAATCGATTCATTGGGTTTGAATTATTATTTCACTTTAAGAAAAGACATTTATTTTCATCGAAACATTGTTTTTGGAAAAGACAGCACCCGAGTGGTCACGGCAGAAGACGTCCGTTACAGTTTTTCGAGGCTTTCCGACCCGAAAATTGCCTCGCCGGGAGGTTGGATTTTGCAACAAGTGGCTGGCTACAAAGCCGTGAACGACACTCTGTTTCACATCCAACTCAAGCAGCCATTTCCCGCTTTTTTAGGATTGCTTTCAATGCAATATGCGTCGATTGTACCAAAAGAAGGGTTTGAAAACCAAGATTTTAGAAACCATCCGATTGGCACAGGTCCTTTCAAATTTCAATTGTGGGAAGAAAACGTAAAGCTTGTTTTGCGAAAAAATCCGTTGTATTTTGAAAAAGACGAAAACAACCAGCCATTGCCGTATTTAGAAGCGGTTGCCGTTACTTTTCTGCCCGACAAACAAAGTGGTTTTATGGAATTTTTGCAAGGAAAAATAGATTTTGTTTCAGGCTTGGACGCTTCCTACAAAGATGAAATGTTGACACCGCAAGGCACTTTACAAGAAAAATATGCTCATAAAATCACGATGCTATCGAGTCCTTATTTGAACACAGAATATTTTGGATTCAGAATGGACGGCAACGACGAGATTTATAAAGACATTCGATTGCGGCAAGCATTGAACTATGGTTTTGACCGCAAAAAAATGATTGCCTATTTGCGCAATAATATGGGCATTGCGGCCACTTCGGGCATCATTCCGGCGGGAATGCCAGGATTTAATGCACAAGAAGGCTATGATTTTCAGCCAGAAAAAGCCAAACAATTGGTAGCAGCACTCAAGGAAAGTGTTGGAACGATGCCAGAAATTAAAATCAGTACGAACCCGAGTTATGTGGATTTGGCTGAGTTTATGCAACGCGAATGGCAAAACATCGGTTTAAAAGTTTCGATTGATGTCAATCCGCCTTCAACTTTGCGACAAGCCATTTCCTCTGGAAAAGTAAGTTTTTTTAGGGCGAGTTGGATTGCCGATTATCCAGATGCAGAAAATTATTTGTCGTTGTTTTACAGCAAAAATTTTGCACCCAACGGACCAAATTATACCCATTTTAAAAATACAGCTTTCGATGTTTTGTACGAAACAGCTTTGAAAGAAACAGATGTAAATAAAAGATTGGTTTATTATCAAAAAATGGATTCCATCATTATAAAAGAAACACCAATTGTGCCGTTGTTTTATGATAAAGTGGTGCGTTTTACCCAAAAGAATGTAAAAGGATTGGGCATCAATCCGTTGAATTTATTAAATTTGAAAAACGTTAAAAAAGAATAAGATGCCCGGCGAAGGATTTATCATGGATGCGCTCAGAAGTCTGAAAAAAAACAGACGCGGCAGGACTTCAAAAACAAGTCATCTGGGTCAAAAATCTGCGATAGAAACTCCATTTATAGACAAAAACAAAGCTACAGCGGAAGATCTTGTTAGAATTCGAGAAAAAATACAATTGCAAGAACTCAATGAGAAAAAGCAGTTCATTAAAACAATAATCATTGTGTTCGTCTTGGTTGTAATTTTGTTTATGGCTTTGAATTACTACTGGCAAGACCTTATGAATTTCTTCTCGTTTCAATGAAAATTTATAAGTTGAAGACTACTTTTCAATTACACCGAAGTCTTGCGTTAGTGGGTGCAGCGGCATCCTTTTGTGAAGCTTTAGCGGAACAAAAGATACAGCGGAACACACGACCCGCAGGGGAACGCCCAAAAAAAAATTGAAAATCTAAAAAATCCAAAAATTGCTTAAAAATAGTGACTTTCAGTTTTGCTGATAAATAGTATCTTTGGGCTTTTAAAAAAAATAGTATGCAACTTTCTGAACAAGAACAAATCCGACGTGCCAAACTCGACCAATTGAGAGCGCTCAACATCAATCCGTATCCTGCCGATTTATTTCCTGTGGATCATACTTCAAAAACAGCCAAAGAGGGTTTTGAAGAAGGCAAAAAAGTAGTTTTGGCGGGAAGAATGATGAGTTTTAGAATTCAAGGAAAAGCTTCGTTTGCCGAATTGCAAGACAGTGATGGCAGAATTCAATTGTATTTTAACCGTGACGAAATTTGTACGGGCGATGATAAAACTTTATATAACGATGTTTTCAAAAAACTGATTGACATCGGCGATTTTCTTGGGATTTATGGCGAATTGTTCACGACGCAAGTGGGCGAAAAAACCGTGAAAGTGACTGATTTTAAAGTATTGAGTAAAACTTTACGTCCGTTGCCATTACCCAAAACTGATGCCGAAGGACATATTTATGATGCGTTTACCGATCCAGAATTACGCTACAGAATGCGTTATGTGGATTTGGTGGTGAACCCGCAAGTGAAAACGATTTTCGAAAAAAGAACCAAGCTGTTTCAAGCGATGCGTAGTTTTTTCAACGACCAAGGATATTTGGAAGTGGAAACTCCGATTTTGCAATCGATTCCTGGTGGAGCGGCCGCAAGACCTTTTATGACGCATCACAATTCGTTGGACATTCCTTTGTATATGCGAATTGCCAACGAACTTTATTTGAAAAGATTGATTGTAGGCGGTTTTGATGGTGTGTATGAATTTTCGAAGAATTTCCGCAACGAAGGCATGGACAGAACGCACAATCCTGAGTTTACGGCAATGGAAATTTATGTGGCTTACAAAGATTACCATTGGATGATGGAATTTACAGAACAATTGCTCGAACATTGTGCTTTGGCTGTTAACGGCACCACAGAAGCGGTTTTTGGAGCGCATCATATCAATTTCAAAGCACCATACAAACGCGTGACGATGACCGATGCAATTAAAGAATTTACGGGATTTGACATCAGTGGCAAATCGGAAGATGAATTGAGAGAAGCAGCTCAAAAGATGGGAATTGCGGTTGATGCAAGCATGGGCAAAGGCAAGTTGATTGATGAAATATTTGGTGCAAAATGCGAAGGCAATTTTATTCAACCCACATTTATTACAGATTATCCCATCGAAATGTCGCCACTTTGTAAAACACATCGAGACAATCCAGAATTGACTGAACGATTTGAATTGATGGTTTGCGGAAAAGAAATTGCCAATGCCTATTCAGAATTGAACGACCCGATAGATCAAAGAAATCGATTTGAAGCGCAAATGCAACTGGCAAATCGTGGCGATGATGAAGCCATGTTTATCGACAATGATTTCTTGCGTGCTTTAGAATATGGCATGCCGCCCACTTCAGGTTTGGGGATTGGCATGGACCGATTGATTATGTTTTTAACGAACAATGCCTCGATTCAAGAAGTGTTGTTTTTCCCGCAAATGCGCCCTGAGAAAAAAGCAGTGGCATTGACAGAAGAAGAAAAAACGATTGTTGGGATTTTGAAAAACAATCAAAACAAGATGGAATTATCCGAATTAAAAACAGCGAGCGAGCTGAGTGGCAAGAAATGGGATGCTGCGATGAAAAATCTTGCAAAACTACAGTTGACCGAAGTTGTGGTTGCAGATGATTTGAAAACAGTGGTTTTGAAAAGTTAAAATAAAGACAAAAAACAAAATTGATTAAACTTTTAAAATTTCGTTAGGTCATAGCACCATAACCATAAAAATAAAAAAGATGAAAAAATTATTTGTGATTGCATTTTTAGCCATGAGTATGGTTGGATTTGCACAAAAAAAAGAAGGCAAAATGAATGCTGAGCGTGCCGAAATGGAACAATTGACGCCCGAGCAAAGAACGGAATTGATGGTCAAAAGATTGGATTTGGAATTGGATTTGACAGATGAACAAAAAAAGCAAATTACCACTTACTTTCAATCTAAAGAAGCGAAAAGAGCGGAAAAAGTAGCCGCCTTTAAAGCGAAAAAAGCAGAAGGAAAAAAACTAACTGCTGACGAGCGACTTGCAATGAGAGATGAAATGCTCAATCAACAAATTGCCAACAAAGAACAAATGAAAAAAATATTGACGCCTGCGCAATTTGAAAAGTGGGAACAAATGAAAGAGAATAAGCAAAACCAGCGACTTGCCAAAAAAGGAAAAGGGAAACAATAAAGGTTAAAAACACCTAAATCATTTTTAACAGAAAGATTTAGGTGTTTTTTTTTGTACCAATAACATTTATTTATACATTCGCAATTAACTAATTGTAAACAAACTATCATGAAAAAAATAATACTACTTTTTGTAATGTTTTTGGGTTTTGGAATGACTGCACAAGCACAAACAGCCAATGATCCAGCGTATGCAGAAGCAAAAGCTGAAATCAATCGATTTTTAAATTATTTCGAATTATCTGACGATCAAATTAATGACATCATGCCATTGCTTGTAAAAAAACACGCTACTTTATTAAATACAGAAGCTGAAAAAACGACAAAAAACGAAATCAGAATGCGTTTTGCTACTTTGACATTAGAAAAATTGGATGCGAACATCAACAATAAGATTGAAAGCAATAAAGAACTATATAATGAAATTTTTGGAATAACGTATTAATTCAATTGATTCTCAAAATTTGTAAAGCTGTCTTCGGGCAGCTTTTTTTATTTCATTGACAATGAAAAGATGCTTCGGACTTACATATTGAAAATAGTCTTGAATTTTGGAACCTCTTGGTAGAAAATAGACATAAAAATGGCGATCAAATTTTTATATTGATTCAATCTAAATAAATCAAAAACAACTCATTGATTTATATTTATTTAATATTCAAACATAGCCTCAAAAAGTCTTCATTTCTAGTGATCACGAACGATTCAGGAAGAAATAGCACGTTTGAAAAACAACAATCCTAAACATTTGAAAAACATTTAATTGCAAAAAATATTTCAAAAAATTGTCAAACTATTTGTCATTTTAAATTCTAGTAGATACTTTTGCTAAGTAGAATTAATCTAAATAAATTTAAATGAAAAAATATTTTGTCCTTGTGTTTAGCTCATTAATAGCCATTTTAAATGCCCAAACACAAGATTTAGAAACAAACGATTCCATCATTAAACTTAACACTGTTACCGTTACTGCTTTAAAATTTAGTCCCGAACGCCAACCCGAAGCAAAAGACAATGTGATTTATGCAGGTAAAAAAAACGAGGTCATCAAATTAACCAACATCAACGCCAACCTTGCCACCAACAATGCGAGAGAAGTTTTTTCACGCGTTCCTGGTGTTAATATTTGGGAAAATGATGGCTCTGGAATTCAGATCAACGTGGGCGTGAGAGGCTTGAGTCCTAACAGAAGCTGGGAACTCAACACGAGACAAAATGGATACGATATTTCTGCTGATGTTTTCGGCTATCCAGAGGCCTACTACAATCCGCCGCTCGAAGCAGTAGAAAGTATTGAGTTGATTAGAGGCGGCGCTTCATTGCAATTTGGTCCGCAATTTGGGGGCATGCTTAATTATGTATTGAAAAGAGAAACAAAAAAGAAATTTTCTTTCGAAACACAAAACACCATTGGAAGTTATAATTTGCTAAGTAGTTATAATGCCATGGGTGGTAAAATTGGAAAATTTTCCTATTACGCTTACAATCATTCAAGAAGTGGCGATAGCTGGCGAGAAAACAGTGAGTATAAAATAAGAAATTCGCATTTCTTTGTGGAATATGCCTTTACGGAGCACACAAAAATTGCTGCTGAATATACCAATATGGATTATCGAATGGAGCAAGCTGGTGGTTTGACTGACGAACAATTTAGAGACAATCCGAGACAATCACTGCGCGATCGAAATTGGTTTGGTGCGCCTTGGAATGTGTTTTCCATCAATTTTGATACGAGAATCAACAAAAATCTCACTTCAAACACAAAAGTATTTGGGCTCATTGGCGAAAGAAACAGCGTTGGTTTTACAGCGACACCCAATGTGGAAGACGCCATCAATCCAGCAACAAACAACTTTGAAAACAGACGTGTAGATCGTGATTTTTACGAAAATTTCGGCATAGAAAACAGGAATCTTTACAAATATAAAATTGGAAAAATTGAAAATAATATGGCTTTTGGCGTTCGATTATACAAAGCCAATACAGTGAGAAAACAAAATGGCAGAGGTACACAAGGAAATAATTATGATTTGTCCACCGAAAACGACTACCCTCGCGATTTAAATTTTCATACCCAAAACGTGGCACTTTTTGCTGAAAATCAATTCAAATTAACCGAAAAATTCAGCGTTACACCCGGAGTTCGCTACGAATACATCAATTCTATTGGCAATGGCAGATTTGGAGTAAGTGGCGGCAACGATATTGCTTTAGAAAATACGGAAATTTCAAGAAGCCAACCTCTTTTTGGGTTAGGATTAGAATATAAAATCAACAGCACAAGTTTCTATGCCAATATTACGCAAGCCTACAGACCTGTTTTATTTTCAGACATCACACCACCTGCAGTCACAGATGTGATTGATCCTAATTTGAAAGACGCCTCAGGCTATAATGCAGATTTCGGTTACCGAGGCACGATCAAGAATTACATTAACTTCGACTTCAGCTTATTCTACTTGAGCTATAACAACAGAATTGGTGGCGTTAGACAATTCGTGAATAACGACCCAACACAGGGCACATTTTTATACAGAACAAATTTAGGCGAAACCGTAAACAAAGGTCTTGAAGGCTTTCTGAATTTTAACGCAACCCGATTTTTGAACTTGGATGAATCGCTTGGAAACCTCGAACTTTTTGCAACCATCAGTTTTATTGATTCAAGATACACAGATTTCAAACTGACCTCAGTAAGTGGAGAAGCACCCAATATTGTTATTTCAGAAAGCAATTTAAAAGGCAAAAGAGTAGAAAATGCGCCAAGGTATATTCATGATTTTGGTTTGGCGTGGAATAAAAGCAATTTTTCAACCACGATGCAATACCGCATGTCGGGCAGTATTTTCACAGATGCAAACAACACTTTTGAACCGTCTGCCAATGGCGTGACCGGGCATTTGGAAGGATACCGCGTTTTAGATTTTTCGGCGGAATACAAAATATTGAAAAACTACAATATTCGCACAGGCGTCAACAATCTTACCAACGAAATGTATGCCACTAGACGATCTACTGGCTATCCAGGACCCGGAATTATCCCTAGCGAAGGAAGAACATTTTATGTTTCTATTGGTGCAAAATTATAGCCCATCGCTATTCATTTTTAACCGATATTGAAAAACAAATCCTACAAACCAATGGGTGGCTTGTAGGATTTGTTTTTGTTGCGATTATCAATTGCTCACGAGTAGCATTGAAAATTAGCATTTTAACGCAAGTTTTTCACAAACAACTGTTTGTGTTTTTAAAATTAAAGTACTGATTATTATGTTTTTGAATAGATAAATCTATTTTTCCTTAAAGTACATCTTTCGTGGCATAGACAAAATTACTTGCATCGAGTGTTTCAAAATAATATTCGTTTTTAGCGAAATCAAAATCAATATCCAACGATGTATAATCAGAATATTCATCTGCTAATGATTCAGTGATCAAATAAGAACCAAAGAAAAACGGATCGTTTTCGATGGATTTTAAATTGAAATGAGCAAAAGAATTGTAGTTAAACTCTTGGTTTAAAATTCTGTATTTTAATTCTTTCGTGATTTTATCATAGACGTTGATCAATCGAACGTATCTTTCGTTATTTTCTGTGTTCATAACAAAACTTAATTTTTCTTTTAGGATGTTTATTTCATTTAAATAAGAATCATACTGATCGATGGTTTTGAATACCAAATGATTTACAAAAGGATTGTAAAAACCTAAAGTTATATTGCTTTTTGACCTCACTTCAAAGAGTCCTACATCATATTTCCATAAATAGCATTCTTCCCCATATTGAAAAGTGGGACAATGATCGATGGGCGCTCTTTGTTCCGAAAACAATGGCGAAGCAGTTTTGGGATCTAAACGTGTTTTTGCTTGAATATATTCTAAAACTGAAAAAGACTCACAAACGGCAAGGTCAATTTCTATCTTAAAATGCTCTTTCAGAAAATCAAAATTCGGCAGCACTTCAACAATCTTTTTAATTTCAAGCCTAGACAAACTGCTGTTTTTCGAAACATAAAAACCATGTTCATCCTTGACCCAGTCTATCGAACGAATGATTTTTCTGACTTCTAATTCCTTCACAGCGACTGAAAATTTAGAATATGAATGGTTGCTTACGTAAAAGATCATGTTCTATTAATTAAAATTTATAACCCATTGGCCGACTGTCCATAAAACATCCATTTCTATCATTTGAACATCAAACAGCACAGCGTCTGACAAGTTTAATGTCTTGATTCAACTTCCTAGTTCTTCTTGCGATCTAAGGGTGTGAGTGTCAAAATTGAGTCATTTTGATGTTTCCAAATTTGCCTATTTCTGAAATTATATTCGTTTTCTATGAAAGCAACTAAAACTGGTTCATTGGAAAGGAATCTATTAATTAAACTAACTTTTAAGGAATCCTCATATTTTTTCATATCATCACTGTTATAAAAATCCATCATTTTCAAGGTTGATAAATGGATGTTTTCAACAACTTTATCATAATGAAAATAGTAATTCGGGTCATAATTTAGTTTTTTCCATTTTTCAACAATCAGATCGCCGAAAGAATCAACAATGACACGATTGTCACGAGCACCAAACAAAGTGTACATCCCAAAATCCCCTTCAATTTTCAATGAACTAACATCAGAAAAATGTGAATCCAGATCAACATTATATTTTTTCTTTATCAATTCTATCTCATTTTCATAAATCAAATCTGCCAAAAAGATTTTCCTATCATTAACAATGAGATTGATTTTACTTTCTATTTCATTGTTAATCTCTGATTTTTCGTCTTGCTTTAAACAACCATTTAAAGTCATTAAAGCAAGACAAATTAAAATTATTTTTTTCATGGCTAATTTGGTTTTCGAAATTTTTGAAGTTTAATCCCCATATCGAATATCAACTACGGTACTGTCTTTTTTGTTAAAAACAATTCCTAAGTCATCTGATGCACCCATAGGTGCGTCATAATATTGTACAAACAGAGAATCATTCCAAAAAGCGGTTTCGCTCAGCTTAGGATTATGTTGCATAATTGAATCAACTGTATTTTTTTTCATACCTTTTTTTACTTTTATTATGTTTTCATAATTATCATCTCCAGTACTATTACAACTTTCTAAAACTTCAAACAAAAGCATAAAAAGAAAGACACTTTTTAGAACTTTCAGCATTTTATTAATATAAATTGTTAATGTTCATTTTCAAAAGATTGCATAAATTTATATGTTGCGTTTTTGAGCGATTTTCTCAAGTTATTACTTTCTGAACCGCCACCGCTTTTTCGAATACCTATTGAATTCATTTTTTTTGATTGATTGATTAAAACATAATCAACATTTGTTGTTAAAGTAGCTACAGACATTCCGAATTTCCAAGTTATTTCTAAAATTTCGACATCAACTAATATCTCATTTTCTGATAAAGTGCTTGGATTTTTTATGTATTTCAAATCAATTTTGGTTTCATTTGAAAGCTCTTGAATTGATTTTATAAAGACCTCCTCAACATTAGGAGCTTTGTATCCGCCTAAAATCGGCATTCCTCCTTTCACATCCATTGTGGTTTTACTTTTCTGATTTAAAGTAAAATAAATCGTTTTGGATTGATAAAAATCTTTATTTAATGTGTTTTTTGTATAATTACTTTTACTACCACAACTAACAATGATTAAAATCATTAAAGCAAATAAGAAAGACTTTCTATTTTTCATTTCACATTTTTTTTTAAAATTAATTCATTTTTCACAACTCCTGCGCTACTTTTTCTACTGCACGAATGGTTTCGTCCAAATCGTGATAAGACAACGCATCTGTGATGAACCAACTTTCATACGCTGACGGCGCAATATAAATGCCTTCTTGCAACAAACCGTGGAAAAACTTTCTAAACGTTTCGTTATCGCCATGTTTTGCCGATTCAAAATCGACCACAGGATTGGGTGCAAAATGGACAGAAATCATTGAGCCAATGCGGTTGATGGTATGCACTACACCATGTTTTTCGAGCGCTTTCGAAATACCTTGGTGCAAATAAGTGGTTTTCGCTTCCAATCGATTGAATATTTCTGGATTTTGATCTAAAACTTGCAACATGGCCAAACCTGCTGCCATTGCTAACGGATTTCCTGACAAAGTTCCCGCTTGATATACAGGACCTAAAGGCGCTAAAAAGTGCATGATTTCGTTGCGTGCGGCAAATGCGCCTACAGGCAATCCGCCGCCAATTACTTTTCCAAAACAAACAATATCGGCATTGACGTTCAACAATTCTTGCACTCCGCCTGCTGCCAATCTGAAACCTGTCATCACTTCGTCAAAAATTAATAACGTGCCGTGGGCATCGCATAAAGCGCGTAAACCTTCCAAAAATCCACCTACAGGCGGAATACAACCCATGTTTCCGGCTACAGGTTCAACAATAATCGCTGCCACCTCGTTGGGATTGGCTTCCAAAAGCACACGCACGCTTTCTAAATCGTTATAATGTGCCAAAAGTGTGTCTTGTGCCGTTCCTTTGGTCACACCAGGACTGTTTGGACTTCCAAAAGTAATCGCGCCACTCCCCGCTTGAATCAAAAACGAATCGGAATGACCGTGGTAACAACCTGCAAATTTCACAATTTTATCACGATTCGTAAAACCTCTTGCCAATCGGATGGCACTCATGCACGCTTCTGTTCCTGAATTGACAAACCTGATTTTATCAATGTTAGGCACCATTTTGATGGCTAAACTGGCAATTTCGGTTTCTAAAGCGGTGGGCATTCCGAAAGAGGTTCCTTTTTGTGCTCTCTGAATCACAGCATCGACCACGGGCTGATACGCGTGACCTAAAATCATCGGGCCCCAAGAATTGATGTAGTCAATCATGCGGTTGCCATCTTCGTCAAAAAGATAAGCACCTTTGGCATATCTCACAAAAATGGGAGTGCCACCTACTCCTTTAAAAGCTCTTACGGGTGAATTGACACCGCCTGGAATGACTTCGCTTGCTGCTTCAAAAAGCTTACTGCTTCTTTGATATAACATATTATTTTATTTTTAAAATTTGACCTAATGAAAGTGCATCGCTTTTTAAGTTGTTCAACTTTTTAATTTCTGCAACGCTAATATTGTATTTTCTTGACAATGAATATAATGTATCGCCTTTGATGACTTCGTGCGTCATCGAATCAGTGGCGGGAGTTGCTTCATACGTTTTGGGTTGCGATTTTAAAACCTCAGCATCTATTTCATGCAATTGATAGCGTTCAATCAATCCGATTAATTTATCGGGATATTTCGGATCGGTGGCATAACCCGCAGCTCGAAGTCCTTTTGCCCAAGCTTTATAATCGTTTTTTGGCAATGCAAAAAGGGAATTGTAGCGAGGTCTTGAGGTTAAAAAAAGTGAATGGTCTCGATAAGATTCACTCGGATCGTCGTATTTTCGAAAACATTCCTGCGCCGCATCGTCGTCGTGAGAAACCGAAGGCCCTGTCCATTCTTTATGGCATTTAATGCCGAAATGATTGTTGGCAATTTGGCTCAATCGACCGTTGCCAGCCCCAGATTCCAGAATGCCTTGCGCCAAAGTGATGCTGGCGGGTACTCCATACTGTTGCATGTTGAATTTTGCAACTTCTCGATACGATTTGATATAATCCAAAACCACATCCGTTGTAATAGTGATGTTGGAAGTCGCTTCTAATGTTTCGTTTTTGGAACCATTAGTAGTTTTTGTAGTAGGCGTCGGCTTTTTCGGCGTGGGTTTAGCCACTGGTTTTGATTGGGTTGTTTTAGATTTGGTAGGCGTTGATTTTTTTGTTGTTCTGATTTTATTCGAACTTCCGCATCCTACTGCAAAAACTAAACACAATAAAAGAACGATTCTATACATTATTATTAATTTTTTCTTGGCCTTGCTTTCTATAACGGTTATAACCTTCTATTCCTTGCAAACCCCCTGAATGAATGATTAAAATTTTATGATGAGGCTTAAAATAGTTTTTTTGAATCAAATCAATCACTCCAAAAACCATTTTTCCTGTGTAAATTGGGTCTAACGGAATTTTGGTTGTTTCATGAAAATGATTGATCAATTGCACCAATTCATTGGTAACTTTTCCATAACCTCCAAAATGATAGTCTCTGATGAGCTCCCAATTTTTATTACGGGCAAATTTACTAATATCTTTTTGTAAAAAATCCTCTTTTAGTGCTGGAAAACCTAAAACTTTTTGATGAGGCAAAGCACTATTGATTATCCCCGAAATAGTGCCACCCGTTCCCACACAGCAAACGATGAAATCAAAGTCAGCATCTTCTTTTGTCAATATTTCTTCGCATCCTTTTACAGCTAATTCATTTGTGCCGCCTTCGGGAACAATCAAATATTTGGGATATTTTTCTTGTAAAGAAGCTAAAAAACTTGGTTCATTTTTAAGTCTGTAGTTTTCTCTTGAGATGAATTGGAACACCATTTCATTTTCATAAGCAAATTTTAAAGTCGGATTTTCATTGATTTGACTTTGCAATTCTTCGCCACGAATGATGCCAATGGTTTTAATGCCCGACAATTTTCCAAAAGCTGCTACTGCTGCAATATGATTGGAAAAAGCACCGCCAAACGTCAAAATTCCTTGTAAACCATCCGCCTTGAGCTGTGCCACATTGTATTTCAATTTTCTGAATTTATTTCCTGAAACAAAGGGATGAATTTGATCTTCTCTTTTGATAAACAAAAAATCGTGGCCAAAACCGACGATGGGCTCAATGATGATTTCTTGATGATTAAAAAATGAAAGATGCATGTTTTGGCTTTATAATTTAAAAAAATACTTTTCTATTTGTTTCATAGACAAGATATTTCTTTAGCAAAAAAAGATTCGAATTCGTGTCTTTTCAAAAAGAATCGTAATTTTGATTTTTGTAAAAATGTAAAAATAGCTATTTTCACAAAGAACATTTGATAATAAAACATTTCATTTTGAAAATTCAAAAGCTATTTTCATAGTTAACTTTGGAAGCCTTAAATAAAAAAAATAAATCTAAAAATTTAAATGCAAACAAAAACGAAATTATACCCATTAAAATTCAATCCAATTTCTAAATATCGTATGTGGGGCGGCGACAAACTTAACACTGTTTTAAACAAAGGCTTTGAAGGCGAAAATATTGGCGAATCTTGGGAATTATCAGCAGTTCAAGGCGATGAAAGCGAAGTAGCAAATGGTTTTTTAGAAGGCAAAACGCTTAAGCAATTGATTGATGAATTCAAAGATGAATTGTTAGGAAAATCCGTTTATGAAACTTTTGGAACAGAATTTCCGTTGCTAATCAAATTTATTGATGCCAAAACCCCGCTTTCTATTCAAGTGCATCCACATGATGAAATTGCTAAAATCAGACATCAGTCGTTTGGAAAAAATGAAATGTGGTACATCATGGATGCCGATGAAAATGCAGAAATTATCGTCGGTTTTAATACTCCTTTAACCAAAGAAAAATACCAAGAATATTTACATTCCGACCGTGTTTTAGAAATCATGAATACCGTTAAAACGAAAGCTGGTGATGCTTTCAACATTCCTACGGGAAGAGTGCATGCCATCGGATCGGGAGTTTTATTGGCCGAGATTCAGCAAACTTCAGATGTTACCTACAGAATTTATGACTACAACCGCATCGATAAAGCTACGAATCAGAAAAGAGCTTTGCATAATGATTTGGCTTTGGACGTGTTAGATTTTGAAATTCAAGAAGAATACAAAACCAATTACGAAAAAACCGAAAACCAATTTAATGAGTTAATTCATACGCCTTATTTCAAGACGAATATTTTCAATTTCAATCAAAAAGTAGTAAAAAGTTACGCACAACTTGACTCGTTTGTCATCTTAATTGGCACCAAAGGAAGTGCCGAATTGGTGGTTGATGGGCAATCGTATCAAATTAAAGCAGGCGAAACTTTATTAATTCCCGCTTCTATCGATAAAATTGAGTTTATTCCCAATGAAATGGCTGAATTGCTTGAGGTTTATTTGTAAAAACAAATTTTCAAAACAGACAGATCAACGCTTTTGATAGTTAAAATTGAGGTTGCAAAAGATTCAAAATTTGAATTTTTCGCAACCTTTCTTATTTCTAAGTTTTAAAAATTCAAATAAAACCAGATAATAAACAATCTATTTGTTAAATAAGAATTGTTAAATAGTATATTTTTTTGCAAAGTTGGTAAATTTGCAACAACGAAAAGGATTGAAATGGAAAATAAACTTCAAGAAGGCGAAGATTATTATGTAACCCCCGAAGGCTATCGATGTTTTACCGAAAAATACCACCTCAAGCGTGGTTATTGTTGCAAAAGCGGTTGCAGACATTGCCCTTATGGTTTCAATAAAAAAACATCGACTATTCAAAAAAACATAAAAAAATAAAATGAATTCATTCCAAGCACAAATTTTAGCAGGCATTCCAGCAACATTACCCGATTTGAAACCATTTGATGCGAAAGTAAATCACGCACCTATTAGAAAGAAAATTTTGTCTCTTGAAGAAGAACAATTGGCTTTGAGAAATGCTTTGCGCTATTTCGACCCAAAACATCACGCCTTCTTAAAAGAGGAATTTGCGGATGAACTCGAAAAATATGGTCGTATTTATATGTATCGATTTCGTCCAGATTACGAAATGTACGCACGCCCCATTGACGAATATCCTGGCATTTCTTTGCAAGCAAAAGCCATTATGTTGATGATTCAAAACAACTTAGACCCCGCTGTTGCACAACATCCGCACGAATTGATTACGTATGGCGGGAACGGAGGAGTTTTTCAAAACTGGGCCCAATATCTACTCACGATGCAATATTTAGCCACGATGACCGATCAGCAAACCTTAGCGATGTATTCCGGACATCCAATGGGGCTTTTTCCATCGCATGAAAATGCACCTCGCGTGGTAGTCACCAACGGCATGATGATTCCAAATTATTCACAACCAGACGATTGGGAAAAATTCAATGCTTTAGGAGTGACGCAATATGGACAAATGACCGCCGGAAGTTATATGTACATTGGTCCGCAGGGAATTGTTCACGGCACAACGATTACGGTTTTGAATGGCTTTAGAAAAATAAAAAAAGACCCAAATGGTTCATTGTTCGTTACTTCAGGTTTGGGCGGAATGAGCGGCGCACAACCCAAAGCAGGCACAATTGCGGGTTGCGTCACGGTTTGTGCAGAAGTAAACCCAAAAATCACTCGAATTCGACATGAGCAAGGTTGGGTAGATGAAATTATAGAAGATTTAGACGTTTTAGTTCCCCGTGTTCGAAAAGCATTGTTAGAAAAAGAGGTGGTTTCGATTGCGTTTCTAGGCAATATTGTCAAAGTTTGGGAACGTTTTGACGAAGAAAATATCCACATCGATTTAGGGTCTGACCAAACTTCCTTGCACAATCCTTGGGCTGGAGGTTATTATCCCGTGGATTTGAATTTTGAAGAAGCCAATGAAATGATGGCTAAAAACCCAGAATTATTCAAAGAAAAAGTAAAAGCGACATTAATTCGACATGCAGCAACCATCAACCGTCATGCAAAAAAAGGCACGTACTTTTTTGATTATGGAAATGCATTTTTGCTTGAATCCTCTAGAGCGGGAGCGGATGTTTTTGCTGAAAATGGCATCGATTTTAAATATCCTAGCTATGTGCAAGACATCATGGGACCGATGTGTTTTGACTTCGGATTTGGCCCTTTTAGATGGGTTTGCGCTTCTGGAAAAAAAGAAGATTTGATCAAAACGGATTTAATTGCACAAAAAGTTTTGGAAAATCTTGCGAAAGAAGCCCCTGTTGAAATCCAACAACAAATGGAAGACAACATTCAATGGATCAAAGGCGCGCAAGAAAACCAATTGGTCGTGGGTTCGCAGGCCCGAATTTTGTATGCCGATGCCGAAGGTCGTGTGGCAATTGCAGAAGCTTTTAATCAAGCGATTGCAAAAGGCGAAATTGGCACGATTATTTTAGGACGTGATCATCACGATGTTTCAGGCACGGATTCTCCCTATCGTGAAACGTCTAATATTTATGACGGATCGAGATTTACTGCCGACATGGCCATTCAAAACGTGATTGGCGATAGTTTCAGGGGAGCCACTTGGGTGTCGATTCATAACGGCGGCGGCGTTGGCTGGGGCGAAGTGATCAACGGCGGCTTTGGAATGGTTCTTGATGGAAGTTCAGAAGCTTCAAAACGACTCGAATCAATGTTGTTTTGGGATGTCAATAACGGCATTGCACGTAGAAATTGGGCTCGAAATGAAGGTGCTATTTTCGCCATCAAAAGAGCCATGCATAAGCAACCCTTATTAAAAATTACCATCCCAAATATAGTGGACGATTCAATTTTTGAAGTTTAAAAAAAGAAGTCTAACTTTAAAATTTTAACCAAATGAAAAAATTACATTGGCTTTTGTTGCTCGTTGTATGCATCGGAATTTCCTCTTGTGGCAGTATTTCAGTCTATGCTGATTATGACAAATCCGCACCATTTTCTCAATATAGAACGTATGCTTTCTCGAAAAGTGAAATTGATAAAGCTGAAATTTCAACTTTAGATAAAAACAGAATTTTAAAAGCACTCGAAGCAAAATTGAATGAAAAAGGATTTGTCAGAGCCGATAATCCTGATTTAATCATTAGTTTTTTCGTAAAAAGCTCCCAACGCGTTGACATTTGGAACAACGGCGGTTGGGGTTGGGGACCCAATTGGGGTTGGGGACCTGGTTTAGGATGGGGTGGCAATCACATTTCAACTGTCTCAGAAGGAACGCTCTTTATTAATTTTGTTGACAATAGAAAAAACGAACTCGTTTGGCAAGGACAAGGTACGGGAGTTTTAAAACAAGACCCCGAGAAAAAAGAAGCGATTATTATTGATTTTGTAGAACAAATTCTGAATCAATATCCGCCTGAACCAAAGAAATAAACAAAAATTTCAGCCTCGTCTAGTAGAAAAATAGAAAAATCAAGCCTAAAGACTTTGTATCGAATATTGCGATTACATCTTTTGGCTGACCAGAATTAAAAAAACAACAGGACTCAATTTCAATTTAGAATTGTATCGCTACAATTTTTTTAAATCAATCCAATATAAAAAGGAGTAAAAACACATCGGTTTGTACTCCTTTTTTTGTTTGAAATTTTAATAGCCTACTACGAAAAAGTAGATCTGCAACGATTTATCCGCTTATCTTATGATGGTCTGTGTGCGGTCAGGCCCAACAGAAACCACTTTAATAGGCACTTCTAAATAGTTTTCTATAAATTGAATATAATTTTTAAACGCTAATGGCAAATTCTCAAAGTTTTGCACACCTGTCAAATCTGAATGCCAGCCTTCAAAGGGTTCAAACACGGGACTAACGTTTTCAGGTTCTATTGAAAATGGTAAGTGATCCACTTTTTCGCCTTTGTATTCGTAAGCAGTACAAATTTTTAACGATTCAAATCCAGACAAAACATCGCCTTTCATCATATAAAGTTGTGTCACGCCATTGATTTGAACAGCATATTTCAAAGCCACTAAATCTAACCAACCGCATCTTCTCGGGCGCCCAGTTACTGAACCAAATTCGTTTCCGATTTTTGCCATTTTAGCTCCGTTGTCATCAAAAAGTTCAGTTGGAAAAGGACCACTTCCTACGCGGGTTGTGTAGGCTTTAAAAATTCCGAAAACTTCTTTCACTCTGTTGGGTGCAATTCCTAAACCAGTGCAAGCACCTGCTGCTGTAGTGTTTGAAGATGTCACAAAAGGATAAGTCCCGAAATCAATATCGAGTAGCGAACCTTGTGCGCCTTCTGCCAAAATAGATTTGCCTTGTTTGATAGCATCGTTCAAATAAACCTCACTATCAATAAAGGTAAGTGTTTTCAAAACTTCAATAGATTCAAAAAACTCATCTTCCATTTCCTTTAAATCATATTGTAGGTCAACATCATAAAAAGCAATCATCGATTCATGTTTGTCTGCTAAAGCGCGGTAACGTGTTTCGAAATCAGCCATTTCAATATCGCCAATGCGCAAACCGTTTCTGCCTGTTTTATCCATATATGTAGGACCAATTCCTTTTAAAGTTGAGCCAATTTTTGCTTTTCCTTTCGAAGCTTCCGAGGCGGCATCGAGCAATCTGTGGGTTGGCAAAATCAAATGTGCTTTTCTGGAAATCAACAATTTACTCTTCAAATTGAGATCAAATTTACTCAATCCTTCCAATTCTTTTTGAAACACGACAGGATCCATTACAACGCCGTTTCCGATAATATTGATTGCATTTGCATGAAAAATCCCTGAAGGAATGGTTCTCAAAACGTGTTTGATGCCATCAAATTCAAGTGTATGTCCTGCGTTTGGTCCCCCTTGAAATCGGGCAATAATATCATAGTGAGAAGTCAGAACATCTACAATTTTTCCTTTTCCTTCATCACCCCATTGTAATCCTAATAATAAATCTACGGTCATTGTTTATATTGTTGTTTATGGTTGTGTTTCTTTAATTGGTTCAGTAGTTACTTCGTTTTTTGACGCATAAAAATACAACGAATGGTTGTGTATTTTAATGTTAAAAATCTCTTCAATGGTTTTCTTGATGGTCTGGATTCGAGGATCACAAAATTCAAATACTTCTCCCGAATCGGTCATGATGATATGATCATGCTGTTTGTCAAAATAACATTTTTCGTAATGAGATTGATTTTGCCCAAACTGATGACGACGCACCAAGGCACACTCAAGCAGCAATTCTATGGTGTTGTATAAAGTAGCTCTACTCACACGGTAGTTCTTATTTTTCATCTTGATATACAATGATTCTATATCAAAATGATCTTCACTTGCGTAAATTTCTTGTAAAATTGCGTAACGCTCTGGCGTTTTTCTGTGACCTTTTTGCTCAAGATAGTTTGTAAAAACGTTTTTTACAACTTCTTGATTTTTTAATTGTTCCATAATAAAGCGTCTATAAGGGCAAATGTAAGGCTATTTTGGTTAAACTGAAATTTTTTACCCGCTTAAACAAAAGAAATTCTCAAATTTCAAACTTGTGCACAACAATCAAATTTTATAACTTTTAGAAGGTGCAAAAAATATACTCAAATAAAAAACCTACTGATGTCCAAAATATTGAGTCCAAAAAAACAAAATAAACCACTTCAAGTACAATCAAGATCATATCAAAAAACGAGCTTACTTTTTTTGAATAAAGACCAATTTTAAGAAAAGATGTTAAAGAGATTTTAAAAATTTAACAAAAAACGAAATGACTATTTTTTAAATTTGATTTTTTCCTATATTTACAAATACCAAAACCAATTAAAACCAAAAAAGACTATGGAATCATTTTCACCTATCGAGAAAGAAGCAATTACAACCTTACAATTTCCTAAAGAAGAAGTGTTGACAGACGATCACGAAATAAAACAACGAGCCATCGACCTACAACGTGCCATGGCTCTTGGAAATTTAGATCACATTAAAATGAAAATTTATTTTGAAGACAATGAGCAAAAACGTGTAGTGGACACAACGATTTGGGCCGTAACGGATCACAAAATCATCCTAAAACAAGGCACTGTCATTCCAATTCATCGCATTCACAAACTGGTGTAAATACTATTCAGTCACCTCAACAACATGTTCCACATAAGTAGTGTTGGTGGTTTTGAACCTTAAAGCAAAACTACCAACCTCTTGTGAAACGAATTCAAAAGGCTCGGTTCTCGAATAATTTCGTAATTCACAGTCGCAACCATCGTATCTTACATTGACTGTGTAATATTTCGCTCCTTGCGAAATTTCTTCAAAAAACAAATAAAAACTATCGCAATTACTTCTCACAGTGTAGGTAACATCTAAAGTTATCGGCACTCCCACTGTCGTTTCGGTGGGGCCATCAACCGAAGTGGTGGGAGTTCCTGAAATTTCGTAGCAAGAATTGTTGACGTCTTCGGAAAGACAAGAAGACAGCGTAAAAACTGTAAAAATCGAAAAAAGAATAAAACTTTTCATTGATCGCAATTAATTAAGAAATTTATAATTTGGGCGTTCCCCGCTGAAAATAGCGGGTCGGGTGTTTCGTTCCAATCTTTTTTGGTTCCGATTCGCATCGAAATCAAAAAAGGATTTCCACTGCACCCCCTAACGCAAAACAGTGCAAAAAAACAAGAACATCCAATAGACGTTGCATCTTTCCACAAGTTGCTTAAAAGTGCAAAAATAAATTTTCTGCATCAAATTCACATCATTTTATCAAGTTGTTTTGAAAGTGTTTTTTCTGAAATTTATTTTAATGTATCTTTGAATTTTAATTCTAAAAATATGTTGGCAACCGCAGAAACCTCACAATTAGAAGTCTTTTTCAATACATTCCGCAAACAAATCATTGGTATCGACACCACTTTTGAAAGTCCTTATGGCACTCAAAAAATAATTTATACGGATTGGACTGCAAGCGGCAGATTGTATGCTCCAATTGAAGACAAAATCAGTCGTTTGCTTGGGCCTTATGTTGCGAACACCCACACAGAAACCTCAGAAACCGGCACTGCGATGACTTTGGCTTATAATCAAGCCAGAAAAATCATCAAAAATCATGTGAACGCCAACGAAAATGACATTCTCATTACCGATGGCACGGGCATGACGGGAGTTGTGAACAAACTTCAACGTATTTTAGGATTAAGAATTGCCGAAAATTTAAAAGAATATACCGCTATTCCAGAGGCAATCAAACCCGTTGTTTTCATTTCGCACATGGAACATCATTCTAATCAAACATCGTGGTTAGAAACCATTGCCAAAGTAATCGTGATTCCAGCGGACGACAACGGATTGTTTTCACTAGAAAATCTACAAACATTGTTGCTTGCCCATGAAAATAGCGTTTTTAAAATAGCCTCCATCACTTCTTGTTCTAACGTGACCGGTATCAAAACACCTTATTATGAAGTTGCTAAACTGATGCACGCGCATCAAGGAGTTTGTTTCGTGGACTTTGCATGTTCGGGACCTTATGTTTCCATCGACATGCATCCAAATCACGACCAAGAAGCTTATTTAGATGCTATTTTCTTTTCACCACACAAATTTTTAGGTGGGCCGGGCACTTCTGGAGTTTTGGTTTTCAATAAAAATTTATATAAAAATAACGTGCCCGATTGTCCAGGCGGCGGCACCGTTTCGTGGACCAATCCGTGGGGCGAACACCAATACATCACCAATATTGAAGAGCGTGAAGACGGCGGCACACCTGGTTTTTTGCAAGCCATCAAAACCGCATTCGCCATTCAACTGAAAGAAAAAATGGGAGTGGTCAATATTTTGAAAAGAGAAAAAGAACTAACAAATTATATATTTGAAACCCTCGGAAACATTCCAAATTTACACATTCTAGCGCCCGAGCATCAAAACCGTTTGGGAGTTGTTTCTTTTTATATCGACGATTTACACTACAATTTAGGAGTCAAATTATTGAATGATAAATTTGGCATTCAAACGCGAGGTGGTTGCAGTTGTGCGGGAACTTACGGACATTTTCTTTTGCACGTCAACCAAGAAACGTCTAAAGAATTGGTTTGCTCGATTTCCTCAGGCGATTTGTCTAAAAAACCCGGCTGGATCAGGATGTCGATTCATCCAACTACCACCAATGCCGAAATAGAATTCGTGTGTCAATCCGTTCAAGCATTGGCTGAGCATTATAAAAATTGGCAAAAAGACTACGTTTATCAACCAGAAAAAAATGATTTCAAACACCATTCTTTTCAGTCTAACACGGCGCAAATGGTTTCAAATTGGTTTGAATAAAAACAATCTTTCAAATACATTTTAACTTGTGCGTGTAGGTTTTACCAATTCCTCACCTACTCTTTTTTGTGTTTGAATCTTTTGTGGGTCCATAAATAATAAGCGGGATCTTCTTGAATTTGCTTTTCAACCATGTCAAAAAATGCATCTGTAATTTGATAATCAGGTATTTTTCGAACATCGTCAGTTAACGCTTCAAAAGTTGCGCGGTAGTAGCCTCTGCCTACTTTTTTCACTCGTAAGAAAATCACATTCAAATCGTATTTTTTTGCCAACATTTCCGCACCTGTATGAACAGGAACTTCTACACCCATAAATGGTCGCCAATGAACCGCTTTTTCAACCTTTGGCGACTGATCGCTTGCAAAACCAAAAACACCCTGTTTTTTTGTTACAAAAGTTTTTTCAATCGTAGCTGCCGTTTCTTTGGTCGTAATCAAATGCGCTTTGAATTTGGATCGAATTGATTTTACTAATTGATCAAAATATGGATTTGCCACCTGTTTATAAATGGCATAGCCCGTAAAATCGATGTATTTGTTCATCGAAATAACCCACTCGTACGTGGCATAATGCGCAATCATCACCGCAATACTTTTCCCTTTCTTCTCTAAATCTTTATAAACTTCGAGGTTTTCAAATTGAAATCTTTTGTCCATTTCTGCTTCTGAAATCGACATGGTTTTGATCATTTCCAAAAACATATCGCACAAATGATTGTAAAATCTTTTTTCGATGACCAGTCGTTCTTGGTCGGAAAGATGTGGCAATGCAAGTTTTAAATTTTGGCGCACCGTTCGTTTTCTGTAACCTAAAATCCTATAAATCAGAAAACAGACAATGTCGGAAAAAAAATAAAGCGCAGGAAATGGCAAAATTGAAATCAACCACAAAAATGGATATAGAAATATATAAGCGAGGAATTGCATAAATAGATTTTTGCAAATATACAATTAATCCAAAAACGCAAAAGGCATTAAAAATAGAAACTTACTTCGCATTAAAGAGCAACGAGGCAATCAATTGTTCGGAGAGTTTGGTTTCCATTTCAAAGAAATCTTCTTCCACCACGTCGGCATCTTTATCGTATCTATAAATTTTCCAACGCTTTCTATTGTATTCTAAAGCTGTTAGATTTTCTACCCAATCGCCAGAATTTAGATAGGTTGTTGTTCCTTCTTTATTTACTTTTCTAATCATTTTTGGTTCGTGAATGTGTCCGCAAACCACAAAATCATATTCATTTTCAATGGCTAAGTCGGACGCTGTTTTTTCGAAATCGCCAATAAACTTGATGGCATTTTTGACGTTGGCTTTGATTTTTTTAGAAAAAGAATAAGGTTCTCTGTTCAATTTTTTTAGCATCCAATTAATAAATCTGTTGAGCACAATTAACAAATCGTACCCCCAACCGCCCAATTTTGCAATCCACTTGGAATGTTGAACAGACAAATCGAACACATCGCCATGAAAAAACCACGCTTTTTTTCCATCAAGTTCCAACACCAACTTGTCCACAATGTGCATATTTCCGATGGTGGTATCGCTAAATTTACGCAACATTTCATCGTGATTGCCCGTGATGTAGTAAACATTTGTGCCTTTGGAAGCCAAATCAATGATTTTTTTAATCACTTTTAAATGCGATTTGGGAAAGTAAGATTTTCGAAATTGCCAAATATCGATAATATCGCCATTCAAAATCAAGGTTTTAGGTTTCACCATGCTCAAATACGTTAAGAGTTCTTGCGCATGACAACCAAAAGTGCCCAAATGCACATCTGAAATGACTACAATATCTACTTTTCGCTTTTTTAACATGTCCTAAAATTTCATACAAATTAACAGCAATCCAACAGCAATCATTTTAAAATACGGTTAACAATAAGTATCGTTTATATTATGATTAGAATGAAAAAACTTTCATTCTGCATCTTTTCTATCAAAAAACAGCAGGTTGTTTGAAGAATTTAAAGAGCTTACGAACGTAAAAAGTTGAAAAATGACGAAAAACCATTTAAAAGCTGTAGTAAATTTCAAAAGAAATTACTCGAAACTTTTGAAGTTCAATTATATTTGTGCGTTTTAAAAAACAACACAAATGAACACAACACTTACACAAACAAACTTTCAATTTCCAGCACAAAAATCTGTTTATCGCGGCAAAGTCCGAGAAGTATATGCTTTTGAAAATGATTTATTAATGATGGTTGCCACCGATCGATTGTCGGCATTTGATGTGGTTTTGCCGAAAGGAATTCCATACAAAGGGCAAATATTAAATCAATTGGCTACAAAATTCATGAAAATGACCGAAGATCTTGTTCCGAATTGGTTGATTGCAACACCCGATCCGAATGTGGCTATTGGACATGCTTGCACGCCTTTTAAAGTAGAAATGGTCATTCGTGGTTATTTATCTGGACATGCAGCACGCACCTATTTGGCAGGAAATCGAGTGCTTTGTGGCGAAACGATGCCCGAAGGCATGAAAGAAAACGACGCCTTCCCTACTCCCCTCATCACCCCGACAACCAAAGCCGACATGGGTTTGCACGACGCAGACATTTCGAAAAGTGAAATTTTAGCGCAGCAAATCGTTTCAGAAGAAGATTATGAAATTTTGGAACATTACACCCGACTTTTATTTCAGCGTGGTTCAGAAATTGCTGATGCAAGAGGATTGATCTTGGTGGACACAAAGTATGAATTTGGAAAAACCAACGACAGAAAAATTGTTTTGATTGATGAAATTCACACGCCCGATTCGTCGAGATATTTTTACAAAGAAGGTTACCAAGAAAGACAAGATAAAAACGAACCTCAGAAACAGCTTTCCAAAGAATTCGTGCGTCAATGGTTGATTGCCAACAACTTTCAAGGCTTAGAAGGACAAACCATCCCTGAAATGACTGAGGCGTATATCGAAAGTGTATCTGAAAGATATATAGAACTTTACGAACAATTGTTAGGCGAAAAATTTGTAAAAGCACCACAAGAAAACATTCTAGGAAGAATCGAAAAAAATGTGTTAGATTATATGACAAGGCTCTAAAAAAGACGGCCAGTTCAAAAATTTTAATTGGTATAAGCGTTTAGGTCGCAATTAATTATCTTTTTCAGATGACAGAGCGAAATATATTTAGAGGTGTGAATTCAATAAAATTTAACCAGAGATTTAAAGATGATAATGATTGTTTAGAATATTTAGCTGAAGTTAAA
>JBEILV010000006.1:0-35315 GCA_040379105.1 Flavobacterium sp.
AGCCAAGAACTATGGTAAACTGCCCAAATGGCACCAAGGATTTCCATTTGATGGCGAGGCGTTTATTTTTATTGATGAAATTGAGGTGAAGTAGGAAGTAACTATTATAAACTTTAAATCAAAATTTTTTTTATGGATATCTTACATCAAAATAAACCTCAATTGAAATTTATGGTTCGATTTTGTTTTTTTCTAATTATAACTGTAAGTGCATTTTCACAAGAAAAAGGATTTGAATACAAATACTTAAAATCTTCAAGTTCAAATCAGGGTTTGGTATTAATTTTTCCAGGTTTCGGATCAAGAATTGAAACCTTACAAAAAGAGACACCTATTATAGATGAATGCATGAATTTAGGTTTTGATGTTTTACTAATTGAACTGTATGGAAGGATAATTTTAAACGATCAGGATTCCAATGATTTGTACAATATTATTTACGATATAATGTATCAAAATAAAATCAAGGATAATATTATAGCAGGAGGTTTTTCAATAGGTGGAAATCTTGCACTTAAATTTTCAATTGATTCATTTTCTAATAAGAAGAGATTTATTCCCAATAAAGTATTCCTTGTTGATCCACCTATAGATTTAGTAGCACTCTACAAAAACAGTAAAAAGTTTTTACTTGAAAATAATTGTTTGAAAGATTTTGAAAAATGCAATGAAGATAATTTAATAGTAGAATTTCTAGAAAGTTATGTTGGAAACATTTCTGATATCGAATCTTACAAAGAAAAATCTATTTTTATCAATGAAGTCGAAACATACAACAGCTTGATTTGCAGAAACTTTGATATTCTAATATTCTCAGATGGGCAAAAAAGTCATTATAACAACCATTTGTTTTGGAAATCAAACTTTCATTCTTTAAATGCTTTTTTCAAAATGTTAAAAGAAAATTCTGATAAAAGAATTGTTTTTGTAACAAGGAACTTAAATAAACTAAAAAGAAATGAAAAGCCTCATTCTTGGCAAATCGTAAATTTCGATGTTTTTAAAAGTTTTATTAAAAATTAGATTAAGTTAAAATTTAAGAATGATCCGTCATTGCCATGGTAATAATGCTCAATTTTACTTGTTCAATTTTCGACAATACGTTCAGGGCATTTTCAAGTGTTGAGCCTGTTGTCACCACATCGTCGATGAGCAAAATATGTTTATTTACGAATTTTTCAGGATGGCTTAAAAGAAAAATTTCATTGTCCATTTTTGTTCTTTCATCCTTTTTTTTAATGGTTTGCGTAGTTGTTTCTTTTTGTTTTAAAAGCAAATGTTCTTCAAATGGAATGTTGAGGATATTACTGATTTCTTTTCCGAAAGTAGTCAATTGATTGTAGCCACGTTGTTTGAGTTTTTTTGGATGCAAGGGAACGGGCACCACAAGATCAAATTTTGCATTTTCTTGAATGACCAATAATTGTTCATCATATAATGAACCTAATAACGACCCAATCTCTTCGGCACCTTTGTATTTCAATTGGTGAATTATGTTGTGTGTAACATTACTTTTGTTGAAATACAAGATTGAAGAAGCGTGTTCTAATTGAATTCGTCCGTAAAATAATTGATAAAGCGCATTGTGAGGGTTTAAATGCATGCTAGTAAACGTGAGATGGTGGTAGCATTCACTGCAAATCAAACTTTCTTTTTCGAGCAACAATTCATTACAGCTCAAACAAATTCGTGGATAAAAAATAGAAAGTAAGGCTTGAATCATCTACTCAATTATTTGTTAAAACGCTGACTAAAATACGAAAGAATCGTTTATAAACTAAGAATGATTGGAAAAATTAACAAAAACAATTAACATCGTAACACATTGAGACAAAAAAGAGTCGTTTTCCTAAAAAAACGACTCTTAAAAAATATAAAAAACCTAACTCTACTTAATCACTAATTTCAAAGTTTGCTCTTTGGCGTCCACATTCTTAAATTTCACCAAATAAATTCCATTTTGAAGGTCGTTTACATCGTAAATATGTCCAGCAACGAAACTACCGTTGAAAGACTTTACTTTTCTACCTGTCATTGAATAGATTTCAACCTCAGAAACATCGCCTGAAAGTAAAAATTGATTAGAAGCAGGATTTGGATACAATCCAACAGCGTTTGCAGGAACAAAATCTTCATTTGATAAAACATAAGGTTTGTTACCAAAAACTCTGTAACCATTGGCTTCAATTTGAATATTCATGTTTGTATTCGTCACATTGATTGGAGAATTATCCATCATGTTGATCCATTCGCCTGCATAAGGGAAACCAGCAGGAATATTAGCTACATTGTCTGTAAAGTTGGTCAATACAAAAACATAGCTCAAGTTATCTTGAGGTGAAGTTGAAGTCCAAACATCTAACCTTGGACGACCTTGCGTCGAAAAATTCCATGCATGATTACCATTTGAAAACACGTCGTTATTGATTTTCAAATCGTTCATTCTTGCCCAACTGTTGTAAACATTCATTCTTGCTGCATTTTGCATCCAGTTTTGATCCCATTGAGGTTGTGGTTTCGTATCTAGTTTACAATCAGGATTGTTGAAAGACACGCTTCCGTTTGTACAAGTCCAAAGCGATAATTCCCATCCTAGTTCACCAAAATGCCATAACATTTTTGGACCAGGCACTAATATATGTACTGCTCCTTGTGCTGGTAATCTTTGAATAGCTTTCGTCAAGTTGTTTTGAGTTTGACCTGCTTCAGTTATTGCTTTATAAACAACACGCTCTTCGTCATGACTTTCCGCATATCCAATAAAACGTTTAGATTCGTGTGCAACACCAGATAAATTTGTTGTATTCCCTTTGATCAAATTCGCATAAGGATCCGTCATTTTTCTCCACTGCATGATACCTTTTCCTTCATTCAATCGATAATTTGCCCATTCAACTTCTTCATCAAATGAACCACCATTACCTAAATGTTCAAAAATTACTAAGAAGTTAGGATCTGCAGCCCATTGAACATCTGCATAATATTTTAATTTTGAAACTCTATCAGCATGATATTCGTTAGTACAGATCTCTTGATTTCCACCAGGAGGACAACTATTAGTAATGCCTTTTGTTAAATCCCAACGGTAACCATCAATTTTATATTCGTTAATCCAATGTTGAATGGTTCTTACAGCATAAGTGTTGGTCAAATTTTCTGGTTCTCTAAAATGGTTCAAATCTGTACCCACACTGTAAGAGTGTTGAGCATTTTGATTACAATATGGGTTTTCAGCAGATACCCTCACTCCGTCATTTGCCCATCCATCGCCGTCAGTATCGAGCATCCACATTCTTTCTAATGGTGATCTTCCATAAACATGGTTCAAAGCCAAATCCAAAATGACAGCAATTCCATTTTGGTGACACAAATCAATCAATTCTTTCAATTTCGCTGGTGAACCATATCTTTTATCTGCCGCCATGTGGAACGCAGTGTTGTAACCCCAACTTAAATTACCTTCAAATTCCATAACAGGCATCAATTGAAGTGCATTGATTTTTAGATTTACAAAATAATCCATTTTATCAATTAAATCCTGATAGGTTCTATTTGCGTCAAAATCTCTAACCAAGGCTTCGTAAATCACTAAGTCTTGTGGAGCTGGTTTTTGAAAATTTAAAGTAGCTTCGCTCCAATTGTATTGATAATATGCTTGGCTTCCTGTTTGTAAAACAGTAACTTCCCTTGTTTGACCAGGCGCAATTTGATTGTACGCTGGTAATCCAGGATAGACCCCTAATTCAATGATTTCAGGATCATCGAAAGGAGAAAGCACTAAAGTTGAAAACGGATCGGCGGTTTTTACCAAAGCTGGTGAATTCGCTGGCAGATTCGTTTGGTCGCCCACCCAATATTGGTAAGCATACATTTGATTCGGTACAAGATTTGTAATTTCTAGCCAAAATTTGCCAGAACTTGGATCTTTTTTCATTGCATAAGTTCCATCTGGTTGCCAGTTATTAAAACTACCAGCCACATAGATAAAATCTTTAAAAGGTGCATTTAGTACTAAAGTTGCTTTTGTTTGATCAGCGCCATAATTAATTCCATCGACCAAATTAGCCGGCATGGCTTGCGATTGCGTCACTGGATTGACAACTACAGCAAAATTTCTAGTAATTGTTGTCCCGTTTTGTGTAACTTCTAATGCATAATTTTGATTAGAAGTGATGTTTGTTTGTGTAAAAGAATAGTTTGTTGTTGCAGGATTCGAGTTAATTTGAACCCCGTTTGATTTTAAAACATAAGCAGCGTTACCGCCTGTGTTGTTGGCACTCACTGTAAAATTTGCGCCAGAAGCCAATAATGTGGTGCTATTGTTGGTCGGTGCCGTGAGGTTTACTTGAAAAGTTCCAACATTCACAATAAAATCGCCACAACCAGGATTTAAAGGTTGTTTCAATTCACCTGTACCGTTTGCATTTCTAAAAACAAGTCCCATTTTAGTCACATTGGCTTGTTGTGCAGGCGTGATATCAAAATATTCACTTGGTATTAGGGTAATACTAAAAGTACCGCCCAAATTTGTCATTTGGCCAACTCCGTCGTCTTGACCCCAGTTTCCTACTACGTCAAATCCGAAAGCGTTCGCATCATTTCCAATACCTGCGTGCATATAAACTTTTGTTGCGTTGGCAGGAATAGAATTACAAGCTTGTGGAGCTAAAGACACTGTAATTGTTATTTGATCTGTCACCGAAAAAGTTGATGGGGTCACAGTAATTTGGCTAAAACCAAATGTACTCACTAATAGAATTAAAGAAAATAGAATTTTTTTCATAGGAACTTTTTTTTTTTGAATTATAAGAAAATCAATAGAGCTAAAAAACTTAACTCTATTGATTTTAAAATTTAATTATTTTAAGGTAAGATGATATAACTTCCGTCTAAATCATTGAACCATACATCATAACTACCAGTTGCAGCAGTGAAAGGAAAGTTGTTTCCATTTCCAGCTAAAACTGAGTTTCCATACATTGTTTGAGAACCTGTATATCTCCAAACATTTGACCATTGGTCATTGGCTCTTATTAAAAACTCTTGACCATTGGTAAAATTAACATCCAAAGCATACCATAAGTGTGGGTTTAATGCGTCTTGTATGAAATTAATTTCATCACCATCGCCCCAGCCGCCAATGGCTGCACCAATGATTCCCATTGAAGTATAAGTTGGAGCTGCACTTGCATCAAAAGGAGTTACAGTAAAACTTCCAGACTCACCTACTGTTGTGAAATTATAAGTATAATAACCCGCAGTTGAAACATTGAAAGTTCCTGGGTCATTGCCACCACCTGGATTAACGGCTAATGTTCCGCCGCCATTTGTGCCCCATTGTGGTTGCCATTGTCCTTTAACTTCTAACAATTTAAATGCTCCTGCATTGAAATAGCCAGTATGAACATAATTATTTGGCAAGTTTTGATTTCTGAACACAGGCGTATTGTTGTTATTATTGTTCCAACCTGGCGCAGTAGCATCACCCACTAAAAATAAATTTGGGAACGAAACGCTGTACGGAGTTACTGAAATTGTTACCAAAGAAGAGGTTCTAGTTAAAGTATTTCCATTTAAATTTGAATTGGTTGCAACGATTCTAATATCAATGTTGCCTGCTGTTCCTGCTGTTAAACCTAAACCTAAAGCAACCGCATTCAAATCGGCATGTGTGGCTTCAAAAGATGAACCATTTACAAGGTTGCCCAATAAAACGGGTGCAGCAAAATTAGAACCAGCCGTTGCAGCTTGAATTGCATAGTTAATTTCTAATCCTAAATCTGATGCCAAAGCAGCATCTGTCCAAGAAACTGTTAAGGCCACATCATCAGAAGAGTCAATAGACAATGGAAAATTACTGTTTGTTGCTGGACTGGTAATAACAGGCGGATCAGTTGGATAGGTAGTAACGAAATAAATTACTGAATTTGAAACCGCTGTACCTGAGTTTACTCTTAAAAAAATAGCAATATCTCTAAAGTTTGTAACACCCGCATCTAAAATAGCTGCGTTTAAATCTTCGATAGAAATTGTAAAGTTTTTTGAATTTGAAGTTCCTAAAGTGGAAACATTAGTAAACTCGTTATCCAAACCCATTTCAATTGTATAACTAGAGCTTCCAGTTAAATCGTCGGACCAAGTAATGGTAAATGCTGGATTTTCTGGAAGACCAAAGTTTAAAAACACATTGTTAATGGCTGGTTCTTGTAACACGAAAGCTGCGTCGGGATTGATTATCTTTAAATTTGTTTCGTCCTCGCAAGAAGAAAAACCTAGAAACAAAGCAAGAAGAAAAAACGTGCTTATTCTTTTAATATTTAATTTCATAATAATAATTTTTAAAGATTATAAGTTTAACGGAATCATTATATAATGACCTGTTAAATCATTAAACCACACATCGTAATCATCTTCAACCACAACAGGGATATTTCCGCCATTTAATGTAGCAGTTCCTGAGAATGAAGTTGTACTTCCCCAAACAGAGCTTGTATTAGTTACAAATTGTAAATCACCAGGAGTTAAACGAATGCTGTTAGCAAACCATATATGGCTATCGTGACTCGACTGCGTCATTGTTGTAGCGCTTAAAGCACTTCCTTGAATGGTCATAGATGTAAATGTTGCTGCACCAGTCGTAGAATGTGGAGCAAAAGTGAAGGTGTCAGTTGCATAATTGATTGAAAAACTATAATAACCAGCAGCTGAAATTGCTGTATTATTAAGTGGGAAAGTTCCAGGATCTGTGCCTGTTCCTGGATTCACATCGATGGTTGAACCATCATTTGTGCCCCATTGTGGTTGCCAAAGACCCTTCACTTCCAAAACTTTGAATTGACCTGCACCATAATAACCAACAAAACGATAAAGATTTGGATTTGCAGCGTCTCTAAACAAAGGCGGATTATTGTTATTATTATTCCACCCTGGTTGCGTTGCATCACCAACTAGATAATAATCTTTGTAAGGATAATTGAAAAAAGGATATACGCTAAATGAAACAACATTTGAAATAACTTCTAAATCGTTTTGAGTTCCGATTGATGAAGTTACTCTTGCGTAAATCGTATTCCATGCAAATGGTGGCAAACCTGCAGTTCCAACAGCTGTATTCAACTCAAGCACTGAAAGTGTAACCGAAGTGATTCCGCTTACAGTTCCTGTAGAAACTGGATTGGTAAAAGCTGCATCAGCTGATATTTCAACAGTATAATTTACAGGAGTTTGTTGACCATAGTTGGCTGCTGACCAATTAAATGTAACAACTGGATTTGCACTGTTTACTGCATCTAGTTCAATTTCAGAAATAGATAATTCTGACAGAACAACAGGAACAGTTTCACTGACAGTAAAAATGTCGTTATCGTCTTCGCATGCAGCAAAAAACAAAACTGCGCATGCCGTTTTTATAAAAAATGATATTTTTTTCATGTTCTTTATATTAATTAGTAACCACTATTTTGAGTCAAATTTGGGTTGGCAGCCAAAGTTGCTTGTGGAATAGGATATAGATTAAAATGTGCTGGAATTGACAAGCCATTGGTTGCATTTCCTTTCCAAGCCCAATTGTAACTTCCGCCAGTATATTTTCCAAAGCGAATTAAATCTTGACGACGGTGCGCTTCCCAATGTAATTCTCTTGATCTTTCGTCAATAATAAAATCTAATGTAAGCTGTCCTGCACTGATTGTTTGTCCGTTTGCTCTAGTTCTTAAAGCGTTCACATATCCTAAAGCTGTACCAGCATCACCAGCACCTCTTAAAGCACATTCTGCATACATTAAATAAACGTCTGCTAAACGAAACAAAGGAAAATCTGTATCAACAAAAGTTGTGTTAGGCCCTGGAACGCCAGTGGACGAAATATTTGAATATTTGTTCAAGATATATCCTTGTCCTTGGTCCAAAACGTTGGCAATATCAATAGGTCTTTCACCAGAAATGATTGAATTTCTAGTGTCACTTGAAAATTGAGGTCCTTGAAATTTTTGAACAAATTGTTTTCTCAATCTTAAAGCACCGCCCCAGCCACCTGACGCAACTCCCATTGAAGCACCATTTTGCTCAACAGATCCTACTTGACCATTAATCATGACAGTAGTAGGGCCAAAGTTTTGTGTTACTAAACCATCCGATTGAATTGAGAAAATCATTTCTGGTGATAAATGGTTATCAGATGTGAAATTATGTCTGTAATTAGGTGCCAAAATATAGCCCCCATTGATGATTTCATTACATTGAGCCACACATTCTGCATATTTATTTTGACCAATGTAAACCTCGGCATTCAAATACATTTTAGCCAAAATCATTCTTGCAAAAGCTTGGTCTAATCTTCCAGATTCGTTGCTTCTTGGAGCTGCTAATTGTGGAATGATAGCCGTCAATTCGCTTTCGAGGTATTCAAAAATTTGAGCACGAGAATACTCAACGCCTGTAGCACCAACAGCCTCGTTTTCTGTATTGAAAGTAACTTTTCCGAACAAATCCATCAAATGGTAATAAGCCAAAGCTCTTAAAGCACGTGCTTCTGTTCTGTACTCAGCCACTTCACTTAACAAAGCAGGATCATTATGACCTCTACCCGCCATCGCTTCTGGAGTAGATTGTCTTAAAAATTCATTCGCTAAAGCCACTTGAAACATCGCTCTACTGTACATCCCTCTGAAAATCACGTTGGATGAATTCCAAATATTGCGTTGGATTTCACGTGTTCCAGGGTCGTTTTCGTAAGACCAAATTACTTCGTCTGTTGATAAATTTTGCATGTACCATAACACACGACCGTATTGACTAGTCCCTGCATCGATCCCGCCAATGTTAGAATTCCCTGCCCCTAAAGTACCAGTCAAAGAAAGATTTCCGTAAACACCTGCAATTGTTTGTTTATAAGCATCTGGTGATGCATAAAACTGCTCTGTAGTGTTACTTAATTGATCTTCAAGTCTGACGTCTAAATCATCCACGCATGATTGCAACCCAAACGCAACCATGACAAGACCTAATAAAGTTAATTTAAATTTTTTCATAGTTATTTTTATTAAAATTTCACGTTAGCACCCACCAAAATTTGTCTTTGACGAGGATAAATTGTATTGTCAACACCCCCATTGATTTCAGGATCTAGCCCTTTGTAGTTTGTAATCAAAATTGGGTTTTGAACAGAAGTAAACAATCTTAAAGATGCTTTTCCGTCCAACCATTTTGGGAACGTATATCCAGCAGTGAAATAGTCAACTCTTAGGAAAGAAGCATTTTCCACATTTTTATCAGACAAAATAGTATCTAAATTTTGTTGGTCAAAATTGGTATTCAACACATTACTTGATACGTTTTGTAAAGAAGCACCTTGCACTAAAGAATTATAGAAAGAACGCGTTGCAGAAGTTGCATTGAAAACATGGTTTCCGATGCTTGCTCTCATGTTCATGCCAAAATCGAAATTTTTATAATTGAATGAAGTAGCGAAACCAAGTAAGAAATCAGGATCTGAATTTCTAAATACATATCTATCATCAACATTAACAATACCATCGCCATTGATGTCGGCATAAGCACCTTCAATTGGGCTGCCTGCTGTGTCATACAATTGTTTGTAAACAAAGAAAGAACCAGGATTGAATCCTTCAGCGAAAACCATTGCGGTTCCGCCTGTTCCTGCGCCTACGCTTTGATATTCAATCGGAATTCCCAAAGCCAATCCGTCAATTTCTCTCACAAAACGAGTATAATTAAAACTCACATTCCAATTCATATCCTCTTTTCTGATGACATCATAATTTACAGAAAACTCTGCACCTACCACATTCATTGTACCAATATTTTGTGGACCTCTATTTGAGAAATTGCTACCATCGGCAAAAGGGGCTTCAAGTTGGAATAAATCTGTTGATTTTTTGTAAAACACATCCGCAGATCCATTCAATCTATCTTCAAATAGACCATAGTCTATACCAGCATTATAAGTTACAGTCTCCTCCCATCTAATCGGCCCAAAAGCTCCAGGAACCCCAACAGGAATAGGATTACCACCAATCACTATTTGAGAATTTGAGTTGCCAGTATTAGTTGTCTGCAAGAAAAAAGTTCTGTTCTCACCTATGTCTTGCTGACCTGTTGCACCCCATCCTAATCTTAATTTCAAATCAGAAATATTTGTATTATCCATAAAGAATTCTTCTTTCAGTTTCCAAGCAAATGCCGCAGAAGGGAAATTGCCCCAACGATTGTCTTTGCCAAATCTTGAAGTTCCATCACGTCTGTAATTCAATGTTAAAATGTATTTATCGCTGAAAGAAAAAATAGTTCTCGCAAAAAAGCCTACAAGGACAATATTTGGATCTATATAAGCACGTGGCGCATCTGCTTGTGCATTTCTAATATTAAAAGTATTAAAACCTTCTGATTCAAATTTTTGGTATGAATAACCCGTAGTGGCATCCACTTTCAATTTACCGAATTCTTTCACGTAATTCAAATAAAAATCCATAGAACTGTTAGTTCTTGTTGTTTCGCTAAACTCATCTGTACCGAAAAGTTGATTGCCATTTGTAAAACCAGTCAAAGCGGTATTGCCCACCAAGCGACGTCTTTCACCTTGCTCACGATCTAAACCTAGGTTAAGAATCGCTCTCAATTCAGGTAAAAAATGGAATTTATAATCTAAATTCAAATTTCCAAAAATTCTATTGTTTTTACCCGTATCATTGGTTTGTAATAATTGTGCCACCGGATTTCTTGCCACTTGTGTTAAGAAATTACTTGTGTTAGGCCCATTTCTATATTCAAAGAATCCATCATAAGGAGATTCAGCATCATACACAGGTTGTGTTGGATCAAACACAATAGCTGTGCCTTCTACACCATCTGCAAAACGATTTTTTTGATTGGAATAATTTGCCGCTAAAGTCACTTTCAAATGGTCACCTAACAAAACAGGCGACATGTTCAAAGAAACTGTGCTTCTGTTAAAATTGTTGGTCAAACGCAATCCTTCTTGGTAGGTATTACCAATGGACAAACGGGTTGGGATTTTTTTAAATAAACTTCCTCTTATAGAAACATTATTGTCAACAAAATCTGTTCTTCTGTAAATTTCCTCTTGCCAATTGGTGTTTGCCGTTCCTAATCTGTTGATTAACTCAGGATTATTGACACGTGTAGCATAATCTGTAACCACTTGTCTAAACTGATCGGCTCCTAAAACGTCAATCTGATTAATTTTTTTACCAGAACCATATTGGAAGTTATAATCTACTTGCAAAGTTTTGCCTGCTCTTTTGGTGTTGATGATGATGACACCATTTGATGCTCTAGAACCATAAATAGCTGTGGCAGAAGCATCTTTCAAAATTGAAAAACTTTCAATATCGTTAGGGTTGATAGATGCTAAAACTGATGTTGCACCTGCACCATTTCTATTGTCTAATGGCAAACCATCAAGAACGATTAATGGATCGTTTGAAGCAGAGAGCGAAGAACCACCACGGATTCTAATTTGTGCACCTGAGCCAGGAGCACCGCCGCCTGCATTGATGGTAACACCCGCTACTCTACCATTCAATAAATTTTCGGGAGTAGCCACAACGCCTTGGTTGAAATCTTTAGATGAAATGGAAGTTACAGCACCTGTAGCATCTTTCTTCTTCACAGTACCGTAACCAACAGAAACTAACACCACCTCATCAAGAAGCTGAGAATCTTCGGACATTGTCACATTCATTTGTGATTGCCCTGTGTAAGCTACATCTTGTGTTTTGTAGCCAATAAATGAAAATTCAATCGTGCTGCCTTTTGCAACATTAGAAAGACTAAATTTTCCGTCAAAATCAGTTGACACACCATTGGTTGTGCCTTTCACAATTACGTTTACTCCTGGTAGAGGTTGGCCATTGGCTTCGTCTATTACAACACCACTAACGTTTTGTGCGAACACAAAAGCAGGAAGGAATAAAAGTAATAACAACAACTTTTTGTAAATTGTTTTCATACATTTTGTTTAGGTTAAAGAATAATTTTTTGCTTGCATTGTTAACTTCAAAAGTTAAAATTAAACAAAAATATTACAGAAAACTGAACTGACACTAAAATTGCGTTTCGAAAACGTTTGCGTGTTGAAAAGTTTTAGGTATTGATAAGTAATTTCATTCATAAATATTGATTGTATAATTAAATATAAATAATTTGATGATTTATTAATGTTAGATTTGCATTGAACAAAATCAAGAACACATCTTATGATATGATTCAACCACCGATTGTATTTCCATTGATTGAATAATTACTAAAAAGTTGCGTCCATAATTATTAAAAATGTAATTTTTATGTGGTTTAAAAAATTTAATACACATAATTCAATGAAAATTGATATTATTGTTTGATAAAAATTTAAAAAATACCCGCTCGTCATTAAAATTGTTTAACAATTGTTAAAATTAATTCGCTTCAATGAAAAGAAAAATTACCCTCAAACACATCGCTAAAGAGCTTGATGTATCCATTTCAACGGTTTCCAAATCTTTAAAAGACAACCCTGAAATTAGTTTAGACACGAGGCAAAAAGTGCAAGCTTTCGCAAAAATGTACAACTATAAGCCGAACAACATTGCGTTGAGTTTGAAAAACAAAAAGACAAAAACCATTGCTGTCATTATTCCTGAAATTGTGCATCATTTTTTTGCAACAGTCATCAGCGGAGTTGAACAAGTGGCCAACGAAAATGGCTATAATGTCATTGTTTGTCTATCCGACGAATCATTTGATAAAGAAGTAATTAACATGGAAATGTTGGCCAACGGAAGCATCGATGGATTCATCATGTCATTATCAAAAGAAACACAATCGAAGAAAGATTTTCATCACATTGAAGAGGTCATCAATCAAGGAATGCCTGTGGTGATGTTTGACAGAGTAACGAACGATATTTTGTGCGATAAAGTCATCATTGACGACACGCAAGCTGCTTTTGAAGCTGTTCAAAAACTGATTGATGTCAATTTGAAAAAAATTGCTTTACTCACCACACATGATTACATAAGTGTAGGAAAATTACGCACAGAAGGCTATATCAAAGCATTGCAAAACAACGATATTCATGTTTCAGAACAACTCATTGTTAAAATTGAAGACACTGATAATTGTTTGGTTGAAATCACGGAACTTTTTGAAAAACAAACATTCAATGCAATTTTTGCGGTAAACGAACTTTTTGCCGTCACTGCTTTAAAACATGCGACTTCTTTAGGAATTTCGGTTCCAAAAGATCTATCAATTATTGGTTTTACAGACGGCATCATTTCAAAATATTCATCGCCAAGCATCACAACAGTTGGACAAAACGGAATTAAAATGGGAGGAAAAGCTGCCCAATTGCTCATCGACAGATTAGAAAATGAAGAGAAAGAATCTGAACTTTACAGAACAGAAGTGATTGAAACAAGTATTGTCATCAGAGAATCTACGTTATCGTTTGAGTAATCATAATCTATTTAACTTCAATTGTTTAAAAACCACATTAAAAAATGAGGTCGCTAATATTTTTTTGAAAAAATTAGGTCTCGTTTAAAAAAAATATATATTTGTAACACTTTATCAAAGCTTGCTCGTTAACTTCAAATAAACAGAGTTTTGATAAGCAAACTGCTTATCGTAATAATAATTAAAGCATTACGATAATGAAAAAACCTCATTTGAGTTTTTGGCAAATTTGGAATTTAAGCTTCGGCTTTTTGGGTGTTCAGATAGGATATTCCTTACAAAACGGAAATACAAGCCGTATTTTAGAAGCATTGGGAGCAGATGTTCACAGCATTGGCTACTTTTGGCTGGCAGCACCATTGGCTGGGCTTTTTGTACAGCCTATTATTGGTTTGTCTAGCGATAAAACTTGGACAAAACTTGGGCGCAGAGTTCCTTTCATCTTAGGTGGAGCAATCGTTTCGGCTTTGGCGATGTATTTTATGCCAAATGCTGAATATTTCACACATTTGCTTCCTGCACTTGTTTTTGGTGCCGTCATGTTGCTGTTAATGGACACTTCTTTCAACGTAACGATGCAACCTTTTAGAGCACTCGTGGGCGACATGGTAAACGACGAGCAAAAGAACTTAGGGTATTCCGTTCAAAGTGCTTTGATTAATTTCGGAGCTGTATTTGGATCACTACTTCCCTACTTACTCACAAAAATGAACGTTTCGAATGTTCCACTCGAAGGACAGAAAGTAGCAGATTCTGTGATTTGGTCTTTCTACATTGGTGGCACAATTCTTCTAATTAGTGTTCTGTGGACAGTTTTTAAAACAAAAGAATACCCTCCAAAAGAGCACGAAAGCTATAATGAAATCAAAGAAGTGGATGTATCAAAACCAAAAGAAAGTATATGGAAATTACTTCCGAATGCTCCCACTGTTTTTTGGCAATTAGGCTTGGTTCAGTTTTTTTCATGGTTTTCTCTATTCTTAATGTGGGTTTATACCACAAGAGCCATTGCAAATCAAGTTTGGGGACCAGAGGCGATTGATGCAAAATCGGTAGGTTTTAACGAAGCTGGCGATTGGACTGGAGTGATGTTTGCTTTTTATAGCGCCGTTGCGGCACTTTATGCTTTCATTATTCCTTCATTGGCTAAAAAATTTGGACGAAAAAAAGTGTATAGTTTTTCACTTTTATTGGGCGGACTAAGTTTGATATCCATTTTCTTTATCAATGACAAACAAACATTATTATTTTCAATGATTGGAGTCGGTATGGCTTGGGCATCTATTTTGGCAATTCCTTATGCGATGCTTTCATCTGTTCTGCCAGCAGAAAAAATGGGAGTTTATATGGGACTTTTCAACGCCACCATCACTTTGCCTCAAATCGCAGCAGGTTTATTGGGCGGAACACTCATTGCTTTTTTCAATAATTCACCTGTAGCCATCATCGTTATTGCAGGAGCTTCTATGGTTTTAGCAGGCTTGTCAGTAATATTCGTAAAAGAAAAAGTGGTCTTAAAATAATTTACATGAACAAAACAAAAACATTTATTTTCGATTTAGATGGTGTGATTGTGGACACCGCAAAATATCATTTTCTTGCTTGGCGAAAGTTAGCCCATGAAATTGGTATTCATTTTACACCCGAACACAACGAACAACTGAAAGGCGTAAGCAGAGTGCGTTCATTGGATATTATTTTAGGATTAGGAAATGTAGAAACCAGTCAAGAACAAAAAAACATCTGGCTGCATCAAAAAAACGAAGACTATCTTTCCTATTTAACCGAAGTTGACGAAAGCGAAATATTGCCGGGAGTAATGACTGTTTTATTGTATCTAAAAGAGCAAAAACAACACATTGTTCTGGGATCGGCAAGTAAAAACGCAAAACCAATCTTAGAGAAAACAAAAATTATTCATCTTTTTGATGCAATTGTAGATGGAAACGATGTGTCTAACGCAAAACCAGATCCAGAAGTCTTTCTTCAAGGAGCACAAAAAGTAGGAGCCGATGCAAAAGATTGTATTGTTTTTGAAGATTCTGTTGCTGGAATTCAAGCAGCAAATATTGCATCAATGGTCAGTGTCGGAATTGGCGAAAACTCAGTTCTTCACGAAGCAAATTTCATTTTTCCAGATTTCACACATATTGATTTACAATTTATTGATAATTTAATTCAGAATTAGCATCATAAAATTGCAAGCGAAAGAAAAAATATTTTTTAAAAATATAATTAATGAACCAAGATTATATCGTACCAAATAATTGGTCAATCATCGAAGAAGGATTTGAAGCAGAAAGAGTAAAATCCTCAGAAAGTTTGTTTAGTATTGGCAATGGTGCCATGGGACAAAGAGCCAACTTTGAAGAGCAATACAGCGGAGCCACATTTCAAGGAAGTTACATTGCAGGTGTTTATTATCCAGATAAAACAAAAGTGGGCTGGTGGAAAAACGGCTATCCAGAATATTTTGCAAAAGTGCTCAATGCACCTAATTGGATTGGGATGGATTTTGTTTTGAATGGAGAAATTTTGGATCTTTCAAAATGTAAAGAAGTCAATAATTTCAGACGTGAACTGAACATGAAAGAAGGTGTTTATTATCGTTCTTTCGAGGCAACACTTCAAAATGATTTGCAAATTAAAGTGAAAATCAAAAGATTTTTGTCTTTGGACTTGGATGAATTAGGAGCAATTGATTACCAAATCACTGCTTTGAATCATGATGTTGAAATTATTTACAAACCTTATTTAGATGCAGGTGTTCATAATGAAGATGCGAATTGGGAAGAAAAATTTTGGGAACCCTTGAATGTATCTTCTACCGAAAACAAAGGCTTTGTGACAGCACGAACGTTCAAAACACATTTTGTTGTTACTACTTTCATGACAAATACTATTTTGAATGGTAAAAAAACACTTAACATTCAACCCGAAGATGCTGTTCATTCTGCAGATAAAGTGCAATTGGTTTACAAAGTACATGCATTGAAAAACGAAAGCATTTCTTTCCAAAAGCTAGGAGGCTACACCGTTTCAACGAATCATGAAAACACTCAAATTGCGGCAGAACATGTTTTGCAACAAGCTTCTGAACTTGGTTTCGAAAACTTATTGAACAACCAAAAAACAGCTTGGGCAAAAATTTGGGAAATGGCCGATATTTCTATCGACGGCGATGTCAAAGCGCAACAAGGGATTCGTTTTAATATTTTTCAATTAAATCAAACGTATTTAGGTAAAGATTCTCGATTGAATATTGGCCCAAAAGGATTTACAGGAGAAAAATATGGAGGTTCAACTTATTGGGACACCGAGGCTTATTGTATTCCTTTTTACATGGCAACCAAAGACCAACAAGTGGCAAGAAATTTATTAGCTTATCGATATGAACAACTTGATAAAGCGATTGAAAATGCTGCAAAACTTGGTTTCAAAAACGGAGCAGCATTGTATCCGATGGTGACCATGAACGGTGAAGAATGCCACAATGAATGGGAAATTACTTTTGAAGAAATTCATAGAAATGGTGCTATTGCTTTTGCCATTTTCAATTATTATCGCTACACTAACGACTACAGCTATATTCCAGAAAAAGGATTGGAAGTTTTGATTGGTATTGCGCGTTTTTGGCATCAAAGAGCCACTTATTCTACCAACAAAAATCAATACATGATTTTAGGCGTCACTGGGCCCAACGAATATGAAAACAATGTGAATAATAATTTCTACACCAATTACATTGCAAAATGGTGTATTGAATACACAATTGAACAAATTGAAAAAGTTTCGGTGGAATTCGAAAATGATTATACAAGAATCATGAACAAAACGAAACTTTCAAAATCAGAAATATCGCATTGGAAAGAAGTGTCAGACAATATGTATTTCCCTTATTCTGAAACACACGGAGTTTATTTACAACAAGATGGATTTTTAGACAAGGAACTTGTGAAAGTAGCCGATTTAGATAAATCTCAAAGACCTATCAATCAAAAATGGTCTTGGGACAGAATTTTGAGATCGCCTTATATCAAGCAAGCTGACACTTTGCAAGGGTTTTACTTTTTCGAAGATCATTTCAGCAAAGACCAATTAGAGAAACATTTTGATTTTTACGAACCATTTACGGTACATGAAAGTTCATTATCACCTTGTGTGCACTCAATTCAAGCGGCAACCTTAGGAAGAATGGAACAAGCATATACGTTCTATTTAAGAACTTCACGTCTTGACTTAGACGACTACAACAAAGAAGTACACGAAGGTTTGCACATCACTTCAATGGCCGGCACTTGGATGAGCATCGTGGAAGGATTTGGTGGCATGCGTGTCAAAAACGGTGTTTTGCATTTCGAACCCAGAATTCCAGAACAATGGGAAGGATATTCATTCAAAATCAATTTTAGAAATCAGATTTTGAAAGTTGAAATTTCTCAAAGTGAAACAAAATTTTCATTGGAAGGAAACAACACAATGACCGTTTATGTTTTTGGAAAAGCATTGACTGTTGAACCTAATAGTTTGATAACAATTTAATATAATTTGAACATTAAAAAGAGGCTTTTGTTAAGTCTCTTTTTTTGTTTTAATTGGTTATAAATCATAAAAATGAGAAATACTTAAAAATAAATCTTTTTAAGTGTATATTTTTCCGATTAAATGTATATTTTTACAAAATCAAAATGTTTCTCATTTTAAAAAGCTAAGTAAAAGCTCTTTAAAAAACACGGCTTAATCTAAAAACAAACAAAACCAAAAGATATGAAAAAAGTAATCCTCCTACTGATTTTCACCCAAAGCATTTGGGCACAAATTACACGTGTTGAACCACCCTTTTGGTGGGCAGGAATGCAAAATGAAGAAGTTCAAATCATGTTTTATGGAGAAAACATGGGGCTTTATGATGTTTCTCTTGCCAATAACATTGTTATTTCAAATGTATTGAAAACTGAAAATCCGAATTATTTGTTTGTAACTGTTAAAACCAAAAATCTCGATGCTCAGAAATTGGTTTTTACTTTTAAAGACAAGAAAAAAACATTTACTCACACTTATTCATTAGAAGAAAGAAGAAAAGATTCTAAAATCAGAAAAGGTTTTGATGCTTCCGATGTAATGTATTTGTTAATGCCCGACAGATTTGCCAATGGAAACGCTGCCAACGACGGTGGCGATTTGACTGTATTGGAAAAACAAAACCGAGCATTGCCTGGTGGCAGACACGGAGGCGATATTGCCGGCATCATCAAAAGGCTTGATTATTTGCAGGAGTTAGGAGTTACAACCATTTGGTCCACACCACTTTGTTTAGACAATGCGGCTGAATATTCTTATCATACGTATGCACAATCTGACGTTTATAAAATTGATCCTCGATATGGAACGAACGAAGAATATCTTCAACTTTCAGAAGAAGCAAAAAAGAAAGGAATCAAACTTGTAATGGACTATGTGACGAATCATTGGGGAGTGGAACATTGGATGTTTAAAGACATGCCCACCTACAATTGGTTCCATCAATTTCCAGGCTATGGACAAACCAATTATAGAATGACAACACAATTTGATCCAAACAAATCGGCAATAGACGCTAAAATGTGTATGGACGGTTGGTTTGTGAAATCTATGCCCGATTTGAATCAATCTAATCCTTTGGTCAACAAATATTTAATTCAGAATGCGTTGTGGTGGATTGAATATGCAAATTTGGACGGCTTTAGAGTAGATACGTATTCTTATTGCGATAAAACCGCCATTGCCGAATGGACAAAAGCCATCATGGATGAATATCCTTACTTTAACATCGTGGGAGAAGTTTGGATGCACGATCAAGCCCAAATGGCTTATTGGCAAAAAGACAGCAAGATTGGTGCCATTCAAAATTATAATTCTTATTTGCCAAGCGTGATGGATTTTACACTTCACGATGCTGTTGGCACTGTTTTTAATGAAAATGAAACAGAAACCGCTTGGGACAAAGGCATGATTAAAGTTTATGAAAATTTTACTAACGATTTTCTTTATCCAAACACCAACAATCTTCTGACTTTCTTAGAGAATCATGATACGCAAAGATTTAACCATTTGTATCCTGATTTCAAAAAATATCAAATCGGGCTTGCTTTAATAGCCACAGTGCGAGGCATTCCTCAAATTTATTACGGATCGGAAATCGGAATGGCAGGCGACAAAGACAAAGGCGATGCCGATATTCGCCAGGATTTCCCTGGCGGTTGGGATGGCGATGCAAACAACGCTTTTACGGCCGAAGGAAGAACCGCAGTTCAGAATAAATATTTCAATTTTACTAAAAAATTATTGAACTGGCGCAAAACAAAATCTGTGATTCATCATGGAAAAATGACGCATTACATTCCTGAAAAAAATGTTTACACCTACTTCAGATATAATGATACCGAAAGTGTTATGGTAATTATCAACAATTCTAACGAAGCGAAAACAATTGCTACCGACCGATTCAAAGAAAACTTAAAAAAATACACCAAAGGAAAAGAAGTGATCTCAGGCAGACCTTATCCTCTTGAAGCAAAATTGACCATTCAGCCACAATCTGTATTAATTTTAGAACTCGAATAAAACTATAAATTCAATAAAAACAAATCACTCGCAATTCCATCACTAAGAAACTTACCTTTCTTGGTGGTGCGAATGATTTGATCATCTTCAAAAAGTAAATGTTCTTCCAAATAAGGCTTTGCTTGCTTTAAAAAATATTCCAAATACATCTTTCCAAAATCATTGCTGATTTTTAGCAAAGAAACACCCCAAATGGTGCGTAAACCCGTCATTACATATTCATTATAAAGATCAGTTTTGGTCAATGTTTCACTTTCTGAAGGCTGATGCCCATCGTTTATTTTTTGAATATACAAAGCATTGTTTTTAACATTCCAGCTTCGATTTTGACCATCAAAACTATGCGCTGAGGGACCAACACCTAAATATTTTTTCCCTTGCCAATAGGCTGTGTTATTTTTAGAAAACCAACCTTCACGACCGAAATTTGAAATTTCATAATGCACAAAACCTTCATTTTCAAGCATGTCAACCAAAATGTGAAAATGATTTTGTGCCACATCATCGTCGGGAGCTTGCATAATTCCTTTTTTGATAAAATGATCAAAAGCTGTTTTGGGTTCTACCGTGAGTGCGTAACTTGAGATGTGTGGCACATTTAAGTCAAGTGCTTTTTGAATGTTCAATTGCCATCTTTCGTCGCTCATTTCGGGAACTCCATAAATCAAATCGATGGAAATGTTTGAAAAATATTCCTTCGCCCATTGCAAACATTGCAAAGCTTCTTCGGCATTGTGCGCACGGTTCATCATGCGTAAATCTTCTTCGTAAAAAGACTGAACGCCGATGCTCAACCGATTGATTTTTGTGGAAGCCAACATTTGTATTTTCAAAAGTGACAAATCATCGGGATTGGCTTCGAGGGTAATTTCTGGATTTTCTACCACCTCAAAATGCAAGAAAATAGTTTCAATGATTGCGTTGATTTCGCTAACAGAAAGCAAACTTGGAGTGCCACCTCCAAAATAGATGGTTTCCACGGGTTCGTTTAGAATTTCGTTTTTGCGCATGATCAACTCTTGCTGAATGGCTTCAATCATTTCTGACTTCTTTTTGGTGGAAGTCGAAAAATGAAAATCGCAATAGAAACAAGCTTGTTTGCAGAATGGAATGTGGATGTAGATGCCGAGCATTTAATTTGGTGGTTTACTTTGGTTCAGCGTTTATAATAATCATACATTTTTGAAGGGTCTTGTCTTGTATCAAAAACATCATTTATTATGACTTGATTGTTAATGACTCTGTAAATCAGCTTATAATTTCCAGACACTAAATATCTATGATTTATATTTAATCCAGTCAAATTGGGTTCAATTGCGCCATAGTGAGGATGGTTTTTAAGTTGTTTCGAAGATGCTAAAATTTGATTTCTAATTTTGTGAGCCACTTTTTTATTTACTTTAGTAGCATGATAATCAAAAATATCTTTTAAATTCTTGATGGCAAAATCAGTCCAAACGATATTCATAGCTACCAATTTGAAGAAATGCTCTCTACGTCTTCTTGGCTTTTGAAATTACCGTTTTCAAAATCCAATTCCGACTTTTTTACTCTATTGATTAATTCCTCAGCACTAAATGGACTTATGTTCGTATTTAATTCAGCTTCATTCTTCAAAATATAATTTTCCAATTTATCAAAAAAAACTTCGTCCTTCATTTGAAGTAAATAGGTAATCAAATTCAGTTTTCTAGTTTGTAAATCCATCGTATTGATATTTAAAATCAAAAATACAATTATTTGTTTGAAATGTATTGTTTGAATTACTTTAGATCCATTTTTCTACTTCTTCACTCTATTTTCATTTTGCTTCACGAAAGCATCCCAACCTGTGTAACTTTTTTCTCCAATTACTTTTCCCGTATTGAAAAAATGACAAACCGCTGCTGCCAAACCATCCGTCGAATCGAGATTTTTCGGGAGTTCTTTCAGTCCTAAAAGTTGCTGTAACATTTTGGCTACTTGTTCTTTACTGGCATTTCCGTTGCCTGTAATTGCCATTTTAATTTTCTTTGGCTCATATTCTATAATCGGAATTTGCCTTGACAAACCCGCCGCCATTGCCACGCCTTGCGCACGACCTAATTTTAGCATCGACTGTACGTTTTTTCCGAAAAACGGGGCTTCAATCGCTATTTCATCGGGTAAATGGGTGTCGATCAATTCGATGGTGCGTTCGAAAATAATTTTCAATTTCTTATAATGATCGTCGTATTTAGAAAGCTGTAATTCATTCAATTGCAGAAAAACCATTTGCTTGTTCACCACTTTAATCAATCCAAAACCCATGATGGTTGTGCCAGGGTCAATGCCCAAAATAATTCGTTCGTTTGCCATTTTTTTAAGTAATTCCGAACAAAACTAATCATAATTCCACGCTTTTTGTTTTAATATGCAAACGAATCCGTGCATGTGTCGATAAATTGTGAAGTCTTTTGCAACTAAATTGTATTTTTGCACCATGGAAACGAACAGACAGAAAAAAATAGGCGCTTTGTTGCAAAACGATTTAGTAGATATTTTGCAAGGCGAAATCAGAAAAAACAATATTTCAAACCTTATCATTTCAATTTCGAAAGTTGAAGTGACCACAGATTTATCCATTGCCCGCGTGCATTTGAGCATTTTCCCGACCGAAAAATCGGCAGAATTGCTTGCTGCCATCAAAAGCAACACTCCTTTAATCAAGCACGATTTGGCGCAAAGAGTGAAACAACAATTGCGAAAAGTGCCCAATTTGGTCTTTTTTATTGACGATAGTTTGGACTACATCGAAAAAATTGACAAAGCTCTTTCGAGAGAAGAAAATCCGATTACGAACCGTGATTTACTTGAAAAAAGAAAAAAAATATAAGTGAATTTCCCATTCTACATCGCCAAAAGATACCTGAAGCAAGGAAGCGGTCAGCAAGCCATCAACATCATTTCGAAGATTGCTTCGTTCGGCATTATTATGGGTGCTGCGGCTTTGTTTATCGTTTTGGCTGTATTTGCGGGACTCAAAACCTTCAGCTTGTCGTTTGTGAACAACGCCGATCCTGATTTAAAACTTTTTCCTACCACTGGGAAATATATCGAAGTTTCAGACACACAAACGCTTGAAATTCAAAAACTAAACGGTGTGCTTTCACTATCAAAAGTATTGGAAGAACGCTGTTTTTTTGTGTTCGACGGCAAAGAACAAATTGCGCAACTAAAAGGCATCGATTCGGTTTTTACGAAAGTAACAGGCTATGATCAATCGATGTTTTCGGGTCAATGGCTTCGTTATAACACTTATCAATGTGTGGCAGGCATAGGCATTTCGAGCAAACTTTCGCTTGGTTTGTTTGACTCGAGGGGCGGACTTGAAGTGTATGTGCCCAAACCCGGCAAAGGGCTGATTAATAGCAAAAGCGATGCATTTACAACCGAAGTTTTGGCCCCATCAGGATTTTATAGTTTGAATGAAGACTTGGACTATAAATATGTTTTTGTTGATTTAAAATTGGCACAATCGCTCATGAATTACAATGCTAATCAAATTTCGAATGTTGAAATCAAACTCACGCCAGAAGCTGATGCAGCGCAAATTGCCGATAAAATCAAGGCTTTGTTTCAGGGAAAAGTGACCGTTAAAAACCGTATGCAACTCAACGAATCGCTGTACAGAATGTTGAACACCGAAAATTTGATGTTGTATTTAATTTTTTTACTCATCATCATTGTAACGCTTTTTACATTGATTGGCGCACTCATTATGACCATCATTGAAAAGAAAAACCATCTTAAAACTTTATTGAGTTTTGGCGCAAGCCTGCAGGATTTACGCAATATTTTTCTTTACCAAGGCTTTTTTATTTGTTTGAAAGGTACCATTTTGGGTTTGGCACTCGGAATTTTAGTAGTGGTTTTACAATCGAAATACGAAATATTTATGATCACGCCGTCTATGGCTTATCCTGTTGAATTCCTTTGGGAAAACGTTTTGTTGGTACTTTCTACCATCTTGATTTTAGGATTTCTTTCGGCATGGTTGGCCAGCAGCCGTGTGAATAAAAATTTACTTCAAAAAAAATAGTATCTAATCTTCATTTTCAAAAGCCCGATTGCGACTTTTTCGCATTGATAAAAAGTTTCAATTATGATTGACACATCTTTCCAAATGCGCAAAAGTTTCGTCTATGATTGAAACTTTTTCCTTTTTAAAGAAAAGTTTCGTCTATGATTGAAACTTTTTCCTTTTTAAAGAAAAGTTTCATCTATAATTGAAACTTTTTGCTTTTTTGAGAAAAGTTTCGTCTATAATTGAAACCTTTTGCTTCTTACATGTTAAAAATTCAATCACTCAACACAATATTAATGGCAGGAGATGCTATTTTTCCTTCCAAACCACCTCGGTTTTTTACTTTAATTTGAGACCATTTTCCGGGTTGATACGAATGAAAAACCAAGCCTTCGTGGGAAGGATTAATAATCAGCGAGGGTTCGTGCTGATGGGCTTTTTGGCGGAGTTTGATTTTCTTATCTACATCAAATTTGTATTTATTCTCTTGAATGATCAACGATTGAAATCCAACAAAAACTTTTTCATCGGTCAGATAAACAGCCATTGCTTTCAAATCAACCACCGTTTTTCTGAATCCTTTTTTTACAAAAACAATGATTTCTTTTTGCAACAAATCGTTGTTAGGAAACCCATTTTCATCTAAATCCATGATTCTGAGTCGAAATCGAGCACTGTCGATGTTGCTATGCGTAAAAATTTCAACTTTTGACAAAAAGGGAGTTTTTAGCTGTTTTTTGCCAACTTCAAACACTTTACCATACACTTGCGACGTGTTTTGAAATGAATGTCTGTAATATTTCTGCTTTGCATTTCCGATTTTTTTCTGGCTTTCATTTTTTGTTTTTTCAACAACCACTTCTTCTAAAAAGTACGTTTTTGGTTGCAACAAAACTGTTTGCACAATTGAACTATTTACCTTTTTGGTTTCATAGCCTAAAGCCGAAAAAATAAGGTTTTTTTCTGTTTTCAAATCCAAGTAAAATGTGCCGTCAGACTCAGAATTGGTGCCGATATTTTCATCTTCCACCCAAATATTGGCGTAAGGAATAGGCAAACCCGAGAGACTGTCTTTCACGATGCCTTTGGTTTGGGCAACACATAAACACGGGAAAATGAGCCAAAAAAAGGTTGATTTCATTCTTTATTAATTTAAACCATTTGATTAATTGCTTAAAACAGTTTCAATGGCAGGAGTTAGAATTTTCCTTTTCTTGTCTTTTGGTGCACTTTGATTAAGTTGTTTAACCCATTTGTTGTTCCGTAAAACAAAACTAATTTCATGGTTTTCAAAATAATATAAAATATGTGGACTGTAGTTTTTATGGATGAAAATTTCTTTTGTCAACGGATTTTTTGACGTTTCTTCATATAAATTATCTTCTACTATCAAGCTTTCAAAACCTACAAAAATGCCTTCGTTTGGAATTTCTATTTTTAAATGAGATACGTCAAAAATAGTTTTACTTTTTCCTTTTTTGACCGCTACGATGATCGGTTCGGTAAGAAGATCATCTTTTGGAAATCCGTTTTCATTTACTGAAAAAAATCTAATCCTGAATGTTCCCTTTTCTACTTCGCTGTTGGTGTGGAAAATAAGTTTTTTCAAAAATTTCATTTCCGTATATTGTTCAGGCAATGAAATACGCTTGGCTAAAACCCATGGAATGGTTTGATATTCTGGCAAATAGAATCTGTCTTTGGTGTCGCCGATCTTTATTTCTTTGCTTCCGATGGATTGAGTTAAAACAACTTCCTGTAAAGCGAAAATTTTTTCAACCAACAAAACTTCGGCTGTTTTACTAATTTCAACCTTTTTAGTTTCATAGCCTAAAGCCGAAAAAATAAGTTTTTTTTCTGTTTTCAAATCCAAGTAAAATGTGCCGTTCGACTCAGAATTGGTGCCGATAATTTCATCTTCCACCCAAATATTGGCGTAAGGAATAGGCAAACCCGAAAGACTGTCTTTCACGATGCCACTGATTTGTGCAGACATTGAGAAAGAAATAAAGCAAAAAAGAAGATTTTTCATGAATTTAGAAATTAAAACCTTCAAAATTTTGAGAACTTCGGAAAACACCAAGCTTCAAAAAATAGGTCGGTTTTGGAGCAATCAATTTGGCTGAAAAGTAGAATTAATTGAAAAAATCAGCAATTTTACGATCATTGCTCAGTCTTGGTATTTTGTTTTGACCACCCAATTTGCCGATAGATTTCATATATTCTTGAAATCCATTCATTGGAATTTCTTTGATGACCAAGGTGCGTAATACTTTGCCGACAATCAAATCGTCATAATAGCTATTTTGTTTACGAAGAGCATCGTCTATTTTTAATGCAAAACTTTCTAAATCTTCGGGTTTTTGCTCAAATTCAATCGACCATTCGTGATATGGCAATCCATTTTCTGGAGTGATTTGAGGTGCAACCGTAAATTCGTTGATACTTACATTCGTGTTTTGCATCGCAATTTGGATGGCTTTTTCCACTTCACTTCCAATGACGTGCTCGCCAAATGCCGAAATAAAATGTTTGATTCTGCCCGAAACAATCACTCGATAAGGCTTTAAGGATGTAAATTGCACCATATCGCCAATATTATATGCCCACAAACCAGCGTTGGTAGAAATGATCAAGGCGTAATTGATTCCTAATTTCACTTCACCAATGGTCAGTCGTTTCGGATTTTCGGAATGTATTTGATCCGCCTCAATAAATTCGTAAAAAATACCATGATTAAGCAACAACAACATTCCTTTTTCGTGCTGAGAATCTTGGTAAGCAAAAAAACCTTCAGAGGCAGGAAACAATTCGATGCTAGGCACACGGCGTCCAATCAAACTTTCGAATTTGGCTCGATAGGGCTCGTAATTGACACCCCCATAGATGAATAATGAAAAATTAGGGAACAAATCGCCTACTTTCTGTCCGCTTTTTTGTTGTAACTTCTCGAAATACATTTGCACCCAGCTCGGAATTCCAGAAATAACCGACATGTTCTCTTTGATGGTTTCTTCTACAATGGCCGACACTTTGGTTTCCCAATCTTCGATGCAATTGGTTTCCCAACTTGGCATGCGATTTTTTTGCAAATACGATGGCACAAAATGCGCTACAATACCAGATAATCTTCCTAATTTAATGCCGTTTTTCTCTTCTAAAATTGGACTTCCTTGCAAGAAAATCATTTTCCCACTCACAAAATCGGCATTTCCAGATTCATGAATATAACTTAAAATAGCATTTCGTGCTGCTTTTACATGAAATGGCATCGACTCTTTGGTCAATGGAATGTATTTTGCGCCTGAGGTTGTGCCCGAAGTTTTGGCAAAATAAAGTGGTTTTCCAGGCCAAAGAATGTCTTCTTTTCCAGCAACTACTTGGTCAACATAGAGCTTCAAATCCTCATAATCACGCACAGGAACGAGCTTTGCAAAATCTGCTTGCGTTTTGATTTGACTAAAATCGTGGTCTTTGCCAAAAACAGTCTGACTAGCACTTTTGATTAATGATTCAAAGACAGCTTTTTGCGATTCGACAGGATGCTTAGACCATTTTTTGGTTTGCTTGTGAATGTATTTAGCAAAAATTTTTGCGGCTTTACTTTTCAAATTCATGATCATTGAAATAAAATTTAGTCTAAATCGATAAATTGAGAAGGATTGATTGGATAACCATCTTTCCAGAGTTCAAATTCGAGGGTTTCGCCTGCCAAACCGACCACTTCACTGGTTCGAACCACGTCGCCTTGAGATTTTGTTAAAGAAGCTAATCGCTTGTAAGTAGAAATAATCCCATCATTGTGTCTGATAATCACAATGTTCCCTTTCATTGGTATCCAATCTGCAAAAATCACAGTGCCATTGGCAGCAGCTTTGATAGGACTGTTGTTTGCCAGCGCCATTTCTATATAAAAATGTTTGCCTTTAGAATCAAAAGGTTTGACGATTTTTCCAACAGCAGGCGGAAACAAAACGATGTTGACACGTTGCTGCGATTTTTCGAACAAATTGTATTTGTCTTCTTGTGCCACTTGCAAACGCAAAAGCGAATCTGTTTTGTCGGGAAATAAATTTAGTTTCGCCACTTCCTCCATTTGAATGGCCAAAATGGAATCTTTATTGAATTTTGCATATTCAATATCACCCGTTAAAACTTTTTGAATGGAATTGATATACAATTTATTACGCTGCAATTCTTCTTCCAAAAAGGCGGTTTTTTCACTTAATTCAATGGCACGTTTTTGCAAACTTGTCGATGCATAGCCAGGAATGTATTCTCTTAAAGGAGTAAATGCAATGATGTAGGTGGTAATAGAAATAAGCAAAATGGCAGAAATGGATGCTACCACAAACACGTTCATCAGATTGAGTTTTAAGGAGAAAATTTCTTCAAAAGTATCTTCGTTTAAAATCACCAAACGGCGTTTGTTGAACAATCTTTTTATTAATAATTGGCGTTTTTCTTTGTTGAATGACATACTTCCTATTTAAGATGATACAAATATAAACAAACCCCAACTTTGTAAAACGCAAAATTCAAATTGTGAGGAGAATATTATGATAAAAACAACTATTTAAAAGCTTATATTTTTTAAATTTGTCGCATTATTAATTAATTCAATAATCATCATGCAGTTTCCATTAATGATTGGCGTTCCACAAATTATATTGATTGTTGTTATTGTACTTTTATTATTCGGGGGCAAAAAGATTCCTGAATTGATGAAAGGTTTAGGCTCTGGCATCAAAGAATTTAAAAATGCAGCAAAAGACGACGACGCACCTTCGAAAAACGAAGAGAAAAAATAAACAATTCGAACCTAATGTTAAATCCTGAAAATCAAATGTTTTCGGGATTTTTTTATGAACAAAGTTTTTTTATTTGAGATAAAATGTTTGTAAACGGAACAACAGTTGTGACTTGTTCTGAAAACTCAACTTTTGATATCGAACGCATCTCTGAGCGCATTGCCAATGAGCATAAAAGCCAAAGTCAAAAACATAATTGCCAAACCGGGCACTACAGCCAAGTAAGGTTTTCCTAAAACGATATAATTGTAATGGTCTTTGATGATGCCGCCCCAACTTGGCGTGGGAGGTTGCGCACCCAAACCGAGAAAACTCAAGCCGCTTTCTACCAAAACTGCCGATGCAAAATTGGCCGCCGAAATCACGATAATCGGTGCTAAAGCGTTGGGCAAAATATGCTTCAAAATGATCCTCGCATCTGAAAAACCGAGTGCTTTGGCAGCCGTAATGTATTGCATTTGTTTCAAACTAATGATTTGTCCACGAACCACTCGGGCTACTTCTACCCACATCGTTAATCCAACCGCAACAAATACTTGCCAAAATCCTTTTCCTAAAGCCAAAGTGATGGCAATGACCAAAAGCAAAGTAGGAATGGACCAAATGATGTTGACAATCCACATGACCAAAGCGTCTACTTTTCCTCCAAAATAGCCTCCAATAGAACCAAAAAACAAGCCCACCACCAACGATATAAATACAGCGATAAATCCAACCGATAATGAAACACGCGACCCGATGATCATTCTGCTCAATAAATCTCGTCCGTATTTATCAGTGCCAAGCCAAAACGTTTTTGAAACAATATATTCATTTTCAATTTCTTGCTTAGATTTTCCATCAAAATCTGACAGAAGCACTTCCTTCGAAATTAACATTTCTGGATTGTCGTTGTATTCTTCATATATCAATTTTTTGTCTTGAAACTCAAAATTTGAAATCGGAACCGCAATAGGTGGCTGCGCATCGCCGAAAAATGCCTTTTTCAAAAATGATGTTTTTTCTGTTTGCTGTTGCGGAATTTCTAAAAACAGCACTTCAAATCCAGGCGATTTCGAATGAATGGACAAATTCATTTGATTGGCATTCGTTGAATCGTCGGGCGAAATGAGATAAGCACAAACGGCGACAACCGAAAGAAAAACAATAAAATAGAAACTTAAAACGCCCCAAAGATTTTTTTTTGAATCTTTGAAGCGCTAAATGATTTAATGATTGCTGAGCCTCTGCCATTTGAAAGATTAAGACTTAACAATTTTCTTTTTGCTTTTCAAGTTGCCTTGCGAAGCATTGTTTCTAAGTGCATCCAAAACAAACAAAGCTTCTTCCACATAAATATCTTTGGTCAAAGATTCAAACCAACGGTCTCTTTTCTCTTTGAAAACTTCGTCAGTATCCATCAATAGTTTTTCATGAGGTAGCGGTTGAAACACCAAATTGTTTTTATATTTATTAATCATATTGAATTTTTTGCTTTTAGCTTCGAGCATTTCTTGTTCTTTTCTAAAAGTATCCAAGTTCAAACTGTAGGTGTTTTCATTGCTTTGTTCTTTCACCCATTTAGCATTTTCATCAATCAAAAGGATTTGCTCTTTTTGCGACAATCTTGCTTTGCTTTCATTTTGAATTCTTGCCAAATCAATGTTTGATTTCCAAGGTTGATATTCAGCTGGATCTATTTTTGTGAAAGGTAATGCGTTGTCTAAATCGCGTTCGCCCATATCGATGTAAGCATATCTATCTGGAATCACGATGTCGGAATGAACTCCTTCCAATTGCGTTGAACCGCCATTGATTCTATAAAACTTTTGCGTGGTGGTTTTCAAAGCTCCCAAATCGCCAAAGGTATTTCCTCTGACAAAATTGTTCAAATCAATCACGTTTTGAACGGTTCCTTTTCCATAAGTTTGTTTGCTACCGATGATGACTCCTCGCTTGTAATCTTGAATGGCAGCTGCCAAAATTTCGGATGCCGAAGCTGAAAAATTATTCACTAAAACCACGAGTGGGCCTTCCCATTGGATTTTTGTGTCTTCATCATATAAAACTTCTTTGTCTCTTCCAGAAGATTTTACTTGCACCACAGGACCAGACGGAATGAAAAGTCCAGTGATGTCAACCACGGTTTTCAAAGAACCACCGCCATTGTCGCGCACATCCATAATGATGCCTTGCACACCTTCTTTTTTCAATCTTTCTACTTCAATCGCAACATCTTTTGCGGCATCTCGACTGTCTTTGTTTTCAAAATCGATGTAGAATTTAGGTAAATAAATAATGCCATATTTCACACCCTCTTTTTCAACAACTGAAGATTTGGCGTAGGTTTCCTCGGTTTCAACCACATCTCGCAACAGCGAAATAACAGTAATTGTTCCATCCACTTTTTTGACAGTCAATCGAACTTCTGTGCCTTTTGGTCCTTTGATTTTCTTTACAATATTGTCTAAGCGCATGCCAACCACATCAATCGGCTCTTCGTTGCCTTGTGCCACTTTCAAAATAATATCGCCGGGCTCTAATTCTTTGCCTCTCCAAGCAGGACCGCCCGAAATCAATTCTGTTATTTCCGTAAAATCATTTTTCTTTTGTAGTCTTGCGCCGATGCCTTCAAAACGCCCACTCATGCTGACGTCAAATCGTTCTTTGTCTTCTGGTGCAAAATAATTCGTGTGCGGATCAAAACGTGAAGCAATGGCATTTACATAAATTCCAAACCAATCTTCACGACTTAAATCTTTGATAAAATCAAAATATTCATCTAGTGATTTGAGTGCACTTTCGCGGGTTTCTTTTTCCAAAACATCAAATGGCTTGATTTCGATAGGCTCGTTTTTTGCAGATAAATTTTGCACTTCCTGCGGATCGAGCACATTTCTTGAATCAATTTCTTCGTCGTCGGTTGGGTCGATTTTTTTCTCTTGAATGTTTAATTTCGTTGCCAAAGAAGAAACCGCCGAAAGCATTAATTGTTTTTCCCACACCTTTTTCAGCTCAGATTTTGATTTGCTGTAAGGCATTTTTTCATAATCTGTATCGATGGTTTCAGTCGTGTTATAGTCAAAAGGTTTTTGAAGAATTTCTCTATAAAAAGCTTTGCCTTCTTCCATTCTTTTTTGCAAACGAGAGTAAGTAAGTTCGAAAAAAGTCAAGTCTTTGTTTAACAACTGATTGTCAAGCTCAAATTTATACTTTGAAAACTCGTCAATGTCGGATTGCAAGAAAAAACGTTTTGATGGATCCAAACTTTCCACATAATCATTAAATAAACTTTCCGAAAAAGCATCGTCAATGGTCACAGGGCTGTAATGTCCTTTTTCGATGACAAATGCCAAAAGCTCGAGTAAAATTTTGTCTTTTTCGTTGGTGGTCGATGTAAATTCTGGTTCGCTAAATATTTTAAAGCTCCAAAAAACCGCTGATAGTGCCAACAACACTACAATAACCTTATAATTTCTTTTCATAAACCGGATTAAATTATTCATTCAAGATTGCATTAGTATAAATATCGTGCCAATTGTTAAAACTCACAAATAGGAAGGTAATTTTTATTTGAAATTTTAATAAAACAGACCCGAACAAAGTTATGAAATCGAGTTATGTTAAAACCTTAAAATACGTTAATTTTGTTCGATTGAGATTTCAGGTTGCTATTTTTACAAAAAAATGAACAAATGCAGACAAAAAGACCTTTGATTTTAGTGACCAACGACGATGGCATCATTGCACCCGGCATCAAAGCTTTGATAGAAGTGATGGAAACTTTGGGCGAAGTGGTGGTGGTGGCTCCTGACAGTCCGCAATCAGCCATGGGACATGCCATAACGATCAACAACACTTTGTATATCGACAAAATAAAACTCAGTTTTACGGAAACCGAAGCCTACACTTGCTCTGGTACACCTGTGGATTGTGTGAAAATGGCAGTGCACGAAATTTTAGACAGAAAACTAGATTTATGTGTTTCGGGAGTCAATCACGGGTCAAATTCGTCCATCAATGTGATTTATTCTGGCACGATGAGTGCTGCGATGGAAGCAGGCATTGAAGGCATTCCCGCCATTGGGTTTTCGTTGTTGGACTATAGTTGGAATGCTGATTTTGAACCCATTAAAAAATTTATAAAATCAATTGCTTCTGAAGTTTTAGAAAAAGGACTGCCCGAAGGTATTGTTTTGAACGTTAATTTTCCAAAAGCCAAAGAACAAGACATCAAAGGCATCAAAGTGGCACGACAAGCGAAAGCCACTTGGGAAGAGCGTTTTGACAAAAGAACGAATCCGCAAGGAAAAGAATATTATTGGCTCACGGGCGAATTTGTGAACCACGATGCCGGCGAAGATACCGACGAATGGGCATTGGCAAACCATTATATTTCGGTGGTTCCTGTACAATTTGATTTAACAGCACATCATGCGCTTCAAAAACTAAATGCTTATTCATGGTAACAAAATATCATAAAATACACCTATTATTTGGAACAATTCTCGGTTTGATTGTAGGCTTTTTGGGTTCGTTTTTATTTTTAAAAATATTCACGAGCTACGAATTTATTGAAGGCTGGATGGCTTTAAAATCGCAGGGCGAACAAGGGAAACTCATCACGATTGGTGCTTTACCGAACATGCTTGTGTTTTTTATTCTACTTAAATTTGACAAAGAAATGATGGCCAGAGGCATTGTTTTGTCAATGATTCTTTTAACAACCTTGACATTGATTCTTTAAAAAACTACTTTTGCCAAAAATTAATTAATTTCAAAAATGAAAAAAATCTTATTACTTGCTTTTACTAGCATTGCTTTGCTTTCTTGTGGTAGTGATGACGAAGCAACTACAAACAATTCGCTTCAAGGGACTTGGAAAGTTACTTCTTTTACCACCAATGATGCAGTTGATTTCAACAATGACGGTGTTTTATCTACCAATTTTCTAACAGAAAGCGGCTGTTATAACAATTCCACTTTGATTTTTGGTAACAATAATGCAGTAACCGCAGCATTTCAAGAATTAGATGTGACTTTAGATATTAATTTTGAAAATCCTGAAGCTTCTATTTACGAGATCGATTGTTTGCCGAGTGCTGCAGTGGCTGGTACTTATGCACAAAACAACAACAGTGTGACCGTTACCATTGACGACGAACCAGTGATTATGATTTTAAATGGCAACACTTTGACAGCCGTTTTTAACGAATTTGTGGACATTGAAACTTTTGATGGAACCGAAACTGTATATGAAGTAACAGGTGCAACTTTAGTTTTTACAAAACAGTAAAAACCTAAAATATTAGTTAATAAAGCGGTTTGTAGTCCTACAAGCCGCTTTTTTTTTATTTTTACAAAATTAAAAGTAAGCGCAATCTAGTCTATAAAACGAAGATTTTATAAACATCAAAATTGGTAATTTCATGCCAAGACGCAAAAACAAACAATTCTCATGAAATACTATATTATTGCTGGCGAAGCTTCGGGCGATTTACACGCTTCCAACTTGATGAAATCGCTGTATGCAAAAGATCCAAACGCTGAAATTCGTTTTTGGGGCGGCGATTTGATGCAAAATGTAGGCGGCACACTCGTTAAACACTACCGAGACTTAGCCTTTATGGGATTTTTAGAGGTAATTGCCAACCTTGGCACGATTGTCAATAATTTGAAGTTTTGCAAAAAAGACATCGCTAGTTTCCATCCAGATGCGATTATTTTTATTGATTATCCCGGTTTTAATATGCGCATTGCAAAATGGGCCAAAGAGAAAAAAATTCCAACGCATTACTATATTTCGCCACAAATTTGGGCTTGGAAAGAAAACAGGATCAAAGCCATCAAAAGAGATTTTGACCATTTGTATGTCATTTTGCCTTTTGAAAAAGATTTTTACGAAAAAAAACATGGCTTCCCCGTGAATTTTGTCGGACATCCGTTGATTGATGCCATCAAAAACAGCGACCTTCCCAACGAGGCTGAATTTAGACAAAACCATCAGCTGAGTGCCAAACCTATCATTGCACTTTTGCCAGGAAGTAGAAAACAAGAAATCAACAAAATGCTGACCGAAATGATCAGTGTGGTAAACGATTTTCCCGATTATCAGTTCGTTATTGCGGGCGCACCCGGACAAACTAAAGCATTTTACGAGCCATTTTTCGTCAATAAAAACGTAGGTTTTGTTCAAAATCAAACCTATCATTTGCTTCAATTTTCGCAAGCTGCACTCGTAACTTCAGGAACGGCAACTTTAGAAACGGCGCTTTTTAAAGTGCCCGAAGTGGTTTTGTACAAAGGAAATTGGGTTTCGTATCAAATTGCAAAAAGAGTGATTACTTTGAAATTCATTTCGTTGGTCAATTTGATTATGGACAAAGAAATTGTGACAGAAT
>JBEILV010000007.1:0-35205 GCA_040379105.1 Flavobacterium sp.
CCGCTCGCCACCAACTTACGGTCGTTGACCACATTCAGCACGTTGCCCAAATGGTTCGAGAGCTCATAGCGTTTGTCGCCCACCAATCGGTGGTAGTCTTGTGGCACATCATACGGCGTGTAGCTTTGAACCCCCAATCGACTGCTACCATAAATGGTGTGTTCGTCCAAAACATTTTTAATCACACCGCTGTTGGAAATGCCAATCTTATACGATGCCATCGTGTTGCCTTGTGCATCTCGAGTGTAGTAGGTCATGGCGCCATTGGCAGGGTCGTTCATCACTTTTTTCGCCACCCGGTTGCCTAATCCGTCATAATAGAACCTTAAACTTGGCTGGTTGCCGGTTTTTGTAATGCTTTTTACTTTACCATCCACACGCCATTCAATCAAGTTGATGCCTTCGGCTTGATCACTAATAAGCTGCCCAATTTCGTCATATTGATAGTTGTTATTCGGCTGATTGTCAATGTCCACACTGGCATAATTGTCATCTGTATTTCCAAAAACCTGCGCATCAACCAAATCGTTGATATGCGTCAGTTGGTTTGTTTTTGGTTTGTAATGATATGTGAATTGATCCATTTGCACAATGCTTTCCACATTGGTTGAAACATTCTTCTTGGGGGCAAATCGATTTAATGTTTTTAAATTTCCATTTCTATCGTAGGTGTAATGCCGAGCGTTGCTGGATCTAACCGCATAGCCATTCAGAGTAGTTTTAGCTTAATGACTTGGCATAAAAAAAAGCCCATCACTTGCGTAATGGGCTTTTTATAAAAATTTAGTTTAATTTATTTTGCAACCGCAAAACGTCTTGAAACTTCTTCCCAATTGATGATTTTGAAAAAAGATTCTATGTAGTCAGGACGTCTGTTTTGGTAGTTTAGATAATAAGCATGTTCCCAAACATCTAGTCCTAAAATAGGTGTGCCACCACATCCAACCCCTGGCATCAAAGGATTGTCTTGATTTGGCGTGCCACAAACTTCAAGTTTGCCACCTTCATTAACACAAAGCCAAGCCCAACCTGAGCCAAATTGTGTAGCGGCTGCTTTGGCAAATTTAGCTTTGAATTCTTCAAACGAACCAAAATTATGGTCGATGGCTGCAGCTAATTCGCCTTGTGGCATGCGATCGAAAGAGGGAGATAAAATGGTCCAAAACAAATTGTGGTTATAAAAACCACCACCGTTGTTTCTCACAACTGTGTTTGTTTTATCCAAATTAATAAGGATGTTTTCGATGGTTTTTCCATCTAAATCTGTGCCTGCAATGGCAGCGTTGAGGTTGTTGGTGTAAGCCGCATGATGCTTCGTATGGTGAATTTCCATGGTTTTGGCATCAATATGAGGGGCTAACGCATCGTAAGCGTAGGGCAAATTGGGTAGTTCAAAGGCCATTTTATTTGATTTTAAGTTAAAAAATTTGAAATTCAAAGTTAGGCATTAAAACCCTTATAACAAAAAGATACACTATTAGATTTTTGTTAATTGAATTCTTAGAGCATATTTTATTGATTTACAATTATTAAGATTCTAAATATCAGTGTTTACAACAATAAGCTTTTAAAGATTTTGGTAGATGCTGCTCTATCATACAAAAAACTATCGAGGTTCAAGCCTGCACTGTTCATTCCTAGGTCATGCGGTCGCACAGACTTCACTTCAGAAACTCCCTGAAATTATCTTTGTTTACCACCTGAAAATTTGGATTGTAGGCTGTCGCAAAAGACTTTGGCAGTTTCACTTTTTTAGAAGCTGTCCATTTGAATTCGAAAGCAGATACGTCATCAGCATTGGTCTCAACGTAATCAATTTCTTGTTGTGTAGTGGTTCTCCAAAAGTAAGACCTTGACAAACTTTGCGAGTACGACAAAAATTTCATGCGTTCTGCCATCATAAAGTTTTCCCACAAAGCCCCTTTGTCTTGTCGGAAGGCGAGGTTGTTGAAATTTCCAATAATCATATTGCGCACGCCGTTATCATAAAAATATATTTTCTTGTTTGCTTTGATCTCATTCCGCATATTCTTACTAAAACTGTTGATTCTAAACACTACAAAGCTCTTTTCTAACAAATCAATATAATTGCTCACCGTGTTTTTATCGATACCCACCAATTGTGCAATTTCATTATAACTCACTTCGCTCCCCACTTGAAAAGCCAATGCTTGCAACACTTTTTCTAAATATTCAGATTTTCTAATGCCTGTGAGTGCTAAAATATCTTTATACAAATAACTAGAAACAAGGTTTTTCAAGATTTCATATTCATTGCCAACGTTATTAATCACATCAGGATACATGCCATAGAGCATGCGCAATTCCAGTTGTTGCTGGGCTTTGATGTAGCCGATGCTTTTTTCAAATTCTAGCCACGAAACAGGAAATAGATGATATTCAAATTTTCTACCTGTGAGCGATTCTTGTGTTGCGTTATTGATGTCGAAAGCAGAAGATCCACTTACTATCACCTGCACATCCTTGATTTGATCAACGATAATTTTAAGCTTCAAACCAACATTGGGAATGCGCTGCACTTCATCAATAAAAACATACTTGTAATTTCCAATGATGCTTCGCAAGCCTTCTGTATTGGCATTGCTAATAATATCAGCCACCGTATGGTCGTCGCCATCCAAAAAAAGATACTCATGCCCTGCCAAAAGCGTATTGATTAAGGTAGTTTTCCCGACTTGTCGCGGGCCAATTAAAACAATCACTTTTCCTTTATGGAGCTTTGTAGCTAAAACCGATGTTAAATCTCTAGCAATCATCTTTTAAAATTTCTACAAAGATATAAAACAATACTGCTATTCACCAAATTTATATGTTTTTTAGTGAACATATTCACCAATTTTATATATTTTTCGGTGAATACGTTCACTGATTTCATATATTAATCAGTGAATAGATGCGATATTTTAATTTTACTCCGGTAAGTTCACGCATCAATTTCTATATTTTAAACAATCCTATTCACCAATTTTATATGCTTTCTAGTGAATATATTCACCAATTTCGTATATTTTTAGTGAATACTACCGTACATTTTATCATCTAAACTAATTTGTAAATAAATTTAGAGATAATCAGCTAGCTTTCAAAAGCTCTTTTTTCAATCCCTCAACCTTTCAATCAACCACCAAAGAATCGGAATCGCTTCGACCCAAAAAGCCGTATAATAAAAACTTCGCTCAGGTTGTGCAAAATAAATAGCCAAAACAGATACCAAAAGAATGAAAACTATTGTAACGTCTAAATCATAAAAACAAAACTGCAACAGTATAAAAACCAACAAAAAGAAATAACCAAGCCATTTTGCCTTTTTAAGTCCAATCTTTTGAGGAATGGTTTTATGTGGCAAATCGTCTTTAGGACCGTCAATGATTTCAAAAGGAATCATCCAAGCGGAAATCATCAAAAACCAACCGAAAGCCTGCAAAACATAATCCGCTGAAAACAGGTTCTGCCCCACCAAAGGCACGCATGTTGTAAACAAAACCACTACCCCACTGACATAGAAAATTTTCAGCAAGGCAAACTTTCTAAAATACAAGTAACCCAAAGTTAGAAACGCAAAACAAATGATGCAAAATTGTAAAATCCATGTAAATTCCCAGAAAAAAAACACGCCACTGATGAAGGCATTCACAGTAACAATCCACAACAAACGATGCTTATTTAGAAAAGTAAAGTCGTTTTTTAACAAATGAAAGTGTTTCAAAAAATTATAACCCACCAACACCGCCACAAAAACAAAAGGATAGAAGCTTTTTTGTGGAACTATTTGTAACTCCCTAAGTCCAATATTTGCAAAAGCAACAATCGCAAACGCCACGTGAAAGGATGCTTTGAGATAGAAATCGAAAATACTTTTTAAAACGATTTTTAGGTTCATTCAAACATTTGTTAAGGAAAGTCTATTTTGGTTGATAAATTGACAAAAAACAAGTCTTAAAACCTGTAAAATTAAAAGTTTAATAATTATTTTTGCACACTTAAAAATAGAAGTTTTTTTCTAAAACAACACACACCACTTATTCCACTGATAATTAATGAGAACAGATGCATTTGCTTTAAGACATTTAGGTCCGAGAGAGTCGGATTTGAGTCAGATGTTTGCAACCATTGGAGTTGAAAACATGGAACAATTAATTTTCGAAACCATTCCTAGCGACATTCGATTGAAAAAGGAATTGGAATTGGACGCCCCAATGACGGAATTTGAATATTTAAACCACATCCAAGCGTTGGGCAACAAAAATAAGGTTTTTAAATCTTACATCGGTTTGGGTTATCATCCTGCCATCGTTCCTGCGGTAATTCAAAGAAATATTTTTGAAAACCCAGGCTGGTACACTGCATACACGCCTTACCAAGCAGAAATTGCTCAAGGCAGATTGGAAGCCATTCTAAATTTCCAAACCACCGTGATTGAACTATCGGGCATGGAAATTGCCAATGCTTCATTGCTTGACGAAAGCACCTCAGCAGCCGAAGCCATGGCCCTACTTTTTGATGTAAGAACAAGAGATCAAAAGAAAAACAACGTCAACAAATTTTTCGTTTCCGAAGATATTTTACCTCAAACACTTTCTGTTTTAAAAACCCGTTCCGCCCCTATCGGAGTTGAATTGGTGGTAGGAAATCACGAAGATTTTGATTTTTCAACTGAATTTTTCGGTGCTTTGGTGCAATATCCCGGAAAATACGGACAAATTAATGACTACTCAGGATTTATTGCGAAAGCAAAAACCAACGAAATTAAAGTAGCAGTTGCTGCCGACATCATGAGTTTGGTGGTTTTAAAATCGCCCGGCGAAATGGGAGCCGACGTTGTTGTAGGAACCACGCAAAGATTTGGAATTCCGATGGGCTACGGCGGACCACACGCAGCTTTTTTTGCTACTAAAGAAGAGTATAAAAGAAGCATGCCGGGAAGAATCATTGGTGTCACGATTGACACCGATGGAAACCGCGCTTTACGTATGGCTTTGCAAACACGCGAACAGCACATTAAAAGAGAAAAAGCCACTTCCAATATTTGTACAGCGCAAGTTCTGTTGGCTGTGATGGCTGGAATGTATGCCGTATATCATGGACCAAAAGGATTGAAATACATTGCAAAAAAAATCAATCAATCGGCTACTTCTTTGGCTAATGCGTTGAATTCTATTGGTGTTTATCAAACCAACACCCACTTTTTTGACACGATTTTAGTGAAAGCGGATGCGCAAAAAGTAAAAACAATTGCTGAGCAACACGAAATCAACTTTTTTTATGTTGATTCCGAAACCATCAGTATTTCTTTGAACGAAACCACTTCCATTAAAGATTTGAATCAAATTTTGGAAGTTTTCGCTAAAGCACTCGACAAAAATTTTACACCCATAACTCAATTGACTGCGGAAAGTAGTTTGCCTTCTACATTAGAAAGAACCTCAACATTCTTGACGCACAACGTTTTCAATAGCTATCATTCTGAAAGTGCTTTGATGCGTTACATCAAAAAATTAGAGCGAAAAGATTTAGCTTTAAATCACTCAATGATATCTCTAGGTTCTTGCACGATGAAATTAAATGCAGCAGCCGAAATGTTGCCACTCAGCATGGCTAATTGGAACAACATTCACCCATTTGCGCCCATCGAACAAGCAGAAGGGTATCAAACGATGCTCAAAAAACTTGAACATCAATTAAATATCGTCACTGGATTTTCGGGTACTACTTTGCAACCCAATTCTGGCGCACAAGGCGAATATGCTGGTTTGATGGCCATTAGAGCTTACCATCTTTCGAGAGGCGACGATCATAGAACCGTTTGTTTGATTCCAGCTTCTGCGCATGGTACCAATCCTGCTTCGGCAGCGATGGCGGGCATGGAAATTATCGTGACCAAAACCATGGAAAATGGAAACATTGATGTGGAAGACGTTCTGGAAAAAGCCACTTTGCACAAAGACAGATTGGCGGCTTTGATGGTGACTTATCCATCAACACATGGAGTTTTTGAAAGCGCTATCAGACAAATTACACAAATCATTCATGACAATGGAGGTTTGGTTTATATGGACGGTGCCAACATGAATGCGCAGGTAGGTTTAACCAATCCTGCCACGATTGGTGCAGATGTTTGCCACTTAAATTTACACAAAACATTCGCTATTCCTCATGGTGGTGGTGGTCCAGGAGTTGGTCCGATCTGTGTGAATGAGAAACTTGTCCCCTTCTTACCTACCAATCCAGTCATTCCGACAGGTGGCGACCAAGCAATTGACGCCATTTCTGCGGCCCCTTGGGGTTCTGCTTTGGTTTGTTTGATTTCTTACGGATACATTTGTATGCTAGGATCGGAAGGTTTGACCAATGCTACGAAATATGCTATTTTGAATGCGAATTACATCAAAGCAAGATTAGACGGACATTATCCGATTTTGTATGTAGGTGAAAAAGGCAGAGCGGCACACGAAATGATTTTAGATTGCAGAGCTTTCAAACAAAACGGCATTGAAGTGACCGACATTGCAAAACGATTGATGGATTATGGTTTTCATGCTCCCACTGTTTCGTTTCCAGTAGCAGGCACGATGATGGTTGAACCAACAGAAAGTGAAGATGTTGCAGAGTTGGATCGTTTTTGTGATGCGATGATTTCCATCAGAAAAGAAATCGAAAATGCCTCAGCAGACGAGCCAAACAATGTTTTGAAAAATGCTCCCCACACATTGATGATGGCAACAAGCAACGAATGGATTTATCCTTATTCAAGAGAAACAGCTGTGTTCCCATTAGAATATGTTTCTGAAAACAAATTTTGGCCAACGGTTAGAAGAGTCAACGAAACGTATGGCGATAGAAACTTAGTTTGTTCGTGTGCACCTATTGAAGCCTATATGTAACAAACAATTCGGCAACAAAAAGTCGAAAAATATTTAAACAAATCAATCGGTTAGAAATGTGTAGAAATATTTCTAACCGATTTTTTTCATAGAAATGTTAATCAAAAAAATTAAACAGTATTTAGAAAATTAAAATAAAAAGCTTTTCAATAGGTAAGAATTTTACATTTATCGAATATGATTTGTCAGAATTTGATAAAATTTAAAGATAAAATCATCAATAATCGCAAAAGTTTAAAATTAGAAAAACCAAAAAAAAATAAATTGTAATATTGTTAACTTTTAATAATAATTTAAAGAATGAATATTAAAATCATTGGGTCGGGAAGCTACATTCCTTCTGAAATAGTGACCAATTTAGACTTTGCAAAACATGAGTTTTTGAATGACGATGGATCGAATTTTGCCTATTCGAATGAAGTTATTGCCTCAAAATTTAAGGACATTACAGGCATCGAAGAAAGAAGATACGTAGGAAATGATTTACTGACTTCTGACATCGCTTTTTTTGCAGCTGAAAAAGCCATTGCTAACGCTCAAATTGATCCTGAAACTTTAGATTACATAATTTTCGCTCATAATTTTGGCGATGTGAAAAGTGCTGCGATTCAAACCGATGTTTTGCCAAGTTTATCTACACGCGTGAAACACCGATTGCACATCAAAAATCCAAAATGTGTTGCTTACGATATTTTGTTTGGTTGCCCGGGTTGGATAGAAGGAATGATACAAGCGTATGCATTTATCAAAGCAGGCATTGCTAAAAGATGTTTGATTATTGGTGCCGAAACTTTGTCGAGAGTGGTCGATCGTCATGATCGTGACAGCATGATTTATTCTGACGGAGCTGGCGCTACCATTATTGAAGCTACTGACGCAGAAGGAGGATTTTTAGGACATGCCTCTGCAACCCACGCATTTGAAGAAGCTTATTATTTGTTTTTCGGGAATTCTTTCAACAAAACCCACGACCCCGACGTTCGATACATCAAAATGCAAGGAAGAAAAATATATGAATTTGCATTGAAAAACGTGCCATTGGCAATGAAAGAATGTTTGGAAAAAAGCGGAGTTGAAATTGATCAAATATCTAAAATTTTGATTCATCAAGCCAATGAAAAAATGGATGAAGCAATTTTAGAGCGATTTTATAAATTATTTGGAAAGAAAGTGCCTTCTAACATTATGCCGATGAGCATTCATAAGCTTGGGAATTCGAGTGTTGCCACCGTGCCAACTTTATATGATTTATTGATTCATCATCAAATTCCTGGGCATGAATTGAAAACCAACGACATCATCTTGATGGCTTCGGTGGGTGCTGGAATGAATATTAATGCGATTGCTTATCAAATTTAATTCTTCAACTGAAGGATATTAAGTTTCCAATATTAAACTATTGCTTTGATGGACAAATCTGTTCCGCAAAGCAACATTTTATTTTAAAAAAGATTGTTTTTAAGAATACTAAAAAAAACAAACCCAACTCGCATAAACCAAATTGGGCTTGAAAATAAACTACTACTACTATTATTTTAAATGACGCTGATTTTTAAATTATACATGAAACAAAATGCTCTATTACCTTCATTTCTGCAAGACAAAATTAACCCTATTTAGTATCGAAAATTAAACCATTTCATGAAAAACCATTATGGGTTTGTAAACAGCTGTTTTTAGCAAACTAACCTTAAGTTTTGCCATTGATTTAAAAAAACAAACCCAACTCGCATAAACCGAATTGGGCTTGAAAATAAACTACTACTACTACTACTAACTTTTATTAACAAAGGTCAAATATTTCAAACATTTACCATCATTAAAACCATTAAACTATTTCAACTTCTAATAATAAATTCAATTAAACACAATTCAAAAAAAATTTCTTTGACAAATAAAGTTCAAATTCAAAACAAGCACTTCATAGAATTTGTAAAAACGGGTTTTGAGTTTGAGAACTAACGTTTTTTTACAAATGATTCCTATTACATTTGTAAAAAGAACATCCATTTTGAGAAAGGCCGTCGTATTTACTCTGATCTTCTTGTTTGCTTTGTCGAAAATCCACAGTCAAGATGTTTACAAACAAAACATAAACACGGTGCATGGTTTGCCTTCAAACACAGTTTATGACATCCTTCAAGACAAAGACGGCTTTATTTGGATTGCGACCAGCGAAGGTGTTGTTCGCTATGACGGCACGTTTTTTAAAGAATTTAAAAGCAAAAATTTAAATAGTATTGTTGGTTCAAATCTAAAAATTGATCGATACAAAAGAATATGGTACGAAACTTTTGACGGTTACTTACTCTATATCGAAAAAGACAGTGTGAAAACTTTTCAACAAAAAACACCCCTTGGGTTTTTGAACTTCTCCATTAATCAAGATACTTTAAAATATTTTTCAACTGCGGGAATTGAAGTTTTAGATATCAAAACGCTAAAGCCTATTACTTGCTTTAAAACCGAAAAATTTGCGGCCAATTTTCTAACAAAACTGAATACCAAAACCATAGCGTTTGAGGGCAGCAGAACATTTTTAGTTCAAGAAAAAAACAAATTAAGAAGAATACAAAACAATTTAGACTCTATTTATTCACCCATATATTTCGAAGCGAATCAAACAATATACATCACCGACAAAACAAACAAAAATCCATATTTTTATCGTTTGAATGACACGAAGTTTGAAAAAACTCATAAGATAAAATCAAAATCCATCATTCAAAACATCTTTTATCAAGATGATAAATTTTGGATATGCACTAACGACGGACTTATTTTGATGGACAATCAGGGTAATGAAATTCAACATATTTTCAAAAAAAACAGCATCACCAGTATCTTAAAAGATAAAAACAATATTTTTTGTATAGGAACGCACAACAATGGTATTTTTAAAATAGAGAATTTTAATGAAATTGCCATTGACCTAAGCAACATCAAACCACTAAAAATCAATGTTAATGATGCAGAAATAAATCTAGGAAATGAATTTGGAGAATTATTTGAAGTAAATTTAGATTTTAAACGTTTGAAAAAATTAAACTTTAACAGTTCGAACGAAATTAGTCTTATCAACACAAAACATCAAAAATTCAATTTTATCGTTTCAAATGGCTTGTATCAAACAGACAAAAATTTTAACATTCTCATTCATTCGGAATTTGCAGTTAAATCAATCAGTATCCTCAATGACAATGAAATTGCGATGGCAGCATCAGGACTGACAGGTTTCAAAAAGATAGACCGTTATGAAGATTTAGAAAGCGACTTTGGCAATTTTACCTATAAAAACAACTTCAAAAATCTACAGAAAGGAGTAAGAGGAAAAGTTAGTTTTTTGATTCCAAATTCCAAAAAAATTCTATTTGCTTCGAATATGGGTTTGTATTTATACGATCAAAAAGCATTTAAAGAGTTGAAATTCAACGACAAAACATTGTTTATCAAACTTATCAATCAAGTAGGTAAAAAAACAATTTTAATTTCAACTGATGCCAAAATCTATATTTTAGAAAACGATAGAATTTCCAAATCAGCGTTTGATATTGATAAAATAACCAACCTTAAAAATGTAAATGAAGAATTGTTTTTGATTTCAAAAGATAAAATTTATGAATGGAAAAGCGACAATTTTAAGCGAATTAATCTGAACATAGCAGAGAAAGTCATCGATTTTGATGCTAATAAAGATTATTTTTTTGTTTTATTAAGTAATCAATTGGTCAAATTTAATCGAAAACAAAAAACAAATGCCGAACAAAATTCGAAACTTATTGTTGAAGAGCTCTTGGTAAATGGTATGAAAAAGGGTATTGATAAAAATAATGAGTTCAATTACAATCAAAACAATATCGAGATTTCATTTTCAAAAATTGATTATTCAAATTTACAACACCCAATAGTTTACAGGATTAATAACGGAAACTGGACAGAACTTTCAAACACAAATGCGTTAAAACTTGCAGCACTTTCGCCGAATGAATATCGAGTTGAAATGAAAATTAAAGGCGACAAAACGACACTTCAAACCATAGAATTCAAGATTAGAAAACCTTATTGGCAACAAAGTTGGTTTATTATATTATTGATTTCAAGCCTGTTAATTATGTTCTTTTTTATCTATCAATATAGAATTTCGATTTTATCTAAAAAGAAAAATCTTGAAATTGAAAAAATTACATTAGAAAATCATTTGAACGAAAATCGATTGAAATTGATTAAAGCACAGATGAATCCACACTTTTTCTTTAATGCTTTAAACACGATTCAATCTTTTATAGCAACCAACGAAACTGACGAAGCAACGTCTTATCTTGATAATTTTTCTAAATTAACGCGATTAATCTTAGAAATGACAGATAAAAATACGATTTCTATTGAAGAAGAAATCAAAATGCAAAACTTGTATTTATCGCTTCAAAAAATTAGGCTGAATGACTTTGAATTCGAAATAAAATGTGAACCTAAATGTTTGGAAAGAGCACAAATCCCAACGATGTTGATTCAACCTTACATCGAAAACGCCATTATTCATGGACTTTCCCATAAAAAAGGAACTAAAAAACTAAAAATCTATTTTGTAGAAATCGAAAACAACAAACTTGAAATTGTCGTTTTAGACAACGGCATCGGCATCAAAAAAGCGAACGAAATCAATAGTAAAAGCAAAACCAAAAGTGCATCATTTGCAACAAAAGCAACACTGGAACGCATTGAAATTATCAACAGAAATAATTTCACGATTGCCATAGAAACCAATGAAATTGTTGAGAATGAAATTTCTCAGGGAACTGAAGTAAAAATTAAAATGAATCTTGCGTATGAATCATTATAAAACCATCATTATCGAAGATGAAAAAAGAGCTCAAATTTTATTAAAAAGCATTCTTGAGCAAAATTTTCCGAATATTCAAATCATGGATATTTGTGATGATTTGCCAACGGGCGTAAAATCTATTTTAAAGCACAAACCAGATTTTGTATTTCTTGATATAGAAATGTCGCATTTTAGCGGACTTGAAATTTTAGATTTTTTTGAGCCTTCTCAAGTTCAATTTTCGATTATATTCACAACCGCATACCATCATTATGCCATTGAAGCCTTAAAAATTGCGGCGGTTGATTATTTACTCAAACCAATCAATAAAGAAGATGTAATTTCGGCGGTGGATCGATATGAAAAAACATCTAAAAATCACAAAAACAATTCGTTCTCTTCTTTGAAAAGCGTTTTGACCGAGCAAAAATTAGATAAAATTGCAGTTCCTGAAGGAAGTCAATTGCATTTTATTTCGCCAGAAACTATTATTTACATCAAGGCAGATAACTCCTATTCTGAATTGTATTTAGACAATGGAACAAAAATGATTGTGAGTCGTTCGATAAAAAATTTTGAAGATGGATTGAAACATTCAAACACATTTTTCAGAATCCATAAATCTTATTTAATCAACACAAAATCGATTAAAAAATTTGACAAATCTAATGGAGGTTGGGTCACTCTTTCTAATGGGACCGAACTACCAATATCGACTGAAAAAACAAATGAGTTTCTGTCGTTGATTCACAAAATCACCCGTTAATTTTAAAATAATAAACTTTGTACCTTTGCGAACTGATAACGATCCAAAAAAAAAAGATGTACGAAAAAATATTTCCAAACAAGAGATTCAAAATAACGATGGCATTTTTGCAAAAACATATTTCGAAATCTGAATCTATTTTAGATTTAGGGGTCGAAAATCCATTTTCAAAAATGATGAAAACTGATGGTTTTGAAGTAAGAAACACTTTAGGCGAAGATTTAGATATTGATTTTTCTACTTTAAAAAATGAAAAATTTGAAGTGGTCACTGCTTTCGAAATTTTCGAACACTTATTGAATCCGTTTACTATTTTGAACGAAATAAAGGCTGATAAAATACTGATCTCTGTTCCATTAAGATTATGGTTTTCCGAAGCTTATCAATCTAAAACAGATCCAAGAGATCGGCATTTTCATGAATTTGAAGATTGGCAACTCGATTGGCTACTAGAAAAAACAGGTTGGGAAATCATAGACCGAATTCAATTTACAAATCCTGTCAAAAAATTAGGCATTAGACCTTTGCTTAGGCTTTTTACCCCAAGATATTATTTGGTTTATGCCGTTAGAAAATAAAAAAAAACCGCCTTTCACGGGGCGGTTTTTTTTATATCAAATCAACTTTAATTGGCTACTTCGCTGATGAATTTAATTCTCATGAACCTAAGTTCTTCAAAATCATATTCCCCATCAAATTCTTTCATTGCATCTTCAATTTTATCAGATTCTGATTCCATAAAATATTCGAAAATTTCTTCTTGTTGGTCATCATCTAAAATTTCATCAATCCAATATTTGATGTTCAGTTTCGTGCCTGAGTAAACAATTTGTTCCATTTCTCTCAAAAGTGCATCCATTGTCAGCCCTTTTGCAGAGGCAATATCGTCTAAAGACAATTTTCTATCAATATTTTGAATGATATACAATTTGTTGGAAGAATTGGCACCCGTGGATTTTACAACCAAATCATCTGGCCGAATAATATCGTTTTCTTCAACATATTTTGAAATTAATGCAACGAAAGGTTTGCCATACTTTTTGGCTTTCCCTTCACCTACTCCATGTACATTGCCCAATTCATCTACAGAAATTGGATATTTTAACGCCATGTCTTCCAGCGAAGGGTCTTGAAAAATCACAAAAGGAGGCAGCCCTAACTTCTTAGCTTCTTTCTTTCGTAAATCTTTGAGCATCGACATCAAAACTTCGTCGGCAACGTTCATGTTTTTGGCATTCGAAACAATGGCGTCGTTTTCTTGTTCGTTGTATTCGTGGTCTTCCGTCATCATGAAAGACGTTGGATTTTTGATGTATTCAACGCCTTTTTGAGACAATTTGATGATTCCGTAGGTTTCTATATCTTTAGAAAGATAACCTTGCACCAAAGCCTGACGAATCAGTGCCATCCAATAGCGTTCTTCCTGATCAGCTCCACAACCAAAAAAGGGTTGCGTATCTGTTTTGTATGCTTTGATCATTGCGTTTACTCGACCAATCATGGCATAAACAATTTCTTTAGTTTTATACAAATGTTTGGTATCGCGCACCACTTGCAAGAGTTTTACCAAATTACTCTTGGCTTCCACTTTCGATTTTGGGTTGCGCATATTATCATCCATATCACCGCCCTCTCCTGTCTCGCTATCAAATTCTTCACCGAAATAATGTAGTAAGAATTTTCTTCTTGACATCGATGTTTCGGCGTACGCAACCACTTCTTGCAAAAGTGCGAAACCAATTTCTTGTTCGGCCACTGGCTTGCCTGACATAAATTTTTCTAGTTTTTCTACATCTTTATAAGAATAGTAAGCCAAACAATGTCCTTCGCCACCATCTCTACCTGCACGACCCGTTTCTTGGTAATAGCTTTCTAAAGATTTTGGGATGTCATGATGAATCACAAATCGGACGTCTGGTTTGTCAATCCCCATACCGAAAGCAATCGTTGCTACAACTACATTCACATCTTCCATCAAAAACATATCTTGATGTTTACCACGTGTTTTAGAATCTAAACCCGCATGATAAGGAACCGCCGAAATGCCATTTACAGTTAAAACTTGTGCAATTTCTTCCACTTTTTTTCTGCTTAAGCAATAAATAATGCCCGATTTTCCTTTGTTCTGTTTGATAAAACGAATGATGTCCGACTCGACGTTTTTTGTTTTCGATCGCACTTCATAAAATAAATTTGGTCTATTGAAAGATGCTTTGAATGCATTGGCATCAGGCATGTCTAGATTTTTAAGAATATCTTCCTGCACTTTCGGCGTCGCTGTAGCCGTTAATCCAATGACAGGAACTTCGCCTAATTGCTTGATGATATTACGAAGATTTCTGTATTCTGGCCGGAAATCGTGTCCCCATTCAGAGATACAATGCGCTTCGTCAATGGCTACAAACGAAATGGTTACGCCTTTGAGAAAGTTTACATATTCTTCTTTGGTCAAAGATTCTGGAGCTACATATAAAAGTTTGGTAATTCCGTTTGTGATATCACTTTTAACTTTATTGACTTCTGTTTTGTTAAGCGATGAATTCAACACATGCGCAACGCCTTGTTCATCTGAAAGACTCCTGAGCGCATCGACTTGGTTTTTCATCAAGGCGATCAATGGCGAAACAACAATGGCTGTTCCCTCTTGAATCAAAGCAGGAAGCTGGTAACACAATGATTTGCCGCCACCTGTAGGCATAATGACAAAGGTGTTTTTTCGCGACAAAATACTCTTAATGACTTGTTCTTGAAGACCTTTAAATTGGGTAAAACCAAAATAAGTCTTTAATTCTTTGTGAATGTCAATTTCGATGGGATTCATTCTTTACTAAGTGTATTTTATATAAATTTGCAAACATAAAGATACAACTTTCTTTCACGCACACAAATTTTAAATTCATTCTATTTTGATTTCTAAAAAACAAATTATTGACTTAGCCAAAAGCACGATTATTGAAGAGAGCAAAGCAATTGCGCAAATAGCTGATTATGTGGATATTCAATTCGTGGAGAGTGTTGAATTGATTTATCAAAGCGCAGGTCGTTTGGTGGTAACTGGCATTGGAAAAAGTGCCATAATTGCTCAAAAAATTGTTGCTACCATGAATTCTACGGGAACTCCAAGCACTTTTTTGCATGCTTCTGAAGCAATTCATGGCGATTTAGGCATGGTACAACCCAATGATGTGATTGTTTGCATTTCAAAAAGCGGCAACAGTCCCGAAATAAAAGTTTTGATTCCGATTATTAAAAATTTTGGCAACCCAATAATTGCCATTACCGGAAACTTAGATTCTTTTTTAGCTAAAAATGCTCAGTTCGTTTTAGACACAACTGTTTCGAAAGAAGCATGCCCAAATAATTTAGCACCCACAAGCAGCACCACAGCGCAGTTGGTCATGGGCGATGCTTTGGCAGTTTGTTTGATGGAAATGAGAGATTTTAAAAGTCAAGATTTTGCCAAATATCATCCTGGAGGTGCTTTAGGAAAAAAACTATTATTGAAAGTAAAAGATTTGCTTGACAACGAAAACAAGCCTTGTGTTCAATTGAATGATGATATTAAAAAAGTGATTGTCGAAATATCTGAAAAAAGATTAGGCGTTACAGCAGTTGTTGACTCAAATGAAAAAGTTGTCGGCATCATTACCGATGGCGACATCAGAAGAATGCTTTATAAAAACGATTCTTTTTTAGGGCTCGAAGCCAAAGATATTATGACTGTAAACCCGAAATCGATTCGTCCAGATAATTTAGTGATTGACGCTTTCAGTATCATGGAAAATTTTTCCATTACACAGCTTTTAGTGCTTGAAAATGACTCCTATAAAGGAATTATTCATCTACACGACATTTTAAAAGAAGGCATTTCGTAATGGCAACAAACAATCCCAAAGAAATGTCGTTTTTAGGTCATCTTGAAGAATTGAGATGGCTGCTTGTTCGATCCACAGCTGCCATTTTGATTGGAGCCAGTCTGTCGTTTTTTATCAGCGATTATATTTTTAATGAAATTATTTTTGCGCCAAAAGACGTTGATTTTGTTACTTATAGGTTTTTTTGTGACCTTTCGCAAAAGTTTGGACTTGACGACAGTTTATGTGTCGAAGAAATGCCATTTATCATTCAAAATGTGAATATGGGCGGACAAGTTTCCATCTTGATTTGGATTTGCATTATTGCAGGACTCATCATCAGTTTTCCATTCATCCTTTGGGAAATTTGGAAATTTATCAAACCTGCGTTGTACGAAAATGAGAAGAAAAATGCCTTGTCATTCATCATCGTTTCATCCTTTTTGTTCTTTTTGGGTGTCTTGTTTGGTTACTTTGTCATTGTGCCACTTTCTGTTTTCTTTTTCGGTACTTTTCAAGTCAGCACTGAGGTGGTAAATGAGTTCAATTTAGAATCTTATATCGGACTGATTAAAACTTCCGTCATCGCTTGTGGTTTGTTGTTCGAACTCCCTATCGTGATTTATTTTTTATCAAAATTAGGATTGGTTACTCCTGCTTTTTTAAGAAAATATTGGAAATATACATTGATTATCGTTTTAATTTTGGCAGCTATTATCACACCGCCAGATATTTTAAGTCAAATCATTGTTACAATTCCCATTATGATTTTGTATGAAGTCAGTATTTTCATATCTTATTTAGTACAAAGAAAAGAACTCAAAAAATCAAAATAAAAATGTCAAATATTGTCCAAGAATTCAATGAGTATCGTTCTAAAATGAATGAAAAACTATTATCTGATCCAAACAAAGTAGTAAAACGAATTTTTAATCTCGATACAAATGCATATTCTGAAGGTGCTTTAGATGTGAAAACCAAAGAATTGTTGGGTTTGGTTGCATCCACTGTTTTAAGATGTGATGATTGCGTAAAATACCATCTGGAAACGAGCTATAAAAATGGAATTACGAAAGAAGAAATGATGGAAGCGATGGGCATTGCTACTTTGGTTGGTGGCACCATTGTAATTCCGCATTTAAGAAGAGCTTATGAGTTTTGGGAAGCGCTCGAAGCGCAAAGCAAATAATTTTCGGAGTAGAAACAGCGTTGTAAAACAAAAAACATGAAACTAAGAGCGGAAAATATCATCAAGATTTATAAAGGACGAAAAGTTGTAAAAGGTGTTTCGGTTGAAGTAAATCAAGGCGAAATCGTTGGTTTGCTTGGGCCAAATGGTGCTGGAAAAACAACGTCTTTTTATATGATTGTTGGATTGGTCAAGCCAAATGAAGGGAAAATATTTCTTGACGATTTAGATATTACAAATTTTCCGATGTATAAAAGAGCGCAATATGGAATTGGTTATTTGGCGCAAGAAGCGTCCGTTTTTAGAAAATTAAGCATCGAAGACAATATATTGAGTGTGTTGCAACTGACAAAACTTTCCAAAAAAGAACAAGAAGCCAAAATGGAAAGTTTGATTGATGAGTTTAGTTTGCAACACATTCGAACCAACCGCGGCGATTTGCTTTCGGGAGGAGAAAGACGACGCACAGAAATTGCACGGGCTTTGGCAACCGATCCAAAGTTCATTCTTTTAGACGAACCATTTGCGGGAGTTGATCCTGTGGCGGTTGAAGATATTCAGAGAATTATTGCACAGTTAAAAAACAAAAACATCGGGATTTTAATCACTGATCACAACGTGCAAGAAACATTGGCGATTACAGACAAAACCTATTTGATGTTTGAAGGAGGCATTTTGAAAGCAGGAATTCCAGAAGAATTAGCTGAAGATGAAATGGTTAGAAAAGTATATTTAGGTCAAAATTTTGAACTCAGGAAAAAGAAACTTCATTTTTAATGAAGTTTACTTTTCGCTAGATTCGCTTTCGATTTCAACTTCCTTTTCTTTGCTCTTTTTAGATTTCTTTTTTGAGCCTTTATTGTCACGCTTGTTTTTCATGATTTCGAAAGCTTCAATTTGTGTTGGAGTCAATATCGACTTGATGTTGTTGTCTAAGGTTTCGTTTACTTTCTGAATCCGCAAGGTTTTTTCGCCATCTGAAATAGAATTTGTAGCCATGATTTTAGAATTCTCTTTTTGATGTTCTTCTAAAAAAATCCTGCACGCTGGAATTTGAAAATCATCCAATTTTAATTCTTTGGTCAAATATTCTACTGAAACTTCAATAGGATCTTTCTTTTCTTTCTTGTTTCCAGCACTTCCTTGATTTCTGTATTGCGAACGACCGATAGATCGATCCACTTGTGCATCCATTTCTATATTGAAACCAAAACACATCAAAACAACTAGAATAATTATTTTTTTCATAAATTATTGAATTGGTGAGGCATACAAATCAAAATCTGCAGCTTCATTAATTTTTACATTCACAAAATCGCCCAAACGAAGAAAATGCTGGCTTGCGTCAATCAAAACTTCATTGTCCACATCAGGACTGTCAAATTCGGATCTGCCCACAAAATAATTGCCCTCTTTTCTGTCAATCACACATTTGTACGTTTTGCCTATTTTTTCTTGGTTCATTTCCCATGAAATTCTGGCTTGAACATCCATGATTTCCGCTGCTCTTTTTTGCTTCACTTCTTCTGGAACATCGTCTTCAAGAAGGTAAGCATGCGTATTTTCTTCGTGAGAGTATGTAAAGCATCCTAATCTATCAAAACGCATTTTGATGACCCAATCTTTCAAAATTTGAAAATCCTCTTCTGTTTCGCCCGGATAGCCAACAATTAATGTTGTTCGAATGGCCATATCGGGCATTTTCTCTCTAAAATCATGAATTAACTGCGTTGTTTTTTCATAAGTCGTTCCTCGTCGCATCGACTTCAAAATTTTGTCTGAAATGTGTTGCAACGGAATATCAAGATAATTACAAATTTTTGGTTCGTTTTTCATCACCTCGAGCACGTCCATTGGAAAACCTGTTGGAAATGCATAATGCAATCTGATCCATTCAATCCCTTCCACTTTTACCAAATTTTCTAACAACTCAGCAAGATTTCTTTTCTTGTATAAATCCAAACCATAATAAGTCAAATCTTGGGCAATTAAAATAAGTTCTTTCACGCCTTTTGCTGCCAAACTTTCTGCTTCTTTCACCAATTTTTCGATGGACTGAGAAACGTGTTTGCCGCGCATCAATGGAATGGCACAAAAACTACAAGGTCTGTCGCAGCCTTCGGCTATTTTGAGGTAAGCATAGTTTTTGGGGGTTGTTGTCAATCGTTCGCCAATCAGTTCATGTTTGTAGTCAGCGCCTAAAGCTTTCAACAAAAGTGGCAAGTCTGTAGTGCCAAAAAACTGATCAACATTTGGAATTTCGGCCTCTAAATCGGGTCTATATCTTTCAGACAAGCAACCCGTAACAAAAACTTTATCAACCAAACCTTGCTCTTTTTTATCTACATATTGCAAAATAGTATTGATTGATTCTTCTTTTGCATTATTAATAAAACCGCAAGTATTGATAACGATGATATTACCCTCCTCATGTGCAGGGGCTTCGTGGGTCACTTCTTTACCATTGGCTTTCAATTGCCCCATCAAAACCTCGCTATCATATACATTCTTGGAACATCCAAGGGTTATAACATTGATTTTATTTTTTCTTGTTGACTTCGTTCTCATTTTAAAAAATATAAGCCACAAAAGTACTCTTTATGGCTTTATTACAGAAATTTGTTTGAATGAAAAAAACCACCTTTTTCGGTGGTTTTTTTATTTTATAAATCGAAAAGTAAACTTAATGTTACTGTGTTTTGAATGTTATTAATTCTAGCAGCATCGGTCAAACCGACATTAAAACTTTGCAAATCGTAAGCTCTTTGAAAATATGAATATGCCAAATCAAGTTTTGTAGAACCAAAATTATAGCCCAAACCACCTGAATATCCAGTCAAATCACCAACGGTGCGTCCATTTTTATAAGGACTTTGTTCATATCTATATCCGCCACGCAGACTTAATCTTTTGATTTTGTATTCCCCACCTACTCTTATTTCGGCAGCCATTACCAATAAATCGCTCAATTGACTATTGATTGGATTAAAAAAACTATCACGAGGTCTAAAGCTTGTGTTTCTAAAATCCTTCACTCCAAAATCAGCACTAAGCAATCCATTTCCACCAAAAACATAAGCCAAACTTCCTGTCCATCTTCCTGGCGTATTTAATCTATAACTTGGGTATTCGTTAACTACCAACGGATTAACTACAAAATTTGTTTGTCCCGTTTGGCAATTTGCACAATTGGTTGCAATGCTTTGCGAAAGTTGATCAACAAATCGATACCACGTAGGCGATTCGTAAGCAACACCTACCCTAAAGTCATCAAATTTACCGATGGCACCAAAATTCATTGAAAAACCATTTCCAAAAGTTCTCAAATCATTGTTAAAGCGAACTCGAGAAACACCCGATTCTAAACCACTTCCTGCGTTTTCAAAAAAATTGGATGAAGATCTATATTCAGTAAAATGAGAGTTTAGGTTCATTCCCAAATACAACCAATCTTCATACTGTGCAGCAAAGTTGAAAGTCACTTTTCCATTATTTCCAGAATTCACAATAAAATTCTGTTGTGAATAGGGACCACCAGAAACATTCGGAGTATATATTGTATTATTGGTTGTGTTGCTTACTGGGTTAATCAAAAAAGTTTGGTAACCCAATAGGGCTTGCTGCGCTTGAAAACCACCAACATTTGGATATTGGAAATCAGGCAAACCAGCTAGATAAATATATAAATCACTAACACTTTCGCCAGCTACTGTTTCTAACAACTCAAGTGGAACACCATTCGCATTGGCTACAAAATAATTTGCAATAGAATTAGGATTGGCCCCTTGAAAAGATATTGCATTTCGGTAGTTGCTCAAATTTTCATAATTGATTGTAAATGAAAACTTTTTCCAAGAAGAAGCGTTATTTGTGTTCTTATACACAAAAACAGCACCCGCTTGGTTAACATCAAAGTTGTTCTCGCGTTCAGAAGCACTTGTTCCGAAATAATTTGACTTATTGCTGATAGAAGTGTTGTTTAATGTAATTCCGACCTGATTGTTCATAAATACCGCCGATCCAGCTGGGTTCACATTGATGGAAGACAAGTCGCCACCGAGTGCGCCAAAAGCTCCACTCATGGCTCTAAATCTCGCAGTTCCGTTCAGATTATCTTGCGAAAATCGAACAGCATCTTGAACGCCTTGAGCTGCCATATTTTGAAAGATAAAGAGTCCTAAAAGAAAAATTAAATTCTTTTTCATAATTCGGGTATAAATTAAATTTTTGAGTTTTTTTTGAAATTAAAATTATCCTCTTCTGCCACCGCCACCACCTGATGAACGACCGCCACCTCCGCCACTACTTCCCCCTGAACGTCCGCCACCACCACTGCTGCTACTGCGTGAAGGAGTTGAATAGCCGCCGCTTCTTCCAGAACTTGACGATCTTGGAGTGCTATAATTGGTGTTTCTTGTTGGGGCACTTTGCGTTGAAGTACCTCTCGTGCTTGAAGACGTTCTAACGCTATTTCTATTTAAAGTGCTTCGTCCTTCAGATCTTGAGCCTAAATTTGTATTATTTCTTCCGTTTAAAGTTGAATTTCTTCCACTATAAGTAGAATTTCTTCCGCTGGCAGCACTGTTTCTTCCGCTTCCGCTAGCGTATCTATTTCCAAGAGAATATCTGCCACCAGAATTTGCATAAGTACCTCTTCTACCGCTGTTTCTTACATAACTATTTCCGTAATAATTTCCATACCAACCGTTGTAATAGCCACCATACCAGCCAGCTCCGCCCCAGCCTGGACCATACCATCCGCCCCAGCCTGGTCCGTACCATGAATTCCAACCCCAGCCAAATCCCCAGCTGTTCCAGCCCCAACTGTTCCAGCCAAATCCCCATGCTGGACCATACCAGTTGTTCCAACCCCAATTATTCATTCCCCAACCATTGTCGTAAACATTTACAACAACTGTAGAATTGTCTGCGCCCCAACCGCCATATTGTTCATTTGATTGTCTTGAAGCGTCGCTAATCGTATCATTTTGTTCAAAATCAACAGCCACTTCTTGATCTAAATCATTTTTCAGAGTTCTAAAGTAACTTTTATAAGCTGTGCCAGACGACTTTGTGTCAGAAGGTGTTTCTACATTGTTGTTTTTATCGCTTGATGCATAAATTCCATCGTTTTCGTAGTACGTAGAATTTTGATACGTGCCACACGAATACAATAGAAAAGACAAAATCGATAAAAGAGAAACGCTCTTGAATAAATTTGCGGTGGTTGAAATCGTTTTCATAATATGGTAAATTAATTGTTGGACAATACAAAAATAGTTAGTTTTGTGCACTATTTGAGTTAAAAATAGTTAAACAATATTTGTGCCAACATAAATTATATGAGTAAAAATTTAACAAAGCGTTCAGAAGATTATTCTAAATGGTATAATGAACTGGTTGTAAAAGCAGATTTAGCGGAAAATTCGGGGGTAAGAGGTTGTATGGTCATTAAACCTTATGGTTATGCCATCTGGGAAAAAATGCAAAAAGAGCTAGATGCAAAATTTAAGGCAACTGGCCATCAAAATGCCTATTTTCCTTTATTTGTGCCTAAAAGCATGTTTGAGGCCGAGGAAAAAAATGCCGAAGGTTTTGCGAAAGAATGCGCTATCGTTACACATTATAGATTAAAAAACGATCCCGACAACAAAGGCAAATTGATTGTTGATCCTGATGCAAAACTAGAAGAAGAGCTCATCGTTCGTCCTACGAGCGAAGCCATCATTTGGAGTACATATAAAAATTGGATACAATCTTATAGAGATTTGCCGTTACTTATTAATCAATGGGCAAATGTAGTACGCTGGGAAATGCGAACCAGATTGTTTCTAAGAACAGCAGAATTTTTATGGCAAGAAGGCCATACGGCTCATGCCACAAAACAAGAAGCGATTCAGGAATCTGAACAAATGATGCAAGTTTATGCAGATTTTGCTGAAAAATTCATGGCGATTCCTGTTATAAAAGGAATAAAATCTGCCAACGAACGTTTTGCTGGCGCTGAAGAAACCTACTGCATTGAAGCGTTAATGCAAGACGGAAAAGCATTGCAAGCAGGTACTTCACATTTTTTAGGTCAAAATTTCGCAAAAGCGTTTGATGTAAAATTCACGAATTCAAATGGCACTTTGGAACACGTTTGGGGCACCTCTTGGGGAGTTTCAACAAGGTTGATGGGGGCACTTGTTATGACTCATTCCGACGATCACGGCTTGGTTTTGCCACCAAATCTTGCACCGATACAAGTAGTAATTGTTCCTATTTACAAATCGGATGAGGAACTTGATGCAGTGAGTGCATTGGCTAAAACAATAGTTGCGCATTTAGAAAAGAAAAATATCTCTGTCAAGTTTGATAACAGAACCACACAAAAACCAGGTTTCAAATTTAATGAGTACGAATTAAAAGGTGTACCATTGAGAATTGCAATAGGGCCTAAAGATTTAGAAAATAAAACAGTAGAAATTGCACGACGTGACACACTTTCGAAAGAAATCGTGCCTCAAGCGTCTGTTGTGGAATATGTTGCAACACTTTTGGAAACCATTCAAAACGATCTATTTTCAAAAGCTTTAGATTATAGAGAAAAACACATCACAAGCGTTGCTACTTTCGAAGAATTCAAGCAAGTTTTAGATGAAAAAGGTGGCTTTATTGAAGCACATTGGGATGGAACACCAGAAACTGAAGAGAAAATTAAGGAATTAACGAAGGCAACTATCCGTTGTATTCCCTTAGATGCAAAAGAAGAACAAGGAAAATGCGTCTTTTCGGGTAAAGATTCAACACGTAAAGTACTGTTTGCTAGAGCTTATTAAAAAAAATTCAAAAAAAAATAAGCAACTATTGCACGGATAAAAATTAGTTGTATATTTGCATCCGCAATAAAGAAACAGGCCCGTTCGTCTATCGGTTAGGACGCCAGGTTTTCATCCTGGTAAGGGGGGTTCGATTCCCCCACGGGCTACAAATACGAATCGATTACGATTTCAATTCCTGGTCCGTTCGTCTAGGGGTTAGGACGCCAGGTTTTCATCCTGGTAACAGGGGTTCGATTCCCCTACGGACTACAAAAATTAAATTAAAAACATTTATTTAAAAAAAGATGGCAAATCATAAGTCAGCATTAAAAAGAATTAGAAGCAACGAAAAGAAAAGAGTGTTGAACAAATACCAACACAAAACAACACGTAATGCTATTAAAGCGTTAAGAGGTGCTGAAAACAAAGAAGAGGCTTCTACAAAATTATCTCAAGTAATTTCGATGATTGATAAATTGGCTAAGAAAAACATCATCCATGATAATAAAGCTTCTAATCTTAAATCTAAGTTAACGAAACACGTTTCTAAATTATAGTTATAAGTTTACCTTACGATATTTAAAACCTCCAATGTGAGGTTTTTTTTATGGGAAAAATTTAACTTTGTATTGTCCTTATTTTATTTCCATTTACTGCAAAAACAAATCACAAGTTTCTTCATAACCTATTAAAAACAAAAAATATGAATCTCACAGTAAAAGCACTACTCTATCAATTGGCTTCTTTTGCGTTCTTCTTTTTGGTTGTCCGCTTTTTGGTTTTTCGATATTCTATGCTGGAAGGAATTTGGATTCCATTGACAGCGTTTGTGGTTGCCACAATCTTATCGCCAAAATTTAAAAACATCAAAACTCCTCACGGTGAAAAAATTTACGTGAAATGGTTTTTCTTTAAAACTGTTAGAGAACTATAAAATTATTCTTTCACTGGATTTTTTTCTTTTTTATACAGCGGAATAAAGTAAGAAATGGTATAACTGAAGCCTGCCCCAAACTTATTCCCTTCTGATATTTTACCAAAGCCTGTAATGTAAAGATTATTAAAATTATCTGGAGTAGATTGATTAACTAAATAATGTAATCTAACATTGAACCCCATATAGACGTTTGACAAAACCTCCGCTTTCAAACCCAACATGATTTCTAACCATTGCGATGTTAATCCGTTGAACTCTTGGTTGGAAACCACATCTGGATTTTCGCCAAAATAATTGTCCGTATTGTAAATTTTATAACTGTTTAGCTTTTGAGAGAATGTACTAAAACCATATCGAAATCCCATAAAAACCATATTCTCCATATCGAGCCAATTTTCATATAAATTGAAGTCGATACCTGCTTTAATAAAAGAACCCGAAGTGGTAAAATTTAATCTGTCATCGTCTGTAGTCAGCTTTTCATTGCCAATTTCCGCCGCAAGGTATTTATTTTTTGAAATTCTAAAGTCGCCCATAAATTCCAAGCCTTGGTAATTTTCGTCATAAAATGACCTTGCTAATTTAAAAGCATCTGTTCCTAATCTTAAACCATAGCGTTCTTTAATTACTGGAATAGAATCTGTGGTTTGTGAAAAAATGCTTTGTGAAAGAAAAAAAACTAATAAAACACTAAAAGTATATATGTATGTGTGGTTCTTCATCTTGATTTATTTCAGTATTTACAATGACTACACTCTCAATCCAGTCGCTTGTGCCGTTTGGATAATTCTCTACATTTTCGACGTCTGAAACTTCGAAAGGATTCAAAATATTTAAATCAAAATTGGTTTTATATCCGCAAGCTCTTGAAATATAGATGTCGTTTCTGCTGTAATTAATTACCACTTTGTCCGTATTTCTGATGGCTTCATTTGTGTTTTCTGCATTCAAATAAAAGTAAAATTCTGTTTGGTCTTGGTTTACTTTTAATGGAATTTTAATTTCAGAAACACCATTAAACAATAATGGCACGTGGTTTTCAGTGGTGATAAACTCAGTTCCGATGACTCGTAAATTATTCACATTTTTAGGATTCTGCGTGTTGTTTGAATCAAAAAAACGAATGTAAAGCAAAGGCGTTTTTTTGACTTCTGACACGCAAATGTCGTCTTTTTCACATCGAATGGTTGCAATAAAAACGATGGAAACAACTGCAATTACAAACGAATACTTTAGCAATTTTTTCATGTTAAAACTTTCTTTTTTCGAGTAAAACCACGTTTTCTACATGGTGCGTTTGTGGAAACATATCTACAGGTTGCACTTTTGTGACCACATATTTTTCATCTAAAATTGCTAAATCTCTTGCTTGCGTTGCGCTGTTGCAACTCACATACACAATTTTCTGAGGAGCCACTTCTAGTAAATGTTGCACAACGGCGGCATGCATTCCATCGCGCGGTGGATCGGTGATAATTACATCTGGTTGTCCGTGTTTTTTGATAAAATCTTGGTTGAAAACATTTTTCATATCGCCTACATAAAACTCGCAATTTGAAATTTTATTATGCGTCGCATTCGCTTTTGCATCGACAATTGCATCCGCAACTGCTTCTACGCCAATGACTTTCTTTGCCATTTTTGAAACGAATTGCGCAATAGTTCCTGTTCCTGTATATAAATCGTACACAATTTCATTACCGGTCAAACCTGCAAAATCTCTGGTTACTTTATACAATTCATACGCTTGGTCAGAATTTGTTTGGTAGAAAGATTTGGCTTGAATTCTGAATTGAAGTCCTTCCATCGATTCGATGATGTAGTCTCTACCGTTGAAAAGTAAAATTTCCTGATCGTAAAGTGTATCATTGGCTTTGCCGTTGATTACGTAAAGCAAAGAAGTGATTTCAGGAAAAGTAACTTTTAAATGATTCAATATCAATTCTATAAAATAATTGTCTCTTTTAAAAAACTGAATTAAAACCATCAGTTCGCCCGTGGAAGAAGTTCTTATCATGAGCGTGCGAAGCAAACCGTCATGATTTCGTGGGTCGAAAAATGGAATGTCGTGTTTGATTGCAAAATCTCGCACTTCATTCCGAATGGCGTTGGATGGATCGGCTTGCAGATGACATTTTTTAATATCTAAAATTTTGTCCCACATTTTTGGGATGTGAAAACCCAATGCATTTTTATTGTCGAGCGTTTCTGAACTCGAAATTTCATTTTCTGTAAGCCAGCGAGCATTCGAAAATCCAAATTCCATTTTATTTCGATAAAAAAACGGATTTTTAACCCCTAAAATTGGCTCAAATTCTGGAAGATTGATTTTTCCGATTCTTTTTAGATTGTTATAAACCTCTTGGTTTTTATAGAAAAGTTGCTTTTCGTAGGCCATATTTTGCCATTTGCAACCACCACAAACTCCAAAATGATCGCAAATGGGTGCTATTCTATCTTTAGAATATTGATGAAAATGTACTGCTTTGCCTTCGTAATAACTTTTGCGTTTTTTGAAAGTTTGCACATCTACCACATCGCCTGGCACAACGTTTGGGATAAAAATTACTTTACCATCAGGGGCTTTTGCCACAGAAACGCCTTTTGCGCCTGCATCCAAAACCTCTATATTTTCAAATACCAATTTGTTTTCTTTTTTTCTTGTCATGAAGCAAAAATAAACCTTTGTATAAGAAAATTAAGCAATGTAAGTTGTATTTTTCTTAGATGTTCAAAAAAAGAAAAAAACCATGAGTGCTGTCCACAAAATAATGAGCAAAGGTCCAGCAATTCCAACAACCACACCGCCTAATCTAAATTCGGATTGGGTTAAATATCCTGTGCTGTAAGCAATTGCGTTGGGCGGAGTTGAAACAGGCAACAACAAAGCACAAGAGGCACTCAAACCAATCACGAAAGGCAAAATGATTGGATTGTTGGTTCCCACACTAGAAAGCGTAATGGCAACTGGAATCAGAATAGTGGTTGCTGCGGTATTGCTCATAAAATTAGAAAGCAAAACGGTAACCAATCCGAAAACCAAAATCAAAACATTAAAATTCAATGCGTTGCTACTAATTTGTGAGACGAAATAAGTTGCTAAACCTTGTTCCTGAATGGCAAGTCCTAAAGCCAAACCGCCTGCCACCAACATCAGTGTGTCCCATGATAATGAGCGAACATCATCGGCATCAATAATTCCAAACATGGTCAAAGCCACAATCGGCACACCCGAAACCGCCGCCACAGGAATCCCAGTTAATTTTGATGTTAGCCACAAAAAAAGTGTGGTTGCTAAAACAATCAGCATGATTCTTTTTTGGATTTTCATTTCATCAGAATCTATGGTCATATCTTCAGTTTTGATCGAAAGAAAATCAAGTGCCAGCACTTCATTTTTGATTTTATAATTTATTGTAAGTGCTTTCCAAAACACAAAAATTAAAGCTAACGAAACAGGAATCCCAATCAACATCCAGTCGATGAACGATACTTTGATTCCCATTCCTTCCAGTGCACCGACAGCAATCGCATTAGGCGCTGAGCCAATAATGGTGCCCATTCCGCCAATGGATGCAGCGGCAGGAATACCCAACAGCAATGCTTTTGAAAAATTAGAAGATTTTCCTAATTGTGTGAATAAGGGAGTTACCGTAGCAATCATCATGGCGGTGGTGGCGGTATTGCTCATCAGCATCGAAATAATGGCGGTTGTCATCATCAGACCTAAAAGCACAAATTGCGCTTTGTTTCCAAATCTTGGAGCTGCGATTTTGAGTAATTGAAAATCTAAGTTGGTTTTTTTCATCCCAGCGGCCAGAAAAAATCCGCCAAGAAATAGCCAAATAACCCCATCAGACCATGTTTGAATGTAGGGTTTTACATCGATGTTTCCCTCCTTTCCCATGGTGAAAACCAGAAAACCAATAATTAAAATCCCAACCGCAAAGGGTGGAATGGCTTCTGTAATCCATAAACCAATAGCGAGAAATAGAATGAACATTACACCATCTTGGACATGGTTGAAATCTGACCCTCTCAAGAAAAAAACTAAAATCATTGAGATGAGCACTGAACCAACAAAGTTTAAAACATTCTTTGTTCTAAGGATTTTCACAGGAAACTTGGTCAGTTGTTTGAGCGAGTAATATCTAGAATCTGACATAAAGAAAATATTTTGAGCAAATTTATATCGATTTATACATTTCAAAACTGACTGTTGTCATGTTTTCAAAATCATCCAAATGAAAACGATATAGTTGATAACTTGTTAACAATTAGTTAGAACAAAAACACAACAGAAATTGATTATAAATGTATATTTTTGTGCAAAATCAGGATGATTTCTCTCCATAAAGCAGGAATTTTTATTTTTAATACAAATACTTCATGTTATGATCGAAACTGTTCAAAAAGCAGCCCAAAAATTTATTGATTTAGAAAACGAATATGGTGCGCATAATTACCATCCGTTGCCAGTGGTTTTATCGAGAGGTGAAGGCGTTTATCTTTGGGATGTGGAAGGAAAAAGATACTACGATTTTTTATCTGCTTATTCCGCTGTAAACCAAGGACATTGCCATCCAAAAATCATCAATGCTTTGGTTGAACAAGCACAAAAATTGACTTTGACTTCCCGTGCATTTCACAATGATCAATTGGGAGAATATGAAAAATATATTACCCACTATTTTGGTTTTGATAAAGTTTTACCCATGAATACAGGCGCTGAAGCGGTGGAAACAGCATTGAAAATTGCTCGAAAATGGGGTTATGAAAAAAAGGGAATTGCTGAAAATGAAGCCAAAATTGTAGTTTGCGAAAACAACTTTCACGGCAGAACAACGACGATTATTTCCTTTTCTAATGATGAAAATGCACGTAAAAATTTCGGTCCTTTCACGGATGGATTTTACAGAATTCCCTACAACGACGTCAATGCATTGGCAGAGGTTTTGGCAAACGATTCGAACGTTGTTGGTTTTTTGGTAGAGCCCATTCAAGGAGAAGCGGGTGTTTACACTCCAGCCGATGATTTTATGAGAGAAGTGAAATCCATTTGCAACCAACACAATGTATTGTTTATTGCAGACGAAATTCAAACAGGCATTGCTAGAACGGGGGCTTTGCTTGCCGTTTGTGGCAATTGTTCTTGCGAAAAATCTTGCGAACAACAAGAAGCAACTTACGCAAGACCCGATCTTTTGATTTTAGGAAAAGCGATTTCGGGAGGAGTGTATCCCGTTTCGGCGGTTTTGGCAGACAATCCTATCATGAATGTGATTAAGCCGGGGCAACACGGTTCAACTTTTGGAGGAAATCCATTGGCAGCAGCCGTTGCAACTGCAGCACTTGAAGTTGTTTACGACGAAAATCTAGCCCAAAACGCTCGAAAACTCGGTAAAATATTTAGAGAAAAACTGAACGATTATATCAAAACAAGCAATGTTGCCACTTTGGTGCGTGGTCGCGGGCTATTGAATGCGGTTGTGATTAATGATTCTGAAGACAGCGACACCGCTTGGAATATTTGTATGCGTTTGAGCGAAAACGGTCTTTTGGCAAAACCAACACACGGAAATATCATCAGATTTGCACCACCATTGGTGATGAATGAAGCACAATTGTTGGATTGTGTGTCGATTATTATCAACACCTTGAAAGAATTTGAAAAATAAATCTTCATCGATTTGACACTCCCGAGTTAGGGGTTGAAGCGGCATCCCCCGATTTTTCATCGGGGATACAGCGGAAAACCCGACCCGCTTTTTTCGAGCGGGGAACTCCCAAAAACAAAAAAAGGCAATCAAAATTAACTGGTTGCCTTTTTTTTATGAAAATAAATTGGATTATTTACTCAATCGATGCAAAGAAAATGTCATTACGCTTAATAAAATGAAAGCCATGAGTTGATGCGCCAATCCTAACCAGAGTGGCACACCGTATAAAAGTGTGATTACACCGAGTGAAAATTGAAAAAATACTGCAATTACTAATCCGTTCAAACTCTTGATTTGCAAGGAATTCAAAGAATATTTTTTTGCCTTGAACCACAAAAACAACATCAAAAACACGACGACATAAGCAAATGTTCGATGCACGAATTGCACTCCGCTTTTCCCTTCGGTTAGATTTTTAAAAATAGTGGGTTGTTCAATCCAAACCGTTTCGTGGATTAATTTTCCTTCGTTCATCAAAGGCCAATGATTGTGCACAAGACCCGCATTCATTCCTGCAACGAAACCACCATAAATGATTTGAATGATGAGAAAAATCATTGCAATGACAGCGATATTTTTTAGTGCTGGAATGGGTTTGATTCGGTTTGGATACATCAAATCGAGCGCCACCCAAAATGTGTAAGCAAAAGTGATGAAAGCAAAAGTGAGGTGCAACGCCAACCTGAAATGACTCACGTCGGGGTTGTCGATTAAGCCACTTTTTACCATGAACCAGCCCAGAAATCCTTGAAAACCACCCATAAAAAGCAATACAAAACATTTTTTGAGCGTGCTTTTATCTAGTTTTTTAGTGACAACGAAATACACAAAAGGAATGATGAAAACGATGCCAATGATTCTGCCAATAAATCGATGAAACCATTCCCAGAAATAAATAAATTTATAATCTGAAAGCGTAAAACCATCGTGTTTAAATTGATTGATTTTTTGATATTCGGGAAACTGCTTGTACTCGTCGAATGCTTTTTGCCAATCAGCGTCATTTAATGGAGGAAAAGTATCGGTCACTAAATGCCAATCCGTCATGGAAAGTCCAGAATTGGTAAGTCGAGTGATGCCGCCGACCATGACCATAATAAACAATAAAACACAGCCAGACAAAAGCCAAACAATCACGGGTTTATTTCGATTCATTGTGTTTAAAATATAACTTTACAAAAATAATCTTAGGCATCTCGAAGGTTACTATAACATTCGTTAATCTTGATTTAACTTATTTCCAATCCTATTTTCTTGGCTTTTTGGTGTAAAAAATTGAGCGCTGCCTCATATTCATTGGGTATTTCGCCTTCCAAAATGGCTTCTTTGATGGCTTCTTTCAAAATACCGATTTCTCTACCTGGTTTTAGGTTGAAAATTTCCATAATTTCCTCGCCGGTAATGGGCGGTTGAAAATTTCGAACATGGTCGCGGGTTTCCACTTCTACGATTTTCTTCCTTACGATTTCGAAATTCTTGTGATATTTCTTGAACCTTGTTGGATTTTTGGTCGTGATGTCGGCTTCACAAAGCGTCATGAGCGATTCAATGTCTTCGCCGGCATCGAAAATCAAGCGTCGAACGGCCGAATCTGTGACAATGTCTTGCGACAAAACGATCGGTCTTGAGCTCATGGACACCATTTTCTGTACAAACTTCATTTTTTGATTGAGAGGCATGTGCAATCGTTCGAAAATCTTCTTGGTCATTTTTCCACCTACAAATTCATGTCCGTGAAAAGTCCAACCTTGTTTATTCATGAATTTTTTGGTGGGAGCTTTTCCAATATCGTGTAACAAAGCCGCCCATCGCAACCACAAATTGTCGGTGTTTTTACAAATATTGTCCACCACTTCGAGTGTGTGATAGAAATTATTTTTATGCGTGTGTCCTTCAATTTCCTCCACCTGATTTAAGGCGGTCAATTCTGGTAATATCAAGTCGAGCAAACCCGTTTGAAACATTAAAATAAACCCGATGGAAGGCTGATTTGTAGATAGAATTTTATTCAATTCATCTACAATTCTTTCGCCAGAAATGATTTCAATTCGGTGTTTATTTCTGGAAATTGCTTCCAAAGAAGCTTCTTCAATTTGGAAATTTAATTGTGTGGCAAACCTTATGGCACGCATCATTCGAAGCGGATCGTCGGAATAAGTAATGTCTGGATTTAAAGGCGTTCGGATGATTTTTTGTTCCAAATCGTCAATGCCGTTGAAAGGGTCAGACAATTCGCCCCAAGCATCTTCGTTCAACGAAAAAGCGAGCGCGTTGATGGTAAAATCACGTCGGTTTTGATCGTCGGTCAAAGTTCCGTTTTCAACCAACGGATTTCGGCTGTCTTCACGATAGCTTTCTTTTCGAGCTCCAACAAATTCAATGTCGGTATCATCGTAGCACAACATGGCGGTGCCGTAGTTTTTAAAAACTTGCACTTTTGGATGGTTTGGAAGCATCGAAGCTACTTTTTCAGCCAAATCGATACCACTGCCAACGGCAACAATGTCGATGTCTTTTTTAAAATTTCTTTTGAGTAAAAAATCTCTAACAAAACCGCCAATGACGTAGGATTCTAAGCCTAATTCTTGTGAAGCTTGAGAGATTATTTTGAAAATCGGGTTATTTAATGCTTGGTTGTAGTTCATTTTTGTAGCCGCTAGCTTGCCCCGAATTTCGGGGGTTCGCAGATCATGTTTTTATTTTTATTATCATTCGTATGTTTTACCACGAATGCACAAATTTTGAATTGTTTTGTGATTGTACACGAATAAAAATTCTTTTTACACTAATCATGTCTTTATTCTATTTTTGAAATTTACTGGTTCGTATGTTTTACCACGAATGCACAAACTTTTAAATGTCTTGTGATTTTGAACGAATAAAAATTCTTTTTACACTAATCATGTCTTTTAAAAAATCAAGAAATATTAATTGCAAGTTAAATAAAGAGTAATACTTACATTATTATTCTTTTGTATTCTAGTAAATCGCTATTAAAATTTACAAGAATTGCTAATTTGTTTTTTGATACTTTTAGATAATTTAAACATTGTTGCAAATGATCTTCAGTTAATGATTTACAGACTTTAATTTCTAAAATTATTTTATCATAAACTATAAAATCAGCATAAAACTTGTGTTTCAATGTAATGTCTTTATATCGAACAGCATACTCTCTTTCTCTTTCAAATTGAATCAATGAATTTTTAAATTCATATTCGAGTGCATCTTTATATACGATTTCTGAAAACCCTTTACCTAAATTGTTATGAACTTCAAATAGAATCCCCATAATTTTGTAGCTCTCCTCTTTATATAAAATTTCTGCCATTTTAAAAATTTGTGTATTCGTGGTTAATGTCCTACTTTCTGATAATTTTCACTTGGCTATCGGCGGTTAATTTGATGATGGCAGATGATTTTTTGCACATTTTTTCACGGTCCAAATTTACAACATAGTCCACGCCTTTGATAATTTCTGGAGAGATTTCTTTGAAGTTCATCGGCGTTGGTTGACCCGAAACATTGGCTGATGTGGAAACAATCGGTTTTTTGAGGCGTTCGAGCAACTTGAAACAAAAAGGCTCTTTCACAATCCGAACTCCGAGCGATTTGTCATCGGCAATACAATTAGCGGCCACATTTCGAGGATTGTCTAAAATCAAAGTGGTGGGGCGTTCGGACAAATCCCAAATTTGGAACGCAACTTCGGGAATTTCTTTGAACATATTATACAGCATTTTATCGCCGTTGACCAAAACTATCATTGTTTTCGAGTCCACACGTTTTTTTAAATCATAGACTTTTTGCACTGCTTCGGGATTCGTAGCATCACAACCAATGCCCCAAACGGTGTCGGTTGGATAGAGAATGATGCCACCATTTTGAATGATTTCAAAGGCTTTGTGCACTTCAGAATTGATATTTTCCATCTTGGTATTTTGTAAATAAACATATATTTGCAAAGAAACATCATTCATGAATAATGATTGTATTTTTATTTCACTAATCTAACTTTGTTTTGAAAATATTATTCCACGAAAATCAACTATCGTACAGAGGTACATCGAATGCGGTGTATAATTACGCTCATTTCAACGAAATTCTTTTGGGCAATGAATCGGTTATTTTGCATTGTAGAACCAACAAAAACAACGATGCTAAGGCGATAGAAAAATTTTCAAAAAGATTTAAAGTATTGTCTTACAACGA
>JBEILV010000008.1:0-34348 GCA_040379105.1 Flavobacterium sp.
AAGGATGGCTTCGAGGAATACATCATCATTGTAGTAAAGAACGTATGCAAAATTATCTTGATGAATACCATTTTAGATACAACAGAAGGTCAAATATGGATACAATATTCGATATGCTAATAAGAAAGATGGTGGATTATAGATAAAAATCAATGAAATCAATGCTTAACAAGTGCGAACTAAACGCTTATACCTATATATTTAAAAGCAATGCCTCTTCAACAGCCCAACTGGCAAACGCCACAGGACTTAGATTGTTTGGGAGTTTTACAGTAGAAAGGTTTATCCCAAAAAGAACAGACAATGTGCGTGCTTTTAGATTTTTGTCTTCGCCTGTCGGAAATGTGAGCATTGCTAATTCTTGGCAACAAAATACGCACATTACTGGCGCAGTGGGAACTGTTGGCGAAACGAGTGATTTGAGTTTTGACGAAACCCTCACGGGATCACCTTCGATGTTATTTTATGATTATTTGCAAGAAACACAAGGTTCGAATATTTCTTAGACGCCCGTAGCTTCCACCGTTCAAGACATTCAAGTAGGCAAAGCATACCGATTGTTTATAAGAGGCGATAGAACGGTTAATTTATCGAACCCCAGCGAGATTACAGATGTTACACTTTCAGCTACAGGTTCGCTTCACACAGGTAATTTTGATGTGCAAACGTCCAATTTTGCAAACAATTTTTCTTTTATAGGCAATCCATACCAAGCGGTAGTCGATTTGACGCAACTCACTTACGGCGATGGTGTCAACAATAATTTTGCTTATTATTGGGAACCCACCAAAGGAAATGCGGGCGGATTTGTCACTATTGCATTGCAAGAAGGAATTCCTGCACCAGACATTTCCAATGCCAATCAATTTTTACGACCCGGTCAAGCTGTTTTTATGAGAAATAACAGCACGGGCTTGAATTATGGAATTCGTTTTGAAGAATCAGACAAAAATACTTCAGTAGTTCAAAATCAGGTCTTTAGTGCAAATCAAACCGTTGCTTTCCTGAATGTAAGGATGTATAAAACGGCGAGTTACAATTCAAATTTAAGAGAGGAAGATGCATTTGGTTTGCGTTTTTCAAATCAAGGAAATAACGAAATAGACGAACTAGATGCGGTCAAACTAGGCAACATGGGAATCAATTTGGCGGTAGTGAATGGCAGTCGTATTTTATCGATAGAAACCAGAAATCTACCACAAGATGGCGAAACATTGCCTCTGTTTTTCAATAATCTAGCTACAGAAAATTACACATTTCGTTTTCAAATGGGAAATTTGCCGAACAACATCAAAGTGTTTTTGAACGATGCTTATTTGAACACATCAACCGAAATTACAGAAAACTTTCAAGTCTATTCTTTTGATGTTGATATGGCCATTGACGCTTCCAAAGCCTCTCAAAGATTTTCTATTCTTTTTGAAGAAATCATCTTGTCCGTCAATGAAAACGAATTGACGAATAAAGTTACAATGTATCCAAATCCAGCATCCGATTTTATCTTTCTAAATCACAACCATATCGAAGACACGATTTTGACTATTGAAATAACAAATTCGATTGGTCAACAGTTTGATGTTAAATACTCGGAACAACAAGATGACCAAACGATTCGTGCAGAGGTAAGTCAACTTCCTGTTGGTCTTTATTTTATGACAGTAAAATGTAAAGACGGCACTGTTTATCAAAATCAATTTGTAAAAAATTAAGGAATGAAAACAACTCATTTTTATTTCGTGTTGTTTTCATTGCTGCTGACAAATCTTGCCAAAGCACAAGTTTCTGATGAAGAATTAGACGATTTTTTAGGATTTAATGATACTGTAAATGATGTGCCAGCCGCAACAATTGATGTGCCAATTTTTTTATTTTTCATGGTCATTTGGTCATTGTTCATCGGCTATAAAAAGTATCGAATTGATAAAAAATACAAGAAAAAATCTGATAATTGATTGAAAACAGCAACCGTTTGTCATTCAGTTCCAAAAGAATAAAGAAAAAATTTTAACAACTTTAAATCTATACATTATGAAATTAAATTACACAAACAAATTATGTTCAATGGTGCTTACTTTAGGTTTTTGCACATTCTCTTTCGGGCAAATCATCGAAAACGGCACGTATCAAATTTTTAATGCCGTGCATTCTGAAGTCATGACAACAGACACAACCGCACCTTATGAAGCGAAAATGGGCGCACAAGACGCAACGGACGGTTTTCAATTATGGACATTCACGCACCAAGGCAACGATGTGTATAAAATTGAAAACACTGGTTCAAACACATTTATGGGTGTTAACGATGGTTGGTGTGGACAATTTGGCGATGTGCGCGCAGGTTTTTTAGAAAACGATACCAATGTAGAATTTAAAGTAGTGGCTTCTGAATTACCTGATTCTTATGTGCTACAAATTGCTTTTACAACTTGTAATTTTGGCTCTGTGAACGATCCAATCAAAGCATTCGATATTCAAGATGGAAATGCTGGTGCACAAATCCAAACGTTTGATGTATCAACGACCAATCCCAACCAACAATTTCGAATTGTAGTGCCAGGATCATTAAGCAACAACTCTTTTGAAGCTGGTGCGCCCAATGTTTTTTACAACGTCAACAATCGTTCGGCTACCATTTCGGCACAAGAAACGATCACTTCTGTAGATGTGATAGACCTTAGCGGAAGAGTGATCAACACAGTAAAATCTGCTGATATGCGTGAAATGCAAATTCAATTCAATTCGGATTTGAATGGTTTGTACTTACTTAAAATCAATACAACCGAAAAATCTTTTGTCAATAAAATAATGGTTTATTAAAATATTTACGATTGTTCTATTCTTGTTAGTTGTTATTAAACGAGTCTGTTTTTTTAGAAAAAAGGCTCGTTTTTTTTGACTATCATCGAACCCATCCTTACACTAAAGAACTTCTAAATACTACAATTCTTAATAAATTAGCATTTTTTGTAGTTCATTTGATGCATTAAAGATAGACGACTGCGAAAAAAAAGAAATCAGTTATAAAAACTTGTAAAATATTGTTTTTTAGATATTTGGACAAAACAATACTGTTTAAAACTAAAAAAGCATTAGCCTAAAACCATTTCCTTAAAATTCAATATTGTTTGATAGCCTTTGTTTTGAAAATACATTTTAGGATTTGATTTGGAGTGCACCAAAACGAAGTCGCCACCCCAAGCACCCAAGCTTTTCACTACTCCATTGAAATCAGAAAAATAAGTTTCTTGCACGGTTTCCATTTCTAAAATATTACTCAAAATAGCTTCATGTTCAAGAAGTAAGTGTTGAAAATTAGATTCGTTTGTACAATGGATGATTTGTTGTGTAATACTGCTAATTTCCCTAATTTGTCTGCTCACATTTTGTCTTTTGTTGTAGTAAGCCGCAATTGCTGCCGAGCTGTTTTGTTTCTTATTTAAATAGACAAAGTAGATATTTTCATGAAAAGTAGGCTCAAATGCAACCGATTTAAATAAAGGTTGCTCTTCAATTCTTTGATATATAATGGGCTGATCTGTTTCCGCACAAGCAATATCATAGCCACTGCCCCCAAAACTCTCGCTGAGTAAAATAAAAGGATTTACTTGAAACCATTTTGCAATATTGTTAATCAGTGTGGACGATGTGCCCAAACCCCACGCACGAGGAAACGAAAGTTGAGTCACCACATCAAATCCTTGCTGAATAAAATCTGCCGTTGGATTGGCACGCCATGCGTAGTGCAAAATTTGAATCAACGTTTTCTTGGTTTCCGAAAAATTTAATAAAATCTTGTTTTCGATGATTTCTGTCCAAAACAACTCCGCTTCAAACCAAATGTTGAGATTGGCATCCATGCTTTTCCACACAATCGATTTTTTGTTGTTAGGAACAATTTCGATGGTTTGCCCATACTTTGTGGGCACAGCCAATGCTTCTGCACCATCAAGCACTAAATATTCGCCTGTGATCAATAATTTTCCATTGCTGTAGAAACTTTGCTTCATGATTTGCGCAATTGATTTAAAAATTCGACCACAGAAGCGTGCGAAATAGATTTGTTCTTAAAATTTAGCGCCACTTGTTCGCGCTCAGAAAATGTGGCTTGATGTTGATTTAAGATATTGTTGAGGTGCATTTTCATGTGTCCTTGCTGAATGCCTGAAGTGGTTAGCGAACGTAAAGCGGCAAAATTTTGAGCCAAACCAACTGCGGCCACGATTTGCATTAGTTCGGGAGCTGATGGTTTTTCTAAAATCTCAAGTGCCAATTTTGCCATCGGGTGCAAAGATGTTAAGCCACCTACTGTGCCGAGTGCCAAAGGAATTTCGAGACTAAAAGTGAAGATCCCGCCCTCAATTTTTGCAGTGGACAAGCTGGTATAAGTGCCGTTTTTGGCAGCATAAGCATGCACTCCAGCTTCTACGGCTCTAAAATCATTGCCTGTTGCTAAAACCACTGCATCTACTCCGTTCATGATGCCTTTATTATGGGTCACAGCCCGATAAGGCTCTACCGAAGCTATTTGAACAGCGGTTACAAACTTATCAGCAAATTCTTGTGGATGTTCTATTTCTTTGTCTTTTAAATCTTCCACTTTGCAGGAAACTTCTGCTTTCACAATACAATCCGTAACGTAATTAGACAAAATACTCATCACGATTTGCAGGTCTTTTTCTTGATCAGAAAAAGCATCATGCGCCAGTGCTTCCTTCTTTAGCGTGATGGCCAATTGTTCTAAACATGTATTGATAAAATTGGCTCCCATGCTGTCTTTGGTCTCAAAAGTGACATGCAATTGGAAATAGTTGGTAAGCTGAGAAGTTTTGTTTCTTAGCTCAATGCTTTTCATGCCGCCTCCTCTTGCTTCCATATTCTTTGTAAAAGCGGCGGTTTCTGCTCTTAAAACGGGTGCTATTTGCTGAAAAAAACTTTCTAGTTTATCAGGATTTCCGTTAAAAATAAAGTGCACCTGCCCTATTTTTTCTGTACTGATTACCTCCGTTTTAAAACCGCCTCTGGTGGACCAATATTTTGCAGCTTTGGACGCAGCAGCCACCACAGAACTTTCCTCGATGACCATTGGAACAGTATAAAATTTTTGGTTGATGAGCACATTCGGGGCAATGCCAAAGGGAAGATAGAAATTAGAAATTGTATTTTCTGTAAACTCGTCGTGTAGTTGTTGCAATGTAAGATCCTGATTCCAATATTTTTTGATGAGCGCAATTGCGTCCTCTGGATTTGAAAAATAGGCATTTGCAATCCAACTGATTTTGTCGTTTTTCGATAATTTTGAAAAACCACTCACTTCATTTTGCATAATAAAAAAATTTACGCAAAGATAGCGTTCCTTACCTAAACTCATGAATATAAAGTGGTGATTACTTTTTAAAGAATTTCCTTAATCCTTTTTTCTTTTTGGATTTGTCTTGCTGGTTTTGATACTGACCATAGCCGTAACCGTAGCCATAACCATAGCCGTAGCCATATTTTGCTTTGTCCATATCAACATCGTTCAAAATCATCATCATATTTTTGAAGCGATTTTCTTTTTTCAAACGACTTGAAACATCCAAAAGTCTTTTGTCTAAATAATTTGCCCGAACAACATACAAGCACATGTCCATAAAGCCAGCGAAGAAAAGCGTATCGGATGCCAGACCAACAGGCGCAGAATCTACTATTACGTAGTCATATTTGTCTTTTAACGCTTCAAACATGGTGTTAAGCCTGTCGCTTTTAGTCATTTCCAAGAAATTAGGAACGATGACACCCGAAAAAATAATATCCAAATTTTCTGCGGCACCAGAAGGGCAAATAATATCTTGGATGTCTAAATCTGCATTTTTGATGTAGTGCGTAATTCCATACGGCTTTGTTTGATCAAAAAACTCATCCAATTTGGGAGCACGTAAGTCCATTCCTACCAAAACAACTTTATTGCCACTATGAGCTAAAAACATGGCCAAATTGGCACTTATAAACGATTTACCTTCGCCTGAAATAGTGGAAGTAAACAAAACTGTTTTTGCGTTTTTACTCGTATTTACAATAAAATCAAGATTAGAAACAAGCAGTCTAAACGACTCAGCAATACTGGTTCTATCGTTCTTGTCAAGTAGTTTTCTTTCGGTTTGTTCGCCTTTAGAAATGGAACCAATAATTGGAATTGACGTGTTTTTTTCAAGTTCGCTAATGTTGTATATTTTGTTGTTCAAGGATTGAATTACGTACAAAATAATAATGGGCAAAAACAATCCAAGCAAAAGAAAGGCACCAAAAATAACAACTTTTTTTGGAGCTACAGGTTTTTTGGGGCCGAAGGCTTTGTTGATCACTTTGGCGTTTGGCAATACAGAAACAGATGCGATTTTAGATTCTTCACGTTTTTGAAGAAGAAACAAATAGAGCGCTTCTTTCGTTTGTTGCGGGCGATAAATCTCTTTATATTCACGCTCTTTTCGTGGCAAATCGCCAATTTTTGAATTTATATCTCCATCCACTTTCTCATAGCTTTTTAAGGAAAGTACAATCGAAGTTTTTTGTTGCTTTAAACTTGTAAGAATACTTTCTCTTAAATCTTTTATGTTTTCAATCAGTTCAATGACTTCGGGGTTTTTTGGCTTGGCAGACTTCAGTAAATCTTTCAGGTGCAAATGGAATGAGTTATGCTGCTGAATGGAAGTAACGATGGTAGGATCGTTTAAACCAATATTATCAGGAATCAATCCCTCAGTATTAGTGACAAGCTGATTGATAATGAATTCAATTAAATTAAGTTGGATTTTAGATTCAGTAATTTGCTTTTCAACGGAACTCTGTCCTAAGAGGAATTGATTGGCTTGAGATTCTATGTCGGTTACTTTGTTTTTTACTTTGAAAGTTTCGACATTTTTTTCTAATTGACTCAATTCACCATCGATGACCTTGAGGCGCTCGTCTATAAAATTGGCCGTATTGACAGCGATTTCCTTTTTATCGTCCATCGTTTGATTGATATATTGCGCAACGAGGGCATCCAAAAAGTTTTTAGATTTTTTTAAACTGTTCGATTGTAAAGTGAGTGTTACTACATTTGAAGTTTTTGAAATAGGTTCAATTTTCAAGCTTGAACGATACGCTTCCACCGTTTCTTCAATTGAATGAATCGTAAAATGCAAGTTATAATTAGGAACTTGATTCTTATCCCATTTTTTTTGAAAAATATAGGTGTTATTTTCAATGGTTTGTGGCAACCCGAGATAAATCACTTTCGACACGCCTTCTGGATTTACCAAATCAAATGAAGTGTTTGTGATGTTTTCGATCTCATATTCTAATGGCGCAACCAACTCTGGATCTATTTCAACTTGAATGATTTCGAAAGGTAGATAATCGTAGGCATCTACTTTTCTTTTGGCAATTTCAGTTTCTTTCGTAAACTTTAGGTTTAAATTAAGCTGTTTTACCACGTTGTGAATCACGGGAATTGACTTCAAAATCTGAATCTCATCGTCCAGAAAAGAAGTATTTTGCCCACCAAAACTCAACTCTTGCAACATCGAAAATTCTGAAAAAGAGCCTGATTTATCTTTTTTTACCAAAACAGTGGTTTGGCTTTCATAAGTGGGCGTTTCGTATCTAAAATAAAAAAAACCAATGGTTAAAAACAAAACAACACTGAAGGCAATCCACCGCCAAAAGTAAAAAAAATACTCTACTTTCTCTCTGAATCCATTATTTTGGGTAGGACTTTTTTCGAAAAAATCATTAAAATCACTCATAGAATTATAGGCATTATAAGCGTGAAAGAACCGCTATTAGAGAAATTAAAACGGACGCTACCGAAATATAAAGCGGTGCATTTCTGTTGTAAATAGAAGAATTGACCTCTGCTTTATTTTGGGCAACATATACAACATCATTTTGCTTGATATAATAAGCCTCAGATTGGAACACTTCTTTATATCTTAAATCAAGTTGATAAATTTTTCGCTCACCGTTGAATTCCCGCACGACCATTACTTCATTTCTAGCACCTGTAATGTTCAAATCGCCTGCCATCCCGATGGCCTCAAAGATCGTAATGCGCTCATTTCTTGAAACAAACTGCCCGGGTCTTTCAACATCGCCAAGCACTGTAAATTTGAAGTTGGCCCATTCAATGTTCACAATAGGATTGACCACGTATTCAGAAAGTTCCTTTTTAAAAAATGCCACCGCCTCAATCATCGACATGCCTGCAATTTTCACAGTTCCTAAAACTGGAAAATCAATCGTACCATCCTGTCGCACTAAATAAGTAATTTGTTTTTGAATTCCAGTGGCAACATTCGTGCTTATATTCACAGATTGGATGGGCATGTTGAAAGCTTCCACACCTTTATTGCTTGGAGTTGTAACGTTGATTACTAACAAATCGTCAGGCTGAAAAACGGTAGTATAACTTGTAGAAATGACTTCAGACTTGTTTTTTTCTGAATCTAATAAATAAATAACATCTTTTCTTGAAGCACATGAAAACATCAATATTCCTATAAAAACCAATAATGCGAATTTTTTAGAACATGTAACTTTTGTGGAATGTGTTTGCGTCATTATTTTCTTGTAATAGTCGACAAATATAACATAAGTAGCATAAAGATGTAAACAAAAAACGCCCGAAGTACATCGGGCGTTTAAAAAACTTGTTAAAAAAAATTAGTTTTTAACTATTTTTATTGTTTTTGAAAAGTCGTTTGAAGTGAATTTAGCAAGATAAATGCCTGTAAGAAAATCGTTACCAAATGCTACACTTTGCACTTCATTCATAGCTATGTTTTGAATTAACTTCCCTGACAAATCATAAATTGACAAAGTTCCGTTAGAAACGGTCTTATTGAAATTAATTTGGAAGCCAGAAGAAGATGGATTTGGAAAAACACTCATTTCCCAAGAGGTAGCCTCTTGACTAATTTTAGAAACATCGCCGGTACCAAACATTAAAGAACAAGTGCTGCCATATTCAGACCAAACTCCGTTGATATTTACAGCTACTTGAATTTGATAGGTCTGGTTCATTACAGCACCTGCAAAAGCCGTCATAAAACATCTCGAATCTGGTCTTTCTACCACAACTTCTTGTCCGTTAATCATTGTTTTGAATCTATAAGCAGTTGCTCCCACCACAAATCGCGCAAAGAAATTAGCATTCAACGCATTCAATGTTGCACCGCAAAACTGTGGTCTTAGAGAAGAAGTGGGCAGCGTCGCAGGTGTTGTAACAGTACAAATATCTGAGTAAGGACCATAAACACCATTAAACCTTACGGCAACTTCTACATCATACGTTTGATTTAATTGGATATTGCTTGCAAAAGCAAACGAAAAACGAGTGTCTGGTCTTTCAATTTCCTGACTCACACCATTAGCGGTAATTCTAAATTTGTACCCATCGGCATTCACCAAAAATGTTGCAAAAACATTGTCGTTTAAATTGGTCAAAGTAATACCACAAAAAGCATCTCTTAATTTAGAAAATACGTTTAAAGGGGTTGTCACAGTACATGCTGGGCCAAAATCGCCATAAACACCACCTAATTTTACTTGTGCTTTTATTTCATAATTGGTAGCAAAATCAAAAGTTGGCAAAGAAGCAAATGTGAAGTATCTTTTGTTAGTCTCGAAAAACTGCTCAACATCGGTTGTTAAGTTTTTGATACTATATCGGTAAGAAGTAGTATTCGGTACGCTAAATACATAAATTCTGGAATGAACACTCTGCACGGTCTGTCCGCACAAAAACTCTACAGAAGTCAAAGGAGTACTGGTTAAAGTAATTGCACAAGCTGGACTTGCAAGCGTGTAAGTTGATCCATATTTAATTCTGACAGCAATGTTGTAAGTTTCACCATAAACAAAATTGGAATTTCCAAAATCAGAAAAAGTAACACTTGGCTCAGGTTTTTCAATCAATGTAGATTGCACACCGTTGCTTAGTGTAAATTCATACATATCACCATCATAGCCTTGAGCAAGCGTAATTTGACCATTCGAAGCAGAATTGATTGTTGTGCCGCAAAGTACAGGGTTGATGGCTGGCACAACAGCATCTACATATTGAATTGATAAATCTCTAAATCTAATTTGATTGGTTCCGGAAATCATTTCAAATTTTAACTTCCCAACACCATTAAAGCCATCCAAATGAACGATTTGCGTAAAAGTTCTATAAGAAGCAGGCACACTGAATGTATTGATTGTTTCGTAAGTAGCACCGTTATCATTAGAATATTTCAGTGCTAACACTTGACCTGTGTTTCCGCCAAAAGTGGTTAACGCAAAAGATACTTGCAAAAAATCTTCGCCTGCAAAAGTAATCGATGGCGAAACAATACTTGACATATCTGGCATTCTAGTATAACCACCTCCGCCAGTACCGCCCCAAATAACAGCTCCATCATAAGTAAATCCTACGGATGTTGCTGCATCTAAATTGGCTTGTGTGCGAAAATCATTGATATAAGGAATTGCAAAAGGCGCTACCACCTCACCATTTAATGAAACTGATTTATCTGACGCACCACCTCCTGAAACCAGCACAGAGCCAGCGTAAACACCAGTTGATAAATTGCTCTTTAATCTGACGAAAATCGAAGCATTCGAAAGTACATTATCAGCATAAGAAATATTCAAAACATTTAAAAAAGAACTGTTATCTGTTGATATTTCATAGTCCGAAGATGCTTCTACATTTAAACTACCCGCAGCAGGCGTTAAATCAGCAACAGCAATTTGAAATGTTTGTGCCGTTGAAGGTCCAGTGCCTAAAATATAATCCAAATCTGTTAATGAATTTGGAGTTAATGTAATAAGTGCATTTGAACTTGAACTAGAATAATCAGTTAAGGTTATGTCGTCAATATTCATTCTTCTGTTTGCAGTTCCAGTAGCAATATCAGCAACAATTCGCACCCTTACGTTTCCTTCAAGATTTAAAACTTGAGAAAAATTTTGCACATCAGCAGTTGCAGTAATCGATGTTCCAGCTTGTGTCCAAGACTCGCCTGCATTTGTTGAATACTCCACACGCCAAGCCACTTGCGCATCGGTTCCATATCTTCTATATGAAAATGATAGCGTTCCTAACCCACCTACTTTATCTTGAATCATCGTCATAGATGACGTTGCATAACCTCTCATCCGTGCTGACCGTACCCCATTTTTCCAATCAGCAGCGTCAACTCCTATCAGAGCATCCGTCATGTTCCATTGTAAACCACTTAGTGTTACAGCACCCGAGTTGTAACCCGTTTTTGTTTCGCCCGTTCCCTCAAAATTGACTGTGTACTGGGCAAAACCCATCACAGAAACAAACAGCAACAATAAAGAATAAAGTTTTTTCATAATTATAAATTTTATAAGCCACAAAATTAAGACATAAATCAATAGATATTGATTTTCAGTTTTAAAAATATGTTATCAATAAAAAAGCCCCATGTTTTCACATGGGGCTTTAAAAAACTTATTATAAAATTATTTTTTAACAACTCTCACAACATGAGTGACGTTATCTTGCGCCAAATGAACATTATAAACACCAGCTGCTAAATTAGCACCAAATATTCTTGAGTCATCTAGGTCAGAGATTACTTGTTTTTCAACAAGTTTACCTGTCATATCATAAATTGTTACATTGATCACAGATGCACTTTCTGTGTTGAATTGTAAAGCAAAACCTGCATCAAATGGATTTGGATAAGCCACTGCAGATGTAATGTTTGCATCTTCAATCACTCTTGTAGCCGCTTCATAAGAGAAGGTTACAGGACATGTTGCGCCGTATTCTCCCCAAATGTTATTCACTTTTGCAGCAGCAGCAATTTGATAAGTACCTTCTTCACTTGGGAACAAGAAAGAGAAAGCATCACCTTCATTGTTTGCAGATTCGAATGAATAAGCAACACCATCAACAATCGCTCTGAATCTATAAGCAGTTGCATTTGGCACTGTTTGCGCTGTAAACAAATCAAATGGAGCAATCGTTGCACCACAAGATGCTTCAGTTAAAGTAATAACAGGCACTGGCGAGAAAACTATCAAGTTACATGTTGCGCCATAAGCACTCCATACATTTCCGATTCTGTACGCAACTTGTACTGGGTAAGTAACATTCGTTTCAACTGCACCAAAAGCTGTTAAGAAACATCTTGAATCTGGTCTATTTACAACAACTTCTTGACCATTTACAGTAGTTTTAAATCTGTATTCAACCGCACCAGAGGTGAACACTGCAAAGAAATTGCTGTTCAATGCTGCAAGGTTCGTATTACAGAACTGCGGTCTTAGTTGAATCGTAGGCAATGCAGGTGTTGTTAAATTACATGCAGGACCATAAGGCAGCCATTGATTGTTCACAAAAGAAGCAACAGTTACGCTGTAAGTAGTACTTGGTGCAATACCTTGTACAAAAGCCAATGAAAATCTAGTGTCAGGTCTAACCACTTCAACATCTAAATTTGCTGCCACGTTAACAACTCTGAAACGATATTGTGTCGCACCAACAACGAATGTTGAAAACACATTTTGTCCCACTGATGTCACATTTGTATTACAAAACTGTGTTCTTAGCTGTGCAGTTGGAGGAACATAAGCTGGAGTGGTAACTGTACATAAACTACCATAATTGCCCCACACACCATTAAACTGAACCGCAACATCAATGGTATAAGCTGTGCCGTCCAATAGTGCTGTTGCAGGAATCATAGAGAAGTCAAACCTTGAATCTGTTCTTTCTACAACATTTTGTACTGCACCATTCGTTACTCTAAATCTGTAACCTGGAGCACCCGCAACTACATCTGCATAAATATTTTGGTATTTGTTAGTTAAGGTAATATTACAGAATTGATTTCTCAATTTTGAAGTTACACCCGCCACAGTCGTAAGGTTACAAGCTGGACCAAATGAACCATAAACATTATTGATTTTTACTTGACATTTGATGCTGTATGTAGTACCGAATTCATACTCAGGCATGTCTGTGAATCTAAAGAATCTATTGACTGACTCCACAAACACTTCCTCATCGGTCAATGTGTTAGTAACACTGTAACGATAGTTGGTTGCATACGGAACAAATCTAAAGAACACATTCGAATTGATGTTTGGGACGGTTGTTCCGCACAATGTTTCCATCTGTGTAAGTGGATCCGCAGTTAAAGTAACGTTACAAACGGCACCGTAAGGACCAAATGCTTCGTTAATCTTTGTACTGATAGAAATTGCATAAGTAGCACCATACGTATAATTAAAGTTTGCTAAATCATGTAAACGGAATTGTGTAGATGTAGCAGGAACCGTTAAGAATTGTGTAGTAGTGGTAGTTGTGTTTACCAATCTAACTCTGTATTCTTGTGCGTTTGGAATCGCTTCGAAATCTAAATAATCATAAAACGCTGAGTTTACCGTAGAACCACAATCTGCAGCAATTAATGCTGTGGTAGGTGGAGCTGGTACTACCGTAATCGTGTAATCTTCCGTTTCACCCCAACCATAAGAGTTACATGGATCAATGGTATTTGCAGCAGTTAACCATACGTCTCTCACCCTCATTGTAAAGTTCCCGAGCGGTGCATCTAATGGTAAAACAATTTCGAACGTGGCAACACCAAAACTACCAATAGGAGCTGCTGTAAAACCGATTCTTTCACTTGGCTCAAATGTCAAGTTATTGTTAAAGTCAACCCATGCAGCAATGTTTTGATCGCCAAAAGAACCAACTGAAATCGAAACAGTATAAGTGGTTCCCTGCGCTAATTCAGCAGTTAAGTTGGGAGCACCACTAAAATAAGTATATGATGGACCACCTGGTGTTGTTCCAGTATTATTTGCCAAAGTAGTTCCTGCAATAGAAACATTGGCAATTAAGTCGCCTGATGAAGTTCCAGAAGTATAAATTGGAATACATGCACCTGTAAATACAGAAGCCACAGGTGATGCGATACTGGTATCGGTTGGACTACAAACTGCATAAACATACACTTGATAGTTTGTGTTAGCTGTTAAACCCGTTAAAGTAAATGGGTTTGAGTTGGCAGCCACCACCGTTCCAGTGCCTGGTGTAAAACCTGTAATACCATATTCGATATTCCAAGCGGTTTCAGCAGCACCATTGGTCCATGAAACGGTAGCAGATGTTGCAGAAGCCACAGTAGCAACCACAGAAGTTGGACGTGGACAAGTTGGTGGTACTTGAACTAAAATATCATCAATATAAATCGTTCTAAATGTCCCACCTAAACCATGACGGAACGCTAAAAACTGATTGGTCCCTGCAGGCAAACTAAGTGAGTATAGAGCGTGAGCAGATGTCAAAGTGAATGTTTGTACCAGAGTGAACGTAGTTGGGTCATTTGGATCTGACATTGTTCCCACTTGCAATTGATTTGTAGTAGAGAATGAGCCATAAGCATAAAACTCAACTAATGCACCACCCAAGTTATTAACTTGTGGAGAAATCAACATATAATTTCCAGTTAAATCGCTTGAGTTTGCCAATAAGAAATGATTGGGTGCACTAAAATCAACACCGCCGTCGGTTGTATAAACACTTCCTGCACCAGAATCAACAAAACTCCAGCAAGATGGTATAAAACTTGGATTTGTTGTGAAACCTGTTGCAGTTGTATCAAAGTTTTGAGCCAAAGGCAAGTTGAATGCAGAACACAAAGTCTTGAAATTGTTGGCGGCAGACCACGCACCAAAACTTTCTGGACCACAAACGGTTCTTACTCGATAGGTGTAATTAGTGTTAGGAGTCAAATCAGTTAAAACGAAAGGATTCGTAACGTTTGTAACTGTTGTTCCTGTACCAATAGCAAAACCTTCTGGACCATACTCAATCGTATAACTTGCAGGAGTTGTATTTGGATCTGTCCAACCCAAAGTTGCAGTGGTTGAAGTGATTCCTGTTGAAGTTAATGCACTTGCGCCTAAACATGATGGTGCTGGAATAATCGTGATTTGATAGTCTTCTGTTTCACCAAAGCCATTGTTACTTGCACCACATGCTTGTGTTAAAGACAACGCAACATCATCGCCACCTCTAATACGCATTCTAGTTGTGCCTAATACAGCACCGACAGGTATTGAAAGGTTATAAGTTGTTGTTCCGTTAGACCCTGGATTACTTGGAGAAAGCACACCTTCTGACGCACTAAAAACTCCATCTTGATTATAATCAATCCAAATAGCACTCCATTGGTTTCCATCTGAGCCAAATGATACAGCGACCGTAGCCGTAGTGCCTTGCCCAAACTGAATGCCCGTGTTAGGATAAAAAGTACCCGTCGTACTTGTTGCACAACCTGTTGGGTTTGTATATGCACCCACAACCACATTGGCTATAAAATCGGTTCCACAACCGTTTAAATAAGTAGTTGGGCAGTAATTAAAAGAGGTACCTGTCGTAAAAGATAAAACTTGACAATTCACCGCAGCACCGTTCGCAATGCTGATCGGAACAATCTTCCAATAGTAAGTGGTATTGGGAAGCAGTGTGCCTGGTAAATAAGATGTTACTGTAGAAGCAACATTGGTTACTAAAGCAGGATCGGGAGTTGTTCCAAAATAAACATCATAACTATCTGGGAAACCTGTTGAACCAGACCAAGTTAATGTTGGATTTAATGCAGCATCTGTTCCTGCATTTGCTGGATTGGTTGTCGCAACACATGATGGTGGATCAACCGGTGGCACTTGTACTGTGATATCGTCTATAAAAATAGTTCTGAATGTTCCACCTAAACCATGACGGAATACTAAAAAGCCATCATTGGTGGCTGGTAAAGTCACAGTATATAAACTATGCGCGTTTGTTGGCCCTGTTAAAGCCACTGTTTGCGCTACAGTAAATGTGCTTGGATCTGTGCTCAAAGACATTGTTCCTATTTGAAGCGTAGAACCCGCAGTGACACCGTAAGCATAAAAAGAAACTAGCGCACCACCCAAGTTATTAACTTGTGGAGAAATCAACATATAGTTTCCTGTTAAGTCACTTGAGTTTGACATTAAGAAATGATTTGGAGCACTAAAATCAACACCGTCATTGGTTGTATAAACACTACCTGCTCCTGAGTCAACAAAATTCCAACAAGTAGGAATAAAATTAGGATTGGTGGTAAAACCTGTTGTGGTTGTATCGAAGTTTTGTGAAAATGGCAAATCAAAGTTTTCACACAATGTTTTGAAATTACCCAAACCTGACCATGCACCTTCAACACCAGGACTACAAATGGTTTTTACTCGAAAGCTATAATTTGTATTCGGCGTTAAGCCCATCAATCCATAAGGATTTGAGTCAACCGTAATTTGCGTGCCACTTCCTAAGGTAAAGCCAGTGACACCATATTCAATCATGTATGAACTTGCAGGAGTTTGGTTTGGATCTACCCAAAACAATCCAGCAGCAGAGCTACTAACGTTAGAAGTAGTTAAGGTATTGGCACCTAAACATGCAGGTGGCGGAGTGATTGTGACAGTGTAATCTTCAACATTTGCAAAAGACCCACTGTAACACGGGTCATTTCCAGTATCATTGTCCATACCGACAACTCTCATTCTGGTCGTGCCTAATAAAGCACCCATTGGAACTAAAATTGAGGATGTTACTGTTGTTGGGTTTGCATTCGAAGCTAAGCCTATGTTGAAATTTTCAGTTGTCAGGTCAAAGGCACCATCTTGATTGAAATCGATAAAAACTCTAACACGCCAAGTGAAGCCTGATTGTAATGTAACGGAAATTTCGTTAGAAGTTCCCAATCCAAGTTGTGGGCCTTCTAATGCGGTAAAATTTTGATAGGTTGTAGCAGCAACGTTAGGATTGGCAAAACCAGCAATCTGAACATTCGTGATGCCTTGACCATCAATTGAAGTAGGCACCGCAGTACAATAATTAAAGCCTGTTCCTGTTGTAAATGATTGAACAGAACAGTTGTTTGCAGCTCCGATATTATTAGATGGAAGCACTTTCCAGTAGTAAGTTGTATTGGCAGCCAAAGCACCAGGTACAATATTAGCGGAAGTATAAGTTCCAAAAAACGCTGGATCTGGCGTGGTTCCTAAATACAAGGCAAATGAAGTTGGGCCATTTGTGTAACCAGATGTTGTCAAAGTTGGATTTCTAACCACGTTGGTAGCTGTATCAGCTGGGCCGAAAGTGGTAGCACAAGTTGGTGGAAAATCAGACGGTGGCGGTGGACCCGTCATCGTGAAAGTTCCTGGACATGCAGTTGGTGGTGAAGGAAAAGTATCGAACATAATAAAATATTCAGTACCCGCCACTAAAGTAACATTGACATTCTTAGCGGCTGCACTTGACGTAAGACAGGCAACTCTCGTACTACCCGCAGTGGTTGGACAGCCTTGAAAAACAATAATCCCAGTCCAAGTTTGACCAGAATAAGCAATGTTAAAAGACCCCGAAGTAAGTGGTGTAAATTTGTACAAAGCTTCAATTCCACCATAATAAGATGTTGAGCATGTCACGCCTGTGGCAACAATTGTTGTAGATGACAAATCATTTGATGATCCACAGACTACGGCTTGACCTGTAGGCAGTGAGTTGTGATCAATCGAAATAGCATTCGGACAAGTCGTCGCAAATGCGCTAAAATTGATCAAAAGCATCATACAAATCAATGTAAAAGCATGCTTTTGTTCTACTAGAAAGCCCGAAAATCGCCATTTGGAATTTTTCGTTCGTTCTTTATTCTCGTTGCAGGCTTTGCTACTACAAGAATTAACGTAAGTTTCATTCATATTAACTAAGTTTAAATTATTCTTAGCTAAAGTAGAAAAAAAACATCCACTACCAAATTTTTGTTAAGTTAAAATTAAAAAAATAACAAATAACGTTTAATATGTTTTAGATTTTAGGGATAAAATTATTTACTTCGTGCTTTTTTGAACAATATATTACGAACGGACGTGAAGAAGTATCGAAGGTCGGTTTTAAAAGGAGCTTTTAAATAAGCATCCAAATATCTGTGTTCAGTTTCATAAAATGCTTCTTGCGTGTCGGGCATATCGGCATAGAACGGCGGAATCAAACCGGGCTTTACCAAAATGCGTTTTTGTTGCAAGTCGTTGGGATAAGAATAAAACTTATGAGGACTCAAAGGCCTTACGCCTACTAGTTTGATTTCCCCTTTAAAAAAATTGATCAACATCGGGATTTCGTCAATCCAAAAAGTTCTTAAAAATTTTCCCCAAGTAGGCACTCGGTAATCATCGATTACTTTATCGCCGTTGGCAGAACCGTATTTATCAAACATATAGCCCTGGATGTGTTCGGCGTAGGGATGCATCGTTCGAAGTTTGTAAAAATGTATTTGTTTTCCTCGGTATCCAATTCTTTTTTGTTTGAAAACCAAGCCATAATCTGGAATTTCGGTATAAGTAGGCACTATCACTTTTTGAACCACAAAACATTTTTTGTTATCAAAACTATCATAATCAATCAATTCGAAACCATTAAAATAGAGTCTGCCCAATACTTCCGTTTTTGAAACCACCAATCCTTTACCAACGGACAAATAGTAATACAAATTTTTAGTAATTTTCAATTTCGGGGACACGCGCGTTAGCAGAAAATCAAAAAAATAGTACAAATAATTGAACGGGACTACATATTTATTCAGAATTCTTTTTTTTCGCAGTCGGTAGGTTTCGACGGTGACAAAAAACTTACCTCCGAACGGTAATTTATCATTTACAACTTTAAAATATTCATTTAAATCTTTGAAATTATTGGCACGCTTAATGTTGACAATGTTCTGAACAGCTCCACTTTTTAATTGCTGAAAATTAAAAATAGAGTTCGTGGAAAGAAACAATGTGCTTTCACTGAGTTCGATATGAGAAGCTATAAAATCGAACGTTTCTTTACCGATATTGTCTTGCACAAGCTGTGGATCAATCCCCATGGTTCGATAGGATTAGTTCGAGAATTTTATGTGCTGCATCGCCATTGCCATAGAGTGGTAAAAACTTAATCTCGGGGTTATGGCGATAAAAGTGATCAAAACCATTTCTTATCAAATCAGTATCAGCGTCGCACAGCAAAGCAGCTCCCGATTCGACAATCTCGATCCATTCCGTTTCTGGACGCAAAATCAAACATGGCTTTTTGAAAAAATAAGCTTCTTTTTGCACACCACCTGAGTCTGTAATGACCAATACTGCATTTTTTTCTAACAGTACCATGTCTAAAAACGAAACGGGCGCAATGATTTTTAAATATTTCGAATGTGTTACTCTTTGCAAGACCTCGGCTGACAAAACAGCGTTGATTTGCTTTTGTGTACGCGGATGAATGGGCAAGACAAAAATAAGTTCGTTTTGTTCTGATAAATCTAGAATAGCGGTAATGATGGCTGTTAGTCTCTTTTTATCATCTGTGTTGGCATTTCTGTGTAAAGTAGTCAACACAAAAGGTTGATTGTTGATACCTAAAGATTGTAAAATCATCTGTTGGTTGGCCAACTCGGAAAAATACAGACTATTGTCAAACATGACATCGCCTAGATTGAAAACACCAGGCGCATCGACCGTAAAAGGCGCTTTGTTGTGCAGCGCAAAGCCTTCCTTTTGTAAGTTATCGATTCCCGCTTGCGTTGGTGAACAGAGAATCGTGGAACAATGATCGGTCAATATTCGATTGATTTCTTCGGGCATATTTTTATTGAAAGATCGCAAACCAGCTTCAATATGAACAATGGGAATATGCAATTTTGAAGCTGCCATCGAACCCGCTAAAGTTGAGTTGGTGTCGCCGTAAAGAATAATATAATCCGGCTGTTCTGAAAGCAAAATATCTTCAATACCCACCATCATTTTTGCGGTTTGCGCCCCATGATTTCCTGAACCCACATTCAGATTGTAATTGGGTTTCGGAATTTGAAGTTCATCAAAGAAAACCTCCGACATCTCGGGGTCATAATGTTGGCCTGTGTGTACAATTATCTCTTGAAATTGTGCAGAAAAACTCGTTTTTATGGCCCTGCTGATGGCAGCCGCCTTAATGATTTGTGGTCGTGCGCCAATGATGGTTACAATCTTCTTCATGCGAAACACTACGTTTTGTGTGACGCAAAAATAAAATAATTAAATAGCAATAGCGCCTAAATCGACAATTAGTTGAAATTCCCTTTCAAAGGCCAATAGGGATTGGCTTGATATTCTTCAACGCTTTTGGGAAAATTTTCTAGAAGCCACACCAAAAAAGCAGTAACATCAATTTTATCAGCTAGCATTTTGGCTCTTCTTTCTTGAAAAACAACGCGCAGGTTTTGCAACGATAAGATTTCTTCTAATTTATTGAGAAGCATTTGTTCTTCGCCAATCGGAATGCCAAACGTGAGTTGGTATTGATGTTCGAGTTCTTCGAGCACAGATATTTTTCCTGCAAAACTGCTGTAGCGAAGCGATGGCACACCCAAAACAGCCGCTTCTACACTCATGCTTTGTGAGTCGCATATAAGCATTTGAGCGTATGCAAGCAGATGGTGCATATCAGAAGGATTGATTTTTAGAAGATAAGAATCATATTTGCTATCAATGTCTTGTTCATTAGAGATGAACACTTTGATGTTTTTCTGCTCTAATCGTTGGATGATTTGATCTAAAAATTGATATGTAATTCCTTTGATTCCAAAATCGTGAAAAGCGGCTAATTTGGCTAATCTAATGATGGCATATTTATCTGAAATCCCGTATTTGTTGACCAAATCGGAACTAGGTGTAAAAACATTGGGGTGCAAATATCCCAATTTCATGTAGCCATCATAGCCAATTTTTTTATGATTCCATTTGCCTACGCTACAAACTTTCGGGCACAAAATATGGTTCGTAACAGGATAGGACAAATCGGCCAAAGGTTTGATGATGTCATAATCATCTTCGGTGATAGAAATTCTTTTCACGTTAAGCATTTTGCCTAATTGCGCAATAGATGCATCGGTGCTGACCATTACATCGGGTTTCGTTTTTCTGATGAAAGGCAAAATCTTGGCGTTTCTCTTGAGCAAGCTCAATGCGATTGCAAATTTTGAACCGCCACGCGTTTTGGGAAGAATATTATAATATTCGAAACCGTCCGCTTGAATGAGGTCTTCGAGAATGTCTTTAGTTTTGATCAAAATAACCACTTTATGACTCATTTGCAAAGAACGCATCGTAGCTCTTAAAAAAAGATATTGCGCCGGATGTCCGAAATAGAAAAGGTAGGTCATTAACTTAGGTTCAAATATTTAGTTCAAAAAACAAATTTAACTTCTAAAAATGATTTTATTATACTCTTCAAAAATCTTTTTAGCTATCAATTTATTGTCCCAGATGGAAACGTGGTCATGATTTGGCACTAAATGATTTGAAATGAATTCTTTAATAGCATATTTAAACTCTTCTTTTTCAAAACCTTTAATAATTTTTGCATTTCTGATATGATTAAGTTGAAACTGCACATCGCCTACATCGCTACTAACAATTGGACAACCGCATGCAATTACTTCTTTAACAAATTGAGGCGAACCTTCATAAAAGGAAGTTAATAAAGCAATATCAACTGCACTCATCAATTTCGCAACCTGCTCCCTTGAAAAATCTTTTAATTCAATTAAAACATAATCATCCCCTAATTCATCAATAATCTTGTTTGCAAATGATGGATTTTTAATAGAGTTATCGAAACTTGACGAAAACAGTACATATTTTTTATCTTTTTTGAAATCAAAAAAGTCTCTACATAATTGTTTGTCGATGGGTTTAAAAATTGTAAAATCGACTCCACATGGAATTACAACACCTTTGTTTGTTTTTGCAATATCTTTCAAAACCTCCGACACAAATATATTTTGTTTAGAAAGCAAAATTGAAATTTTCGAAAGCCTTAAATTCTTATTTTGATGAATATCCGATCCATGATATGTTGTAATTACTGGAATTCTTCTTTGAAAATTTGAAAACAAACCTGATAATCCATAATGTGCGTGAATTAAATTAGGTTGAAACTGTTTGAGCTTTTTAAAAAATGACTTTATATTTTTTAAATATCCAATCCATCCGTTCCCTTCGATATAAAAAAAATCAAATTCAACATTCAATTGAGCAATTGCAGCTACTTGATCTAAAATAAAACTTCGGTTTTTCGAATTCCCACTACAAACGATTAACACTTTCATTTCACTGATTTTTTATTTGAAGGAATCCTTTGCGTTCATTGTGCAAAGAAATCAATTTCGACAGTAATTAGTTGGTTTTGATAATTTCTTTTTTTGTTTCGGTGGCATATTTTAACATGATTCCTAAAATAGCTCCGATATAAATATAAATAATCATCCTAAAAGTGGTCATGTACATTTGGCCTGCAAAAGAAGTTACAAACTGCGTTAAGATGAGTGCCCAAAAAACTCCGTTGATGGGTTTAAATAATTTTTCGGGAATATATTGTTTGGATGCTTTTACGGAAAAATATAGATAGAAAAACTGCACAAAAATCGACAAATACAGCACCAATCCTACCAAACCTTCGGTATTGACAATCAGGTTGTAATCGATGTGTAAATTTCGATCACCAAAACGACCCTCGGCATAATTTCCGACGGAATTAAATCCTTCTAAACCAAACAAGACTTCGATTGGGTCTTCAAAATTTAAAACTTCATTCCACACAAAAGCAGACTCCATGTATCGCGCTTCTTCTTCAAGAGAGCCTTGTTGAAATCGGTCGGCGCGGGCATTAAATCGATTGAAAAGCAAAGATTCATACAAAGGAAAAGTGGCAAGAAGCACTAAAACTATCGATAAAAAGGCCCTTAAATTTTTATATAAATTAAAATTGAACAACGCATAAATTAAACCCCCAAAAACGAGTCCGACCACTGCAATTCGCTTCAAAGACAGCACCATGATAATCATATTTGTGAAGAGCAAGACCTGAATCAAAATTTTGTAGGTAGGAAATTTGTTGTATTGTAAAAGCAAAAGCGGGGCAACGAGCAACGAATAGGTGAACATATTCCAACTGTCGTCTAAATTTCCTGCCAGAAAGTTGGTTTCTTCGGTATAACTGTCTTTTCCAATCCCAAAAACAGTGCTGATGACAAAATTTAAAAACAAAATGGCAGCAACGATCAGGATAGAATTGTTGAGCGATTTGAGCCGGACGAAAGTGTTGAAAAAACCAATACCAATGCCAAACGACAATATTGAAATGACGACTTTGAGCGTGATAGATAAAGAGCGCATGATGTCTTGGCTGAAAAGGCACGTAATTAAGACATAGATTGAAAAAACAATGCCAATGGAAAAATACTTGTTATTATGGCTATATTTTATTAGAAAAAAGACCAATAAGCCCAACATCAATAGCGCACGGATAATTGGAATGACACCGCCTTTTTCAAAAAAGCCAAGGGAAATGTCAAACAGCAAATTGATGGGAAGAATATAGGTGATTATTTTTTTTAACATTCTTTGCTTTCCAAATAATGGTGGTATTGATTGTTGATGATGTTAACTTCCGTTTGAATTCTTTCGTCCCAACTTTGAAAGTTTTGACGTAAAAGAGCATGCGCCTTGTTGCCCAATTGTGTTCTTAATTCCTCGTTTTCGAGCAATTGCAAGGTTGCTTCCACCAATTGAGCGGCATCAAAATCGTCGATTATCTTTGCTGCCTCGTGGCTGATAAAATCTAAGGTATCGCCGTTGTTGATTGTTACGATGGCTTTTCGGTGCAACATGGCTTCAAAAAGCGGATTGCCTGCATTCGAATAATCGTAAAGCGACAGAAAAATATCGGTCATTTGATAGAAATTGGGCAACACATCGTGCGAAATGGCACCCGCAAAAATAACGTGGTCCTGAACGTTCAATTGGACCGCCAAATTCTTCAAACTCTCTGATGTTTCGCCGCTTCCCACAATAACAAGCACAGCGTTTGGCACTTTTTCTTTTATGGCAACCAAGGCTTCAATCGCACGCTCTACTTTCTTCCACGCAGCAAGTCTGCTCACTGTGAGAAGCAGTAAAACATCGTTTGGTAAATTGTGCTTCAAAATAAATTTGGTTTTGAAATCACTTTCCAACGCATAATCCATCTCGATACCATTTTTTAAGAAATAGAACTGATTGCCTTGATATCCAATTTTTTTGAAAAACAAATCGCCTTTTGTACCATCGTTGGTCAGAATGATGAGCTGAGCAAAATGACGAAAACAATATTTTCGAACAATCATTTTCACTCGATCTTTCAGCGTGTGAAACGTTTTTTCGTTCCATGCCACTCCATAATATCTATTGATGGTAAATTTTTTGTTTTTATAAATTTTACTACCTGCAAAAGCCGCGTAATAGCCAACGAGGTAAATAATGTCTGGATTTAAACCGTTTTTTTCGATGATTTTTTTCACATCGAGATAAAATAAATAGAAAGCGAAATATCGAAACAGATGTCCGATGAGATAAATTTTCCCAATTTTATCTTCAATCGTACTTTTTAACGGATAAAACTTACTGCTTCCATATTGAATTACATCGCCAGGAGCAATGATGGTCAAATCGTATTGGCTACCAAACTTTTGAAAAGTTTTGTCCATAACGGCTTTGCCTGCGTTTTTCTTCATGTCCCAAATTTGTATTTGCGAAATGACGAGTAACTTTTCTTTGGTTTGATGTTGATTCATAGGGTGAAAAAAAATACTTTTTATGCTTGAAAAACTTGCTCTTTTATTAAAAAAACAAATTAAATCAAATTCTGCCTTATCTTCCTCTTTTTTTATGTTGTTTAAGTTCATAAAACTTATATCCAAAATAGCCCAAAATCGAAAACGAACCGACGGACAAAGAAATTAGGAATGGGAATTGGTAAAAATAGCACGTAAAAAACAAAATAATAACAATCGATGCATATTTAGTTTCAGAAAAAAGACCCGAAAAGATCGACGCAACATCAACTTCAACTTTTTGAAGCAAATAAACCAATTGAAACAAATAGAGCATAAAACTTACGATGCTAAAAAGCACCAACGCCACTACAGCATCGTTGAGCCATCCGCCGATCATGAGCGATGCGGCGCGAAGTAATAAACTTATAAGCGTGAAATTGAACAGTTTGTCTTGCAGGTTCTTGATGTAGTAAATATTAGAAATAGGCGAGGCAACAAACCAAATCAAGGACCAAAAACTAAGTATTTGCGAATATACACCCGCTTGCTCCCACTCCATGCCGAATAGTAAAACAAAAAGCTGATCGCCAAACAATGTGATAAAGAAAATGGGGAGAAGTCCGAAACCAAAAAGCTTCACAACAATTTTAAGCGTGTTTTCTTTCAACGCAATTGGATCAATGCTGTCGGATGCAGATTTGTAGTAAACGTCGCCAATGGCTTTCCCTAACAAATTCATGGGTAATCTGAGCATCGTAAAACCTAGCGAGTAAAAACCTACCACCGATTTGTCAAAATAATAAGACAACAGCAAAGCAGGCATCAACCACGAAAAATTATTCAACAAACTACTTACAATGTCATATTTCAAAAACTGCTTTTGCGCCTTTATGGTGTCCGATACAAACGCTAATTTCGGAAATGAATATTGAAAATTGATGTTGGCAAATCGAAATGTCACGAAAAGAAATACCAAAGTAACAACCACACTAATGCTCTCGGAAGCTACCAAAAGTAAGGCAGTTGGGGCAAAAAAAAAGGCAGCAACCACTTTTAATGACGAAGACAAAATAGAATTGATTACAATGGAAGTGGTAAGCAAGCCATAGACCTTAAAACTGTTTCCAAAAGATTTGAAGGCATTCAAAATTCCATTCACGAAAACCAAAAACGGAATCACAAAAAGCAAATAAGCGGGTTCGATTTTAAAAAATTGATTGAAAAAATCATCAAAGAACAAAACAAGTAAAAGGATCAGGATTGCAAAAAGAAACGTAATTGTGTTGCACAAATTGAGTAGTTGGGTGGATGTGCGCGCACCCACCAAAACAAGTGCCCTTTCGAGTCTTAAAGAAGCAACAATGACCACTATGCCCACAATACTGTTGATCAAACTTAAAGTGCCATAATCTGCGGGACTGTACAATCTAGCAATGATCGGAGTTAAAACAATAACAAAAACTTGCGATATCAGAGAACCACTTGCCAATTTTGCAACGTTTTTCCAAAAATCATTTAAATCTTTGTTTTCTTTCATCTTGCAGGCACTCCTTTAATTGTGATATTTCCTTCCACAAAACTTTTTGTTACCACAGATCCCGCACCGACAATGGTATGGTCGCCAAGATGTACTCCGGGAAGAATGACCACATTTGCGCCAATCCAACAATGACTGCCTATTTTGATACCTTCTGCTTTTATATGTCCATGATTTTGTAAATCGTGATTGGCGCTAATTATTTTAACACCGGGAGCAAAAATAGTGTCATCGCCAATTTCAATACCATTCACGGCTTGAAAATAGCAATTGCCAGACACAATAAAACTTTTTTCTACATTGCGTCCGAGCTTAATATTTTCGGGACAAATCACTGTAGATGTGAAGTTTATTTTAATTTTTGACGCTCTATTGAGCCCAAAAAAATATTTAAAAAACAAATAAAGAAGAATGTTTGTTCTTACGTTTTTCACAAAATATCCTTTGCTAGACCACGTCTTGAAAGGTTCGATCCGTAAAATCAATTTAAACATGTCGCTTTATTTGTTTCTTTTATCTTTTTAGAATCAATACCAAATATTTATTTATTAAAAGGGTGGTTGCTCAATTTTAAATTGCAAAAAGGATGATAATCGCCAAGCAAAGGTTTGACTTCTGCGTTTCTAATATCATACACAATATCAATAGCTGTTTTTGCCTCTTTTAATCCAAACCCATGACCATCCAAAATATGCTGATAACTAACGGTATGCAAATCTTTGAAACCATCGGAAAACTCTATTTCTTCACCATCCATTTTGATAGACCTGTAGGTGGTTTGTCCTGCTTCTTTGATGTGCTGAGGCAATGTATCTTCGTTGATGGACAAAAACCATCTTACTCTAGCGTTTGTAAATTCGAGATAACCCGCAGCTCTGTCGTGGGTGTGCAGATGCACATCGTTCCGTTGCACATCGCCAAAAATCCAAGTGAGCATATCGTAAAAATGAATCCCGATGTTCGAAGCAATGCCGCCAGATTTGGAAATTTCGCCCTTCCATGACGTATAATACCAATTTCCACGCGAAGTGATGTAGGTTAAATCTAAATCATACATTTTATCTATAGGACCATTAAGAACTTTTTCCCTCAAGGCAATAATGCTTGGATGCAATCGAAGTTGCAAGATTGTATATACCTTTTTTTGTGTTTCTCTTTCTAATTCCTCTAATGCTTCTACATTCCATGGATTGAGTACCAACGGTTTTTCGCAAATGGCATCTGCCTGATTTCGCAATGCAAAACGAATATTAGAATCGTGCAGATAATTAGGAGTACAAATGGCTACATAGTCAAGCGGTGTGTGTTTTTTGTGTATTTGATTGTAGATATGACGATCGAAACGTTCGAATTCTGTAAAAAAATCGGCATGTGGAAAATAACTATCCATCACACCTACGCTGTCAAACTTGTCGAGCGCAGCAATCAATCTATTGTTTGTATCTTTTATCGCTTTTAAATGCCTTGGAGCGATAAAGCCCGCGGCACCAATCAATGCAAAATTTTTCATGCGCTATAATTTTGAAACTACATTGTTGTTCAGAACGTAAGCATCATTTGTTTCAGGACAAACTGCTTTATTGTTCTCGTCAAAATTCAATCTATGTCCGTACTCACTTACCCATCCTATTTGCTTGGCAGGATTGCCTACAATCAATGCAAAATCGGGTACGTTTTTCGTCACGACCGCACCTGCGCCAACAAAAGCATACTGACCGATATCATTGCCGCAAACAATGGTGGCATTCGCACCAATCGAGGCACCTTTTTTGACAATGGTTTTTTGATATTCAGTTTTTCGATTCACGGCACTTCTTGGATTGATTACGTTGGTAAAAACCGCCGAGGGACCTAAAAAAACATCGTCTTCGCAAACAACGCCTGTGTAAACCGATACATTATTTTGAATTTTTACATTGTTCCCAATTGTAACATCGGGAGAAATTACAACATTTTGACCAATGTTACAGTTATTCCCTATCGAACAATGGGGCATGATATGAGAAAAATGCCAAATCTTGGTACCACTTCCGATGGAGCAACCCTCATCGATATATGAAGATACATGAACGAAAAAATTATTTTCCATTAGATATTGAAAAAATAAAAATTCCAAAAAACAGACTTAAATGCTAAGCCTGTTTTAAGGAATTTGATATGTTTAAAAAAAAACTAGTTTACTCTGAAAACCACTCTTCTAACAATTGTTCTTGCTAAATCAGATTTTGGATCAACAGAATTGTCTTCTCCGCCAGATTTGATTTCGATTCTATTGGCATCGACACCCGCTTTTATGATCATGTCTTTCACACTTTCAGCTCTGTCTTTGGCAAGTTTGTCGTTGTATTTAGAATTGCCCACTTCATCAGCATAACCGATTAAGGTTACTTTAGATGCTGGATTTTTTCTTAAGTAAGTTACTAAGAAATCAATCCCGTTTGTAGAAACGTTGGTTGGTTTTCTTTTATTAAATTCGAAATAAGCCGCAACATAATCATTGTTCATCAAGAATGCAGGAGTCATTTCCGTAGTACCGCCAGATTTGCTGTTGTTGATAGCTGTTTGTGCCATTTCAGAAGATTTGATGATGCCTTCTTGGATTTTTTCATCCATTTTTTGTTGCATTTTCATCAATTCGTTTTTAGTAACAGCTGCATCTTCCAATTCTGCAATTTTATTTTGTAACTCTTCTAACTCATTGGTTAAATCTGGTGCCACTTCGTAAGGAGTCCAATCCACATGTTTGGCATTGCTACCTAAGTAATAAGTCAGACCCAAAGAAAAGTTTAAAACTCCGCCATCAATTCTACTTCTAGAGGTATCGTTATTTCTTGTACCATCTAAGTTTAAAGTGTTGAGTGCCAAATATCTTTGACTTGCATCAAGATTCACAACCAGCTTGTCTGTTAAGCGTCCTTGGACTGTAAATCCAACTTGTGCATTCAACATGTTATCGTCGTTGTTTTTACCATAGTCAGCAATCACGAATTCATCGTCTAACGACATTCTTGAATACCCAAACCCTACATTCATCAAAAGTCCAAGTCTATTTGTAAACTGTTGGAAATCTAAAATTTGGCTTAAGTTTAAAACCGTGTTGGTATTGAAATGCATCAAATTTGCTTTGAATTTTCCAATGCCGTAATTTTCAACATTGTCCATTGCAAAGGCAAACTTCACACCAAACTTTCTATTAAACATATATCGTGCACCAAGATTAAAACCGATGGGAGCAAAAGCTTCATTATAATATTGACTTGTTGACATTAAACCTGTCAGGTTTGAAGTACCAACGCCAGCTTCTACTGACCATTTGTTGTAAACTTCGCTCTCTTCTTGTGCAAAAGCGGTTGCGGACGATACCAACAACATAACCAATGTTAACTTTGTAATTATTCTCATATTTATTGTATTTCAATTTTTAATTGATTTGGCAAATATATAAATAGATTTTAGAAATCGTGGTTTTGCACACTTTAAAATCATTATTATTTACCATTAAACTATAATATTAAGACGATTAGCTGTTTTTTAGATTGATAATTTCCTGCTCTGTGAGATATCTCCAGTCGCCTCTCGGTAAATTTTTCTTAGTAAGTCCTGCAAAAACAACCCTGTCTATTCTCAAAACATCGTAGGCATATTTTTCAAAAATCGAACGTACCACTTTTACGTTGGGAGTTCTCAATTTGATGCCTATTTCAGATTTAGGCTCGCCTTCCACATAGCTGATTTCTTCTACATACAACTTATGATCGCCAAGCACTACTCCACCAGCAATTTTCTCTAAGTCTTCATATTTCAGGTTTTTATCTAGAGTTACTTGATAAATTTTGGTGGACTTTTGGTTGGGTAATGAAAATTTACGAATCATATCCGTATCGTTCGTAAAAATCAGCAATCCTGTGGTGTTGCTGTCCATTCGTCCGATGGTTTGAATGGCAGCTTTGGTAGAATTTTTAACCAATTCGAAAACGTTTTTACCGCTTGAGTCATTTTCGTTTGCGGTTGTAAATCCTTTAGGTTTGTTGAGAAGTATGTAAACTTTCTTTTCTGGCGTCACGGTAACTCCATCAAATTGAACCACATCGCCAATTTGAACTTTATAACCCATTTCTGTCACGGGTTTGCCGTTGACTTTCACTGCGCCTGACGCAATGTAAATATCGGCTTCTCTTCTTGAGCATGCTCCAGAGTTAGAAATATATCGATTTAATCGGATGGTTCCGTCGTCAACTTTTGCAACCGCTGGTTTTGATATTTTTTTTGGCTTGAATTTTTTGTTTAAAGGTGCAGCGCTTTTATTGGGCGCAACACTCTTTTTTACGCCACTTTTTGGTTTTCTATCTGTGTTTTTTTTACCAGATGATTCCTGATGCTTCGTCATAAAATAAATTTTTGCAAAGATACAGTTTTGTGGGCTACAAAATGAATCTTTCAATAAATGCCTTTTTTCAATAAAAATGAAGCATGTTTTTAATCACTTTGATTGATTTTGGATGTATTAAAATGACACTCAAAATACCAATGAGAATAAGTACTTTAGTGATGTTGTAAACTAACAAATAGATTTTTCTTTTTTCTGTGTTCCACAAAACAACCATCATCATGAGTAACACTGCAAAAGCAAGATAGAAATACAAATACAACAGTCCAACATCTGAAAAATGGGTAAGTACATAGATTGGAACGATGGTTAGTATCGAGAAAAAAGCAATAATGGTTTTGGCTTTTTTTTCGCCATATACCACCGGAACCGTTTGATAGCCTTGTGTTAAATCGCCAGTAATATTGACCAAATCTTTGATTAATTCTCTAATAAGCACCAAGAGAAACACCAAAAAAGCATGTATAAAAATGATTTTGTCGAAATTTTTATAATACAAAAGGATGGCAAAAAAAGGTAAAATTGCTAATAATGCAGCGAATAGATTTCCGAGAAAAGTATATTTTTTGATTTTATGAGAATAAAACCAAATTGAGAAAATATAGAATGAAAAAAACAGCACTGCTCGCCACGAAATCAAAAAAGAAAGTAAAAAAACCAAAAAATTGATGCCGAAATAAACATTAAGTTTTGTTTTTTGCGACACTAAACGATCCAGTAATGTCTTTTTGGGTCGATTGATCAAATCTTTTTGACTGTCGTAAAAATTATTAATAATATAGCCAGAAGCAATTGATAGTGAGGATGCCAAAACCAAAATCAACAAATTCAAATCAAAAATAACATCTAAGGGTTGCTCGTGGGAAAGTATAAAAATTGAAGCAAGATATTGCGCAACCATGAGCACCACGACATTATAGACTCTAATGGTCGAAAACAAACTGATCCATTTCATAAAAAACAACTTGCTTTTTTTTGATGCCATTTTTGCTGTGTTTCAATGCTATAAAAAAAGCACAATTTATTTGGAAATTGTGCTTAATATAATAAAATATGGTTTATAATTAAAACTGATACACCACTTCCAATTTATAACCTTTGAGTGCGTTTTTGGCTTTTTCAAAATCTTGTGTAAAACCTAAAATATATCCACCACCGCCAGAGCCACATAATTTCAAATAATAATCATTACTATCGATTCCTTTTTGCCAAACTGCGTGGAAATTTTCGGGAATCATAGGCTTGAAGTGATTTAAAACAACTTTCGACAATTTCTTTGTACTTGAAAAAAGTGTTTTGATATCGCCTTTCAAAAAGCTATCCACACACACATCCGTATGCTTCACGAATTGATTTTTAAGCATGGTTCTAAACCCTTGGTCTTTCAAATTTTCCATAAAAATCTGAACCATTGGTGCTGTTTCGCCAACGATGCCCGAATCTAATAAGAACACGGCGCCTTTTCCATCAAAACTTTGCGATGGAATGCCGGTAGGCTCAATATGATCTTGCGAATTGATAAGAATTGGCAAACTCAAATAACTATTTAAAGGATCTAAGCCCGAACTTTTGCCATGAAAAAAAGATTCCATTTGTGCAAAGGTTTGCTTGAGGTGCAATAATTTTTCGCGTGTAAGATTTTCTAAAACCGTAATTTTTGATAATGCATATTTGTCATAAATAGCTGCCACCAAAGCACCGCTGCTGCCCACCCCGTAACCTTGCGGAATGCTCGAATCGAAATACATGCCTTCGTTGATGTCTTTTTGGAGGGTTTCAATATCAAATTGTACCAAGGCAGGTTGCGTTTGTTGCAATTCAATCAAATGATTTACAAATCTTCGTAAACTTTCATTGGACTTTTTTGCTTCTTCTGAAGGATTTTCCGAGACCTTCAACGCACCATTATAAAAATTGTATGGAATAGACAATCCTTTGGAATCTTTAATAATTCCGTATTCGCCGAACAACAGAATTTTGGAATAAAATAATGGTCCTTTCATGAATGTGGTGAATTAGTTTTATTATTCAATTGAATATCAAAAAGAAAAAGATAGCAATCAAACTACAATGTTTGAAATGCACCATTGCCTAATTGGTCGCAAATATACTGATTATTTTCACACAACGATGCGAGGTGATTTTTAATAAATTCTAAAACAATCGTTTGATGTTCTTTCGCAAATAAAACATGGACGTTAGCACCCGCATCTAAAGTAAAACATATTTTGGCTTGATGCTTTGCTCTAAAATCCCAAATGGCTTGAATTGCCAGCAATGTATTGGGTTTCATGAGTATAAAATACGGATAAGAAGTCATCATCATGGCGTGTAAAGTCAGTGCCTCGCTTTCTACAAGTGAACAAAAAGCCTCCCAATCGCCACTTTTTAAAATTTCTCTCATCAAAACCAAATTTTCAAAGGCTTGTTCAAAGCGCTTTTCAGCAAATGGATGTTGGTGCATTAAATCGTGACCGAGCGTGCTCGAAACCTGCTTGGAACCTTTGTCAATCAACAAAATAGTATCTTGAATATCATGAAAATTGACATGCAAATCGTTAAAAGGCACTCCAAACAAATCTGTCGAATTTTCAATCGCTGGATGCCCACCCCAACCGACGACTTGTCCTGCAACACTTCGGCAGGCGCTGCCTGAACCCAAACGCGCTAAAAAAGAAGCTTTTTTATAAAAATAATCGTCGGTAAGGGTTGGAAAAAGTGCGCGTTCTAAACTCATCAAATTCAACGACAGTGCTGCCATTGCTGAAGCGGAAGAGGCAATGCCTGAACTATGTGGAAATGTATTTCGAGAATCAATAACAAAATGATATTCTTTCAGAAACGGCAAATAAACCAATATTCTTTGAAAAAACTTCTCGATTTTTGGATGAAAATCAGGCTTTGGTTGTCCTTCAAATAAAAATTCATAGCTGAATGTTTCCGATTTTTCTATTTTGATGCATTGCATCTTTGTAATGGTTTTGCATTGGCTCAATGTAAAACTAATCGATGGATTTGCTGGGATTTGGTGTTGCTTTTTACCCCAATATTTTACCAAAGCGATGTTGCTTGGTGCTTCCCATTCAAAACATATATTTTTTATATCGTTGCTATATTCCTTTGGAATAAAATCAGTTTCTTGAAGCATCTTTTTTTGTGCGAATATACGGATTTGACTTCGAGACTAAAAAATAGGGCCCGAAAATTGCTTTCATGTTTTTATTTGATCGACTCGTGTTTAAATTTTTTCAAAAGAATCTGTCTTACTGAGATTCTTTTGAAGGAATAAAACTTGCTTTTTTTCAAAATTTTAGCAAAAGAAATGATTGCAGTGTATTTTAAAATCTTAGTTTTGATTATGATTTTGATTTACAATATTCTGCCGTTCATTTTGCTTTTTTTAGCCGTAGCTGCTTTGATTAAAAAGTTTTTCTGGAAAAAGAAAACGAAATCAGGTTGTGACAAGGGCGGTTGCGGTTGTGATTAAACAGCCACTGTTTGTGCCAACATTTCCATAATTTCTTGCTGAATGCTGATGCCTTTGTCTTGCAAATACCATTTTTGCAAGTTTGTTTTGGCTGTTTCATCAAGTTTTCCGTGGGTTGCTTTGTAATCCAGAATTAATTGAGCTGCGCCCTGCGGTCTCGGTCCCCAAACGCCCACAATTTCCAAACTTTTGGCGTCCATCAAAATCAATTTCGGGATTGATTTGCTGCCGTTGGTTAAAAATTGATTCAT